>JASJAY010000001.1 GCA_030066775.1 Planctomycetota bacterium
CGTGTGTCGTGGGACAAGCTCCGTGTCCTGCTCTGCGTGCTGGCGAGCCTGGCGCTCGCGACGGTCACGGTCGTCTGGCCGCCGCGTGCGCCCGCCGAACGCGCGGACGTGGCGATCGAAGTCCTCGGCTCCCTGCTCGCTGCGCTCATCGTCGCTGCGTGCGTGTGGGGCTTGTCGGCGCTCATGGGGCGACAGAAGCGTCACGTCCTGGCCTGGTCGTACGTGGTGGTCGCCTTGTTCTTCACGCCGGTGAACATCTCACGCCACAAGGAGTGGAAGGCGGCGGCCGCTCGAGGCAGCGCGGAGCAAGAGGTCGTCAGCGACGCATCGCGCATCGTCGAAGACCTCCTGACGAGCCCCGGGCGCGTCGGGGCGGACGCGTTGCGGGACGCCGCAAAGCGTCTCGACCGGATCTCCGAAGCTCAACAAGGTGATGTGCCCGTATACCTGCGCATCCTCGTCGGCGCGCTGTGGGACGGCGAGCTCGTCACGCGTCGACTGGAGGACGCGCGGCGTGCATTCGATGCGGCCGGCGGCATCTCCCACGAGGGCCTGCTCGATGCGTCGAGACTTCTCGATCGCCAGGAGCTGGCCGAGCAGCTGGTGAAGGCAGCCCTCGATGTCGACCGCTGGCAGTCGACGCTCGCGGGTCGGTGCGACCGCCGCCTTGCCGACGCGGGGATCGAGGCGGCGGATCGAGAGCGCTACCTTGCGAGCCTGCGCGCCACGGCCGGACTCCGCGTGGAGCTGTCGACGGCCGTTCTCGACTCCGCTCGCTCGGCCCGCCGCGTGATCGAAGTCCTGCACACGCATCAAGGCGCGTGGTCGATCGACGCATCGGGGGCCCTGCGATTCGAGGAGGCGGGGGCGAACGTGGACTACACGTCTGCAAGGCGGCGCATGGAGGCGGTGGACGCCGAGATTCGGGCGCTGGAGAAGCGATCGCTCGATCCGCCGCGGCGCGGCCGCTGACCCGGTGAGTGGTAGGGGCGGAGGGACTCGAACCCCCGACCTATGGATTAAAAGTCCACAGCTCTACCAACTGAGCTACGCCCCCGGGGTGCCGCGCGGAGTGTACCCGCGCACGTAAGCACGGGTTGTACATGTCCGGGGTCGCGGCCCGGACAGCGCACCTCCCGGTGTGTGGTACGTTCCGCGCCAAGCCGATGGCACGCATCTACACCCTCATCGACTCCACCTGGCGTCCGCGCACGCTCACCCGCTTCCTGCGTGAGTGGGCCTCGCGCGCGCAGCCGCGCATCCTCGAGCCCGTAACGGGCAAGCAGGGCGTGGGATCGCTCGAGGCGCACCTCTTCGCCGAAGGGTCGCTGCGGGGCGTCGGGCTGGCCATGCGCGGGCGTGCGTTCCGCACCGGCGCGATCGAGATCTCCCTCGGCAGCATGGCGAACCTCGTCGACTGGGGCATGGCGTTCGGCCTGATCCGCGCGCTCATGGAGCAGGGCCGCGGCACGCTCAGCGCGCCCGACGGCGCCTCGGTGCCCCTCGAGAGGCTCACTCTCACCGAGGCCGAAGCCGAGGGCACCGGCGCCATGCGGCTCGACGCGTCCGAGATCAAGAAGGAGCTGAGCCAGCGCGGCCGGCCGTGGGCCGCGCTCCGGTTCCCGCGCTTCGACCTCTTCATCGTGCCGGCCGACATCCCGGCGGTCGAAGACGAGATCGACTTCGCGCGCGCGCTCGAGAACACGCTCCTGCCGCGCGCGCTGCGCTACCACCAGGCGCAGCCGCTCGAGGTGATGCAGGCGGGCGACGGCACCGCCTTCGCCATCTGGCGCTTCGAGAGCGCGCTCGTCGATCAGCTCGGGTACGTGGCCGTCTCGCGCGACGTGGAGGAAGGCGCGTTCGTCGTGCGCTGGAACGACGTCGTGGCGCTCATGAAGGGCCGCCTCGAGGTCGCTGCGACGAGCGGCCGACGCTACTACCTGCCCGCGCTCGTGCCGGGCAACCCGCAGGACGACGCCCTCGTCGATCGCCTGATCAAGGCCGGTGCCGACGTCGACGACTTCATGCAGGCCCACGTGATGCAGATCGGGTAGGCGGGTGCGGCGCGCGCTCCTCGGCTGCGTGCTGCTTCTCTTGTGCTGCGCTTACGTCCCCGCGCCGTCGGCGTCCGCGGACGACCCGCGCACGCGCACCCGGCGCGGCTGGGACTACGTGGTCACGCTCGCGCCCGACCTGAAGTCGGTCGACGTACGGATCTGCTTCCGGCGCTTCCTGCCGCGCCAGCTCGAGCTCAAGGACGCGCGGGGGCTCGGCGCACTCTCGTTCCCCGCCGACGCGAGCGGCACACAGCTCGCCCGCTCGGCGCGCGAAGGCGCGGTCGTGCCGCGCGGCCTGCGCGCGGGGGGCTGCGTTCGCTACCGCGTCGATCTCGATGCCGCGCTGAAGGCCGGCGATCGTCAATCGGCCCGAATCGGGCGCGACGTGATGATCAACCCGGGCAACGTGCTCCTGCGTCCGACGGTATGGCCGAACGGCGTCTACGTGACGTGTCGCTTCGTCTGTCCGGGGGAGCTCAACGTCTCGGTGCCCTGGCCCGACGTCGCGGGCGCAAGCACGCCGCACACGTACCAGGTGGGCCGGCATGCGCTGACGCTGGATGCGCTCATCGCGCTGGGTCGGTTCGCGCCGGAGTCGTTCGACGCCAGCGGCGCAACGTTCCGCATCGCGCGCCTCGACCGGCGGCACAAGGCAAGCCGTGAGGACGTGGAGGCCTGGATCTCGGCCGCCGCGGGCGCCGTCACGAACCTCTATGGGCGCTACCCGATGTCGCCCGTGCAGGTCGTGCTCCTGCCGGCTGGCTCGTGGAACTCGCCTGTGAGCTTCGGGCGTGCGCGGCGCGCCGGGGGGGCGAGCACGCTCTTCTACCTCTCGCAGGTCGCCACGAAGGACGACCTGATCGGTGAGTGGGTCGCCGTGCACGAGATGATCCACCTCGGCATGCCCTGGACGCCCCTGTCCGAGGCGTGGTTCCAGGAAGGCTTCACGACCTACTACCAGGAGGTGCTGCGCACGCGCGCTGGCTTCCAGTCGGTGGAACAGGGCTGGCAGGAGATCCACGAGGGCTTCGGGCGCGGCCGCATCGGGGGCCCGGGCGACACCCTGAAGGTTACGAGCGAGAACATGCACCGCACCCACGCCTACTGGCGCGTGTACTGGGGCGGCTGCGCGATCGCCTTGATGATCGACGTCGAGCTGCGCCGTGTCTTCAAGGGCACGCGCTCGCTCGACGACGTGATCCGCTACCTCAGCGGACGCTACGCGTACGCCGGCGCCTCGTATACGGGCATGGCGCTCTTGGAGGACGCCGACCGCTGGCTGGGGCGGAGCCTCTGCGCGCCCATTGCCCGACGCGTGCTCCAGGCCAGGGGCTTCCCCGACCTGACCGCGACGTATCGCCGTCTGGGCCTTGTCGATGCAGGCGGGCACATCCGGCTCGATCCGCGCGCGCCCCAGGCCAAGGACGCGCGCGCGATCATGACCGCGAAGTAAGCACCCAGCGCGCTCAGCGCGTGGCGCGCTCCAGCGTGGGCGTCAGCAGGAGCACGTGGCGCGTGTCGCCGCTGCCCGTGATCCCGGCCACAACCGTGCGCCCCAGGGACGTGAACACGCTCGTGTTGAGCACCGACGTGTCCATCTGCGGCGTGTCGAGGCGCCCGTGGGGCGTGGAGGTCCAGCGCTCCTTCTGACGACGCTGCGTCTTGACGTAGGACACCTGCATCAGCACGGCGTTCTCGGTGGAGCTCAGCCGCGGATGCACGTCCAGCTGCGTGCCCTCGAAGACGTAGTGGATCACCGGGTTGGAGATCGAGCTGTCCTCGGCGATCTCGACCTCGTAGTCGCCGACGTAGGTGAAGTCCGTGCCTGTGGCGACGTGGCGACGCGTGTCCTTGGGGCAGAGGATGCGGCTCTCGAAGCGCGTGGTGGCAACGGAACCGCCGAACGCCTTCGTCCGGTCCTTGGGATCGAAGCTGCCCTTCTCGGCCAGCCAGCGTGCGGTCTCGGCCGACGTCTCGACCACCTCGGCCTGCACGGTCACGGAGCGGATCGACGCGCGTCGGAGCTTCGCGATGATCCCCTCGGCGGCGTCCAGCACGGCCGGCGTGTTGCGCATGATCAGCCGACCGTTGCGGATCTCGATGAACCCCTGCTCCCAGGCACCGCTCTCGCCCATGATCGTCATGAGGGTGTCGGGGAGGGCCTCCGCGGGATAGAGCGGCTCCGGCTCGCGCATCTCGGGCGGCTCCGGGGGCGTGTAGTTGCTCGGCCACACCATCCACGCTGCGAAGCCGCGCGTGTCGCCGGCGCGTGCGGTGAGGCGCCCGACGTCGACCATGCGCGAGGTCATCTTGCCGCTGTCGTCGAAGGGCTTGGGATCCAGGAACGCGTGGGTCGGTGCCGTGGGACGCAGAGCGACCTTGTGCGGCGTGACGCGCACCTCGTACGCGACCTTGGAGCCGTCGACGCGCGTGCTGGTGTTCACCGTCTTCCAGACGCCGGGCTTCACGAGCGCATCGGTGTACGCGCGGAACGTCCGGTAGGTGGGCTTCTCGATCTCGCGGTCCTCGCCGACTCCGACGCGGTCACTGGCCGCGAGCTCGGTGTACACGGCGTTCAGGTTCACGCGCAGCTCGCCGCCCTCGGGCGCCGGATGGGCCTGGACGCGGGCAACGAGTCCGGCGTTGCTCACGAGAACGATCGGATCGGAGATGCTCGCGCCCTTGGCGACCTCGACGTCGTAGTCGCAGACGTAGCTGTGCTGGAACCCCTCCCAGGCCACGGCGCGTTGGCGCGGCAGGGCCGAAAGGGACACCGCGGCCAGCGCGGTGCCCTTCTCCTCGAGCCCGGCGTCGGCGGCCGGCACGACCCGCACGTCGATCGACATCGGCGTCAGCGCGTCGCGCTCGATCTTCGCGAGGTACACCCCGATCTGGTCGTGGTGGGCACGCGGGCAGCGCGCCACGAGACGGGACTCGCCGATGGTCAGGATGTCGGCCCCGTCCGTCTCCTCCCACATGGCCGGGTCGACGGACTGCTTGATCAGCTCGATCAGCTCGTCGGCCGTGCCGTACGGATAGAACGGCTCCTCCGCCTCGATGCCGAAGAGCGGAGACTCCTCGTTGCTCACGCCGTCGAACTCGGAGGGCGCGGTGGGACGGATCCAGTCCTGGATGCCGTGGGTCAGGGCGCCGATCTCGTACAGCCGCGTCGTGAGCGGGCCGCGGCTGCGCTCCTCGTCCGCGCCACCGGGAGGCGCGGCCATCGGCAGAAGCAGAAGGAGGGCGATGAGCAAGGCGAAGTGGCGTCGCATCGAAAGAGTCTCCAGCAGTCGGACGCCGTCCGGTCGGCGCCGCCCCTTGGACGCGATCCTACCGGGATCCGGTCCAACGGTGGGGCGTCCGGACCGCCCGTCGGCTAGGCTTCGCGGCCATGGACGCCGTGGCCAAGGCCCGCATGCAGATGCTCGGTGCCGCGCTGCTCTTCTCCACGGGCGGCGCGGCGATCAAGGCGTGCGACCTCACGGGCTGGCAGGTGGCGTGCTTCCGGAGCGGGGTGGGGGCGATCGCCCTGGCGCTCTTCCTGCCCGCATCGCGGCGGCGCTGGACCTGGCGCACGGGGGTGGTGGCGGTGGCCTACGCCGCGACGCTGATCCTCTACGTGCTCGCCAACAAGCTGACCACGGCGGCGAACGCGATCTTCCTGCAGTCCACGGCGCCGCTCTACCTGCTGTTGATCGCGCCCTACCTGCTGCGCGAGCCGATCCGGCGCCGCGACCTGTTCTTCATGTGCGCCCTAGGCGTCGGGCTCGCGCTCTTCTTCGTGGGGATGGAGCCGCCGCAGAAGACGGCGCCCGATCCCTTCCTCGGCAACGTGCTCGGGGCGGCTGCGGCCGTCACGTGGGCGCTCACGGTGGCCGGGCTGCGCTGGCTCGCCCGCGCGGAGCGGCACCCCGGCGGCTCGCCGTCCGGGGCGGCGGCGGGCGCGGCCGTGGCGGGCAATGCGCTGGTCTTCCTCGTGGCCCTGCCCTTCGCCCTGCCCGTCGAGCAGTCCACCGTCACGGACTGGGTCTGGATCGCCTACCTGGGCGCGTTCCAGATCGGCCTGGCCTATCTCTTCATGACGGCGGGCGTGCGCCGCGTGCCCGCGCTCGAGGCCTCGCTGCTCCTGCTCGTGGAGCCCGTGCTCAACACTGTGTGGGCCTTCCTGGTGCACGGGGAGGTGCCGGCGCCGTGGTCCCTGGTGGGCGCGCTGGTGATCCTCGTCGCCACGGCCGTGCACGCCGTGGCGGCCGCGCGCGGGGGCTCGGAAAGGCGTCGGCAATCGGCCCCCGAGGCGTAGATTCAGGCTCCCCCCAGGCAGGAGTGGTCATGGTCAACACGGTCTTTCGCTACGACGAGCCCCTCAACGAGCCGGTCAAGGCCTACAAGCCCGACTCCCCCGAGACGGCTTCACTGAAGGCGACGCTGAAGTCGATGTCCGGCGCCGCGATCGAGGTGCCCTGCATCGTCGGCGGCGAGGAGATCTACACCGGTCAGGTGACCGATTGGACCGCGCCCCACGACCACGAGAACATCGTGTGCCGCTGGCACGGTGCGACGCCCGAGGTCATCCAGAAGGCGATCGACAACGGCCAGGAAGCCTGGAAGGAGTGGTCCGAGACGCCCTTCCACGTGCGCATCTCGATCTTCCGCAAGGCGGCCGAGCTGCTCGCCGGTCCCTGGCGCGATCGGCTCAACGCTTCGACGATGCTCGGGCAGTCGAAGAACGTCCTGCAGGCCGAGATCGACGCCGCCTGCGAACTGATCGACTTCTGGCGCTACAACGGCCTCTACGCCCTGCGCCTCTACGGCGACCAGCCCGCCAGCCAGCCGGGCATGTGGAACTACGTGGACTACCGCCCGCTCGAGGGCTTCGTCTACGCCGTCACGCCCTTCAACTTCACGAGCATCGGCGGCAACCTGCCGACGGCGCCCGCGCTCATGGGCAACGTCGCGCTGTGGAAGGCGTCCAGCAACGCCGTGCTCAGCAACTACTACATCATGAAGTGCCTCGAGGAGGCGGGCCTCCCGCCCGGCGTCATCAACTTCGTGCCCGGCAAGGCGCGCGAGGTCACGGCCGTCGCGATGGGCTCCGAGCACTTCGCGGGCCTGCACTACACGGGCAGCACGGCCGTGTTCAACATGCTCTGGCGCCAGATGGCCGAGGGCCTCGAGCGCTTCAACGGCTACCCGCGCATCGTCGGCGAGACGGGCGGCAAGGACTTCATCTTCGCGCACGAGTCGGCCGACGTGGAGCAGCTGGCCGTGGCCGCGATCCGCGGCGCGTTCGAGTACCAGGGCCAGAAGTGCTCGGCGGCGAGCCGCATGTACGTGCCGTCCACGATGTGGCCCGACCTCAAGGAGCGCATGGCGGCCGAGATCGAGCAGATCAAAATGGGCGACATCGAGGACTGGCAGACCTTCATGGGCGCCGTGATCAACGAGGCCGCCTACGACGAGATCACCAGCTACGTCGATCGCGCCAAGACGGCGACCGACGCGTCCATCTTCAAGGGCGGCGGGCACAGCAAGGAGAAGGGCTGGTTCATCGAGCCCACCGTCATCGAGTGCGAGAACCCGCGCTACGAGACGATGACGACCGAGCTCTTCGGCCCCGTGCTCTCCGTGCACGTCTACGACCCGGCGCGCCTCGACGAGACGCTGGAGCTCTGCGACACCTCGAGCGAGTACGCGCTCACGGGCGCGATCTTCGCCCGCGACCGCACGGTCGCCGAGCGCCTCGCTACGGCGCTCCGCCACGCGGCGGGCAACTTCTACATCAACGACAAGCCCACGGGGGCCGTCGTGAACCAGCAGCCCTTCGGCGGCGCCCGCGGCTCGGGCACCGACGACAAGGCGGGCAGCCCGCTCAACCTCACGCGCTGGATCGCCGCGCGCACGGTCAAGGAGACCTTCGACGCGCCGCGCGACTGGCGCTATCCGCACATGGCGTAGGCCCTACGTCGAAGGCTCGGGTGGAGGGAGGCCGCACCTGCGGCTACCTTGAGGCCTCCATGCGACGCGCGCTTCCCTTGCTTGTGCTCCTGCTCGTTTTCGCGGGCGGGCTGCCGGCCGCCGCCGAGGACTGGAACGACGCCAAGAGCGCGTTCAAGAAGGCGCTGCGCTCCGAGGACTGGAAGACGCGCGCCACGGCCTTCGGCGAGCTGGCCTACTACGACGGTACGAAAGCCGTCCAGGAGATCCTCAAGGTCCTCGCCAAGGAGAAGAACGAGGCCGTCGCGCTCGCGGCCGTGAAGGCCCTGGCGGCCTTCGTCACGGACGAGGCGAAGGCCGAGCTGGAGAAGCAGCTCAAGACGTCCAAGGGCCAGAAGCGGCTCTACATCATGCTCGTCCTGGAGCAGCAGCCGGGCAACCACGGCAGCTCCATCATGATGGAGTTCCTGGCGGGCGAGAAGGACCTGGCGCTCAAGTGTCAGGCGGCGCTCGTGCTGGCCAACCGACAGGTCAAGGCCGCGCTCCCGTACTTCTACAACATGTGCTTCCACAAGGACTGGCACGTGCGGTCGGCGGGGGCACGCGCGCTCGAGATCATGGCCGGCAAGAAGCCGGAGAAGCCGACGGACCCGAAGGAGAAGCCGAAGCCCTGGGTGCCCGAGTGGTATCCGAAGGACAAGGTCGTGGGCGTGCTCATCGACGCCTTCGAGCAGGCCGATGGCGCCGAGCGTCGCGCCATGCTCTCCGCCCTCGAGCGCGTGACGAAGCAGCAGTTCGGCTGGGACGTGCCGGCTTGGCGTGCGCTCCAGAAGGGCACGCCCGTCGAGAAGATCAAGCGCAAGCCCAAGCACCCGCCGTACTTCTTCGGCGTTCCCGTCTGGGGCAAGCGCGTCGCGATCGTCACGACGATCAACCACCGCATCAGCGAGCCGCACAACTACACCGACAAGAAGCGCCTCCAGGAGCTCTGCGAGGTGCCCGGCGCGCGCAGCGTGGCCTGGCCGAAGATCAAGACCAACCGCCACTTCATGATGAAGCACATGATCCGCACGGTGCTCGACATGGAGAGCGGTACGAAGTTCAACGTCTACCTGGCCGGCCAGAAGGTCGAGTCGCTCTTCCCCAAGCTCGTCTCCGCCAACCGCAGCACGAAGAACACCGTCAGCGAGGAGCTCGAGGAGGTGAAGTCCGACGCGGGCAACGACGCCTACACGTCCCTGATGGAGGCGCTCGACCTCGGCGGGTCCAAGGACAGCGCCGCCTGGAGCAAGGGCCCGGACGAGATCCTCTACGTCTCCTGCGCGATCCCCTGGCTCGCCGAGGTGACGGATCAGCAGGTGATCGGCGCTTCGGTGGGGCTGAAGGCCCGCCGCCGGATGGTGCCGATCGTGGCCGTGGGCGTGGGGGAGCACCCCTACGAGCTGATGGAGCTCATGGCCGAGCTCACCGGCGGCCTCTACCGTTCGCTCGAGCGCTGACGCGGACCCTCGCCCTGGTAGAATTGTGGGGTCTACGGTCTGGGAGAAGCCCCATGCTGCGTACGCGCACCCTGCTCGCCCTCTTCGCCCTTCTCATCGCCCTGGCGCCCGCCGCCGTTGCCGATGACGAGGTCCAGCTCGCCACCGACGAGGAGGCCAAGGAGGCCCTCGCGGTCTTCAAGAAGGAGTACAAGGCCAAGGGCCTCAAGGGCGACGACAAGCTGATGCAGCGCGACTTCGCCATGAAGAACCTGGTGAAGACGCAGCACAAGATGATCGCCGACGAGCTCGGCAAGCTCGTCAAGAAGAACGACGAGGACATCCGCACCCTCGCCGTGATCTACCTCGGCGAGATGCGCGGCGTGCCCGGCACGGCCGGCAAGCACATCGTTGCCGCGATGAAGAAGCACAAGAAGGACACGATCTTCCTGATGTCGGCGCTCGACGCGGTCGGCTACCTGCGCTACCTCGGCGCCGGCGACGAGATCGTGGACCTGATGAACCACAAGGACTTCGCGCTGAAGAAGTACGCCATCCGCTCGGCCGGCTGGATCCAGGACATCCGCTTGATGCCTGCGCTCTTGAAGCTGCTCGGCATCGAGGTCAAGGCGGACAAGGGTGACTCCGGCAAGGAAAGCGACAAGGGCGACGGCGGCAAGGAGGCGGAAGTCGAAGAGGGCTACTCCTGGGACGGCGTCGAGGTCAACTACGACACCGGCACCCCCGGCGACCACGATCAGAAGATGGCCGAGAAGATCGGCAAGGAGCAGCTCGCCAAGAACAAGGCCGCGGCCGAGGCCAAGGCCGGCAAGAGCGGCGCGACGGGCATGGCCGGTGCCTCGACCGGCGGCGCCGGCGGCCCCCGGACGGGCGGCGGCGCGACGAGCCGCACGCTCGAGGAGCTGGCTCCCAACATCCTCAAGGCGCTCAAGAACATGACCGGCGAGGAGTTCGAGAAGGGCCGCGAGATCAAGCTCTGGCTGCGCGTGAACGGCAAGAAGATCCGCGAGCTCGAGAAGCGCTACGACCGTCGCGAGAAGGCGCAGCGCAAGGGCGCGTAGCCTTCACACCGCACACCAGGTCCGAATTGAAGCAGGCCGGCATGTACGTGCCGGCCTGTTTCGTTATCGGGGAAGGAGCGCGCGCCTACTTGTCGCGATAGGGCTTGTGGCAGCGGACGCACAGGTCCTTCACGATCGCCAGCTTCTTGTCCGAGAGGTCGCGCGATGCCTCGTCACCGTCGATGTACGCCTTGACCGAGGTCTTGAGCTCCTTGACGCCCGTGACCGAATCCGCCATCCACTTGCGGTAGTCCGCGGGACGCTTCGACGTGTCGGCCAACGCGTGCATCTGCTCGAACTGCTCGAAGAGCTTCGTCGTCTCGTTGACGGGATCGATGTCGGGGTGCGCCGCGTCGCTCTTCCAGCCGTTCTTCTTGAGCCACTTCACGTTGTCCCAGGTGCGCGTCATGTCGACCATGCCGGCGCGGAGCCCCGTGATCTCGTGCTTCGAGGGGAAGTCCCACTCGTACGCCTCGGTCTCCTTCGCCGTGGGCAGCGCGTCATTGGCGATGGACTTGTAGAGGCCGGTGTACTTGGCGGCCGTGCCGCACCACTGGCGCATCTCGGCCAGCGCCAGCTCGCGGCTGGCGCCGTCGAGCAGGACGCGGCCCACGGCTGCGGCCGCGGGACCGCGGTGCTTGCCGTGGAAGCAGTGCACGTAGAAGGGACCCGGCAGCTCGCGGAACGTCTTCGCGATCTGCAGCATCTGCGCCTTCGACAGTCCGCCGTAGCGGATCGGCACGTGGACGTAGCGCATCCCGAGCTTCTCGGCGAGCTCGACGTTGGGCGCCTTGCCGTCCACGGAGAGGATCGTCTTCGCGCCCATCTTGGCGACGGCTTCGAGCGCCTCGTCCGTCAGCGGCTCACCGCCAGAGAGGATGTTCTCGGAGAGCTCGAAGACGTTGTGCAGGTCCTCGCGCTCGAAGGGCTCGACCTCGGGCAGCTCCGTGCGGCCGGCCCAGTCGTAAGCGGGCGTGCTGGACGCCAGCGGGGGCGGGACGGCGCCTGCCTCGGCCACCTGCTCGCTTCCGCACCCGGTCAGCGGGAGGGCCAGGAGGGCGGCGAGAGCGAGGGGAAGCGTGCGAATCATGGGGGGAGACTCCTGCGTGCGTGCGTATGGGTGTCGTGAAACGCACACGCCGTACCACGGCCGCGGGCCCCAATTTCTGGGGCTCGGGGCAGTCGAGTGTAACGCTCGCGCTACACCGGTCACCGTTCCGGAAGGACCCCGGTGTTACCGTCCCGCGCGTGCGCCTCGAGGACCTCGAATACGACCTGCCGCCGGCCTTGATCGCCCAGGAGCCCCCGGCTCGCCGGGGCGACTCGCGCCTGCTCGTCCTGCCCCGCTCCGAGGGCCCGGTCCGGCACCAGGGCATCGCCGATCTAGGCACCCTGCTGAGCCCCGGCGACCTGTTGGTCGTGAACGACACCCGCGTGCTGGCAGCGCGCCTGGACGCGCGGCGCGAGACCGGCGGCCGGGTCGAGGTGCTGTTCCTCGAGCCGGTCCCGGGCCTCGAGGGCGTCTGGAGCGCGCTGCTCAAGGCCGGTGGGCGACCCCAGCCGGGGGAGCGCCTCGAGGTGGGGCTGGACGTGGGAATCCGCCTCGTGGCGCGCGGAGCGGGCGCGACCTGGCATGTGCGCCCCGAGGGCGCCACGGCCGCCGAGCTGATGGCCACGTACGGGCGCATGCCGCTACCGCCCTACATCGAGCGGAAGGCGGGCGACGAGCGAGCGACCCTGGACGAGCGCCGCTACCAGACCGTCTACGCCGCCACGGAGGGCGCCGTTGCGGCCCCGACGGCGGGCCTGCATCTCACGGATGCGATGCTGGCGTCCCTGCGCGAGCTGGGCGTGGAGATCGCCACGGTCACGCTCCACGTCGGCCTCGGTACGTTCGAGCCCGTCCGCGTCGACGACCTCGACGAGCACGACATGCACGTCGAGCGCTTCGAGCTGCCCGCGGCCACGGTCGAGGCGGTGCGGCGGGCTCGGGCGCGCGGGGGCCGCGTCGTTGCCGTGGGGACCACCAGCGTGCGCGCGCTCGAGGCCGCGGCCGCGGACAGCTCCGATGACCTGCCGCGGGCCGGTGCCTCGACCACCGGGCTGCTCATCCAGCCGGGCTATCGATTCCGCGTCGTGAACAGTCTGCTCACGAACTTCCACCTGCCGCGCTCCACCCTGCTCGCCCTCGTCTTCGCCTTCGCAACCCGAGCACGCGTGCTCGACGCCTATGCGGAGGCGATTCGTAGCGGCTATCGCTTCTACAGCTACGGCGACGCCATGCTGCTCCTCTGACCCTCTCGCTGCGCAGCCGTGCGCAGGCACCCCTCGGAATCGGCCGGGTCGTCCACAATTCGATGGTTCCGATCCTCTGTATCAATCCAGTCGATAGACTCCCGCGCGAGGGGACGGCAAGGGCAGGGCAGCGGATGACGGACGTCTCCCTCGAACCGGGGCAGGCCATTGACGCGGTATGGTCGGAGCGCGCGCGCGGGCTCTCGCCCGCCCAGCAGGACGCGCTCCTCGAGCGGGCGGACGCGATCCGCAACGAGCCCGAGGGTGCCGCGTCGGCGTACGGGTGCTACCTGGCGCTGCAAGAGCGCCTCCACCTCTCTCGGCCGGCGGATGTAGAGCGCACGATCTGGCTCTTCGAGCACATGGAGGTCGCCGATCCCAGCCTCATGCTCCTCGCTCGCGCTGCCGCCGAGACGACGGCGTGCACGGAGCTCTGGTTCCAGGGGCGGCTGCGGGTCGCGCAGATCGAGCGCGAGCAGGGCCACATCCGCGCGGCCGAGAAGCTCCTGTTCGTGCTCCTGGGGGACGTCGCGGGCCAAGACGAGCGCTGGGAGGCGCTCGTGGCGGCGAACCTGTCGCTCTGCTTGCGACACCTCAACCGCGAGGTCGAGGCGCTCGTCCTCTGCCGGCGAGCCCTGGCCGGATTCGAGCGGCTCGGCGACCGGCGTCGGGCGATCCGCGTGCGTCAGGTGGTCCAGAACATCCTCATCTCGTTCCATGACTGGCGGCGCTATGAGCGTGAGCGCGAACGGCTCGAGCGCGACATCCCCGAGCTCGCCGAAGCGGAACGTCGTCAGGTCGACATGTCGGACCTGATGATGCGCGCCCAGGCCGCCTTCGAGCGCAACGCGTTCGACACGGCGCTCGTTCACCTCGACGAGGTCGAGGCGCGGTTCTCGCATCGTCGGACTTGGGCCCTCGTGACGCGCGCGTTCGTTCTCGCCGTGATGGGGCGTGGCAGCGAGGCCCTGGCCGTGCTCGGCGCCGACCCCGCCGAGCACGAGTACGGTCCGCAGTACTCGATTCAGAACGACACCACGCGAGTCCTCTGCGCCCTCCAGAGCCAGGCGCCCGACGAGGTCGAGAAGACGGCGACCGCGTTCCTGGATCGCCTCGAGGCGGGGACCGAACCGCCGGGCAACCGGATCACCATGCTCCTGCACGTGGCCCGTGAGCTGGGGCGCCTGGGGGAGCACGGCGCGCTCGCCAAGCGCGCCTACGACCTCGCGGCAGCCGCGATCGTCGAGCGCATCCTCGAGGTCGATCGTTTCGCCCGCGAACGGCCTACGCTCATCGAGCTCTCGGCCGAGGAGCGCAGCACGCTCGGCGAGCTGCGTATCCGCCTGCTCGCCCGGCACGAGGAGCTCATGCGTGCCGTTGGTCGGCTGCTCTTGGAGGCGCGTGCCCGCGGGGAGCCGATGCCCTCGGAGTGGTACGGCAGCGAAGGTCTGCTCTGCGTCTGTGCCTGGTGCGGGCGCATGAAGCGCGGGGACGACGGCTGGGTGCCGGTGGGGGCGTTCATCCCCGACGACAGCACGCTGCAGCTCACGCACGACATCTGTCCCGACTGCTATCACGAGCGAGCCCAGAACGGCAACGCCACCAAGTCGTCCTGAGCCGGGCAGCGCGGCGCTACCATGCCGCCGTGAACGACGCCCTAGACGTCCTGAAGCGCGCCGCCGCCAAGCTCGGCTTCGAGGTCGTGGGCGTGACGTCGGCCAGGCCCGTCGAGGCGGCGCTCGCAGCACTCGAGACCTGGAGCGAGGCCGGCAACGCTGCCGCGCTTGGCTACATGACGCGCAACCCCCCGGAGCGCGCCGATCCTCGCACGTTGCTCGACGGCGTGCGCACGGTGGTCACGGTGGCCGTCAACTACCACGTCGACGTGCCCGCCTTCGAGCACGAGGCACGCTTCGGTCGCGTGGCGCGATACGCCTGGGGCCTCGACTACCACGACGTCGTGATTCCCAGGCTGCGTCAGCTCGCTGACGAGCTCGCCGCGACCTTCGGCGGCAAGGCGCGCGCCGCCTGCGACCACTCCCCGATCCTCGAGCGCGCATTCGCCGAGCGCGCGGGCCTCGGCTTCTTCGGCAAGAACACCTGCCTGCTCCTCCCGCGCAAGGGGTCGTGGTACTTCCTCGGCGAGGTGCTCCTCGAGGCCGAGCTGCCCACGACGGACCGCGAGAGCACCGACCACTGCGGCACGTGCACCGACTGCATGCCGGCCTGTCCGACGGACGCGTTCCCCGCGCCCTACGTGCTGGATGCACGCCGCTGCATCTCGTACCTGACCATCGAGCACAAGGGCTCCATCCCGCACGACCTGCGTCCGTTGATGGGGGCCTGGGTCTTCGGCTGCGACGACTGCCAGGACGTCTGCCCGTTCAACCGCTTCGCCAGCGAAGCCACCTGGCCCGAACTCCATCCCGATCGCGGTGTCGGTCAACGGCTCGACCTCGCCGATGTGCTCGCCATCGAGACCGACGACGCTTTCCGCGCGCGCTTCCGGAACACCCCGCTCTTGCGTCCCAAGCGTCGGGGCTTGCTCCGGAACGCCGCGATCGCAGCACGCAACGTCGAAGCCACAGCTGCCATCCCGGCCTTGCGCGCCCGCCTCAGTGATCCAGAGCCGCTGCTTCGCGAGGCGGCCCTATGGGCGCTCGAGGGACTGACGCCGGACGAAGTCCGAAATCATGCGGATATGCTTCGATCGGACGAAGACGGGGCTGTTGTGGCCGAGGCCGCCCGGATCCTGGGTGGGGGAGCGGCCTGAGCCGCCCTCACGGGAATCCGTCCGCCTCACGCCCCTCCTGAGTAGACTTTGCGTCCCCATCTCTAGCGTCGGGGCGTGGCGCAGATTTGGTAGCGCGCCTGAATGGGGTTCAGGAGGTCGCTGGTTCGAGTCCAGTCGCCCCGACCATTTCCCTTCTCCCTCCACAACGGCACCCGATGAGTGACCTACGTGGATCGCTGCGACCGGGTTGGGTGGATAGCCTGCGACAGTGAGCTGCTTGCGCGCCGCCCGTCCCTCTTCCAAGTCAGTGGCGCCCAGGACGTCCTTGATGCACGACAGGGGGCCCTGTCCTTCAGGCGGAAGAGCAAGACACATCCGGAGCGGATGCCCGCTGAGAGTCCCACGACGGTCCGCAGGGGGATCCAACGGGTCGACGTAGTACGATCGCCTTCGATGAACCTGGCTCGATCGCCGCGCGACCTCGCCACGCCTCGCAATGGCTTGCAGCGGTGGCACGGAGCCGTGGGCGCCGTTCTGTTCCTGGCGTACGTGCTGGTCCCTTCCGCAGCGCCGGCGAAACCTGACGAGGTCTTCGACGCGAACGGGTTGGTGGCGCGGTACACGTTCGAGGAAGGAACGGGATCCACGCTCCAGGATCACAGCGGAAAGGCGCATCACGGGCGCATCCGAGGCGCGACCTGGGTCGACACGCCCATGGGCGGCGCACTGCAGTTCAACGGTCGGGATGCCGTGACCGACCTGGGCCGGCCCCGCGGTCTCAACCTGGATGGTGACCTGACCATCGAGGTGTGGCTGCGGGCGTCCCTCGCCACGATGAAACGCGGCACACAGCCCTTGATCTTCGGCATGAACGCCGGCCCAACGAAGACCCGCAACTACAACCTGCGGATCGATCACAAGCAACGCCTCCGGTTCGAGTGGGGCGACGGAGAGGCCGGGAGCTTCGTATCGACCTCCGCTGGGTTTCTGAACGGAGCCTGGCGCTACGTCGCCGTGGTCGTCGACTCGGGTAGCGGCGTGCACATGTTCGTCGACGGCAGCCTCGTGCACACGCAACGGGCCTCGATGCCGATCGTGGCGCGTCCGCCGCAGAACGTGACGATCGGGGGCTGGGGGCCGGGCTACTTCCAGGGGGAGATCGCCGAGCTCAGGCTCTTCAACCGCGCCCTGTCGACGGGCGAGATCCGGAAGCACGCGGGCCTCGAACCCGACTCGGTCAAGGCGGCCCTGCGGCTGCATCCCTCCCACGACGTCCGCGGCAAGCGGGTGCACTGCGACGTGTTCGTAGAGTCAGGCGCTGCGCGGAATCCGTGGCTCGAGATCCGGCTCACAGACGCGCGCTCCGGTCGAGCGCTGGCGTCGACGAAGCGGAAGCTGGGAGCGCGGGGGAAGTCGGTCTCCCACTCGTGGCAGCGCGTGTCCATCCCGGCCGACATCCCGGCAGAGGGGATCGTGCGGGCGGAAGCGAGGTTGCTCGACGGACGGAGGAAGGAACTGGCGCGCGCCGGGGTCATCCGGGAGCTCGCGCCGGGCTGGCTGACGGCCGGGGTCGGCGTGTCGAACGAAGTCCCGCCTCCCTGGACCCCTTGTGTGACTCGCAAACAGAAGGGGCAGGTCACGGTCGACGTGTGGGGCCGGAAGCACCGCTTCGGTCGCGGCCCCCTGCTGGAATCCCTGACGAGCGGTGGTGCAGAGCTGCTGGCTGGGCCCATTCGTCTGCCGGCGGCAGCGGGCGGTCGCGCCTTGCGGTGGAAGTGGAGCCCCCCGAAGCTCGTGGACTCCGAGGCGCGTCGGGTGGTCATCCGGCAGAGCGCTGTGGCCGGCGGCCTCCGTCTCACCTTGGACACGCAGCTCGAGTACGACGGCCTGTTGTGGACCGAAGCGCGACTCAGTACGCGCCGGGCCATCGAGATCGATCGGCTGGCCCTTGAGATCCCCCTGCCGGCCGATCAGGCAACGCTGCTCAACGTCTGGCGGGATCGAACCGCGTACGCGGGCCTCCTGAAGACGGATTTCGCCCACGCGTTCGCGCCGCTCCTGTGGATCGGGAACGAGCAGCGAGGACTGAGCTTCTGCGCCGAGTCGGATCAACACTGGGCGCCGGCCGACCCGGATCGTGCCCTCGAGGTCCAGCGCGTCGGCGACGAGACCCGACTGCGACTCAACTTCGTCACGCGGCCCAGCAGGCTGGCACCGGGTCGGCCCTGGACGTATGCCTTCGGACTGCAGGGAACGCCCGTGCGTCCGATCGTCAAGAGCTACTGGGACCTTCGCGTCCACCGGATGCCCGTGTACAGCCGCGAGCTGGAGTGGCCCAAGCGGACGATCGGCGACACGCCGGCGCTCCAGCACTACGCCGAGCGTGGCGCCCGCGCCCTGATCGCCTGGGAATGGTGCGACACGTTCTCGTACATGCTGCCGGTCGGGCGCGAGGAGTCCTTCCGCGCGCTTGTAGCCGCAATGGATGCACGCAGCCTGAAGGTGCTGCCGTACTCCATCGGGTTTCTCCTGAGTGATCGCGCACCAGAGTTCGACGGCTGGTCCGATGAGTTCCTACGTAAACCGCGGAGAGAGTTTCCCAGTCTCGGACCCGTCCTTCAGGACATCCCGCAGTCGATGTACTTCACGTGCCCCAACGGCCTCTGGAAGGACTTCGCCGTTGCGATGGCGGCGCGCTGCATGCAGGAGTATGGAGCCGGCGGCGTCTACCTGGACACGACCACGAGGCCGTTCGCCTGCCAGAACGGGTGTCACGGCTGTGGGTACACTGCGCCGGACGGCCGGCGCGTATCGACCTACCCGGTGCGAGGGGCGCGTGAGCTCATGAGGCGACTGCGCACGGCGGTCAAGGCATGCGATGCCGACGGGATTGTCGACGTGCATCCGTTCGACTGCTTGAACGTGCCCGCCCTGGCATACGCCGACGGCATGTGGATCGGCGAGCATCTGAGGCGCGTACCTCACAAGATCGACGCGCTGCCCCTCGACCGCTTCCGAACCGAGATCCTTGGACGCAACCTCGGGATCCCCTCCGACCTGCTCTACTACCGGCTGGCCGACTACGAGGCCTGCCTCGCCCTCGCGCTGCTGCACGACGTGCCGGTTCGCAGCGAGAAGGACGCCGATATCGACATTCTGGCGCAGGTCTACCGCATTCGGGACGCGTTCGGCTGTCGGGAGTCAGAGTTCATCGGGTACTGGGAGGTCGGCGACCGCATCCGCGTGTCCGGTCGGGACTGCCACGCGAGCCTGTGGAAGCATCCGAAACAGGGCGTGCTGGTCGTGATCTCGAACCTCTCGAGAGAAGAAGCGAACCTCGAGATCACGTTCGACCTTGCCGCCCTGGGCATCGGCTCAGGCGTCTCGGCCTACGACGAACGTCACGGCAAGCCGCTACCTATCAAGGGCGGCACCATCCGGTTGGCCCTACCCTCGCAGCAGTGGACGCTCGTGCGGATTCCACGCCGTTGAGCAGACGACTGCACTTCCGGGGGGCCTTGCCGCTGTACGTGGCCGCACGGCCTCCACGGCGGGATCCCGGAGGCGTGCGCGGAGCTGGAGGCTGCAGACGCCTACATCTCCAGCCTCACCGCCCACGAGACGGGTCGCGGATATGTACCGACTCGGCTCGCCCCGACCATTTCCCTTCTTCCTCCGTCACGGAAGGCTCCCTGAGCTTGTCGAAGGGCCCGATGAGCGATCGCCAGGGAGCGTGCCGTTGTCGACGCTGGAGCTAGGAGTCCGCGCCGCGGTCGTCGAGGATGCGGATGGCATCGCCCGCGTCGCCGCATCCGACGGGACCCAAACCAGGACCGAGATCCTTCCTCTGATCCGGACCGAGCTCGAGGAGATCGCAAGCGGCAAGCTGCATCGCTACACGTGCGTAGCCGAGGTCGATGGGACGATCGTGGGCTACGGTCGCTGCGCGGGCGACGACACGTTCACCAAGGGGTTCCCCCAGTTGCCCGATGGTTGGTACCTGTCCGGCGTCCTGGTGCTGCCGTCCAGTCGCCGTCGAGGCGTCGGCAGAGCGCTAACGCAGCACCGCATGGAGTGGCTACGCGAGCGCACCGAGATCGTCTACTTCCTCACGTCGGAGACCAACGTGCCCTCTGTGGCGCTCCACTCGGAGTTCGGCTTCGTGGAGATCCAGCGCGGCATTCCGCCCAAGACCGGGGACACACGCGGGATTCCGAGATGCCTCTTCCGAGCTCGGTTCAGCGACTCCTAGAAGCCGCCGTCTGCGTTGAAGCGGGCCAGGAACATGCCGTCATCTGCCGCGGGGCGGAGCGTGGTCTCGTTCGCCTCGCCCGCCCCGAAAGTCGAGTCACGACTGTACGCCTGGAAACCCAGCACGATGCACGAGCCGTCTGCGACAGCTGCGATGCCGAGGCCAGGTGAACCCAGCTCGCCCGCTGCGGTCTTGGCCCAGCTCAGCGTGCCGTCCGCCTTGTAGCGCGCCACGAGCAATCCGGTCGAACCGAACTGCGTAAGCGTGGTCGCGTTGGCCTCGCCCGCTCCGAAGATCGGGCTGCGAGCAAAGCTGCCTGTGACGACGCATGAGCCGTCCGCATGGGCAGCGATATCGAACCCGTTGCTCCTGCCATCCGTACCACCGTGGGTCTTCGCCCAGCGCAACGTGCCGTCCGCCCCGTACGAAGCGACGAACATGCTGGTCGAGGGCTGCGGGGAGAGTACGGAACCTCCCTTGACTGACGTGAGTGTGGTCTCGTTGGCCTCGCCCGCGCCGAAAGTGGCCGTGTCCTCGAACAAGCCGGTCACCACACACGACCCGTCCGCACGGGTTGCGATGCCTTGGCCGTGGGCGTTCCCCGGGCTGCTTACGGCCCGTGCCCAGGTCAGCGTCCCGTCCACGCCGTAATGCGCTACGAAGAAGGCAGCGGCGAGCACTTGGCCCCCTTGTGTCAGTGTCGTCTCGTTGGTCTCGCCTACGCCGAAGGTCACGCTGCCCGAGAATCCTCCCGTCACAACGCACGAGCCATCCGCGTTGGCTGCGATGTCCCGCCCGTAGCCTGTGCTGGTCAGCTCCCCAGGGCGCGCGGAGCCGGCGGCCTTGGCCCAAGTCAGCGTGCCGTCAGCGCCGTAGCGCGCGACGAAGCAGTCGCTGTAGCCCAAGGGGGTGATCGTCGTCTCGTTGATCTCTCCGACCCCGAAGGTCTCCGGCCTCCGCAGGATGCCCGTCACGACGCACGAGCCGTCCGCGTACGTGGCGACGCCCTCGATGAAGCCGCCCTCCCGCTTGAGCCAGCGCAGCGTACCGTTCGCGTCGTAGCGCGCCACGAACGTGAGGCCCGCCAAGATGTACGAGCCGTCCGCGAAGGCGGCGATGCACTTGCCGCCGCCCTCCGCGATCTTGGCCCAGGTCAGCGTTCCGTCCGCGCCGTAGCGCGCAACGAAGGGACCGGTGTCGAGCGTGGTCTCGTTCGCCTCGCCGATTCCAAGAGTCTGGCCGCCCGAGACCGTGCCCGTGACGAGGCACGAGCCGTCGGGGAGGGCTGCGACGTCCTCGCCCGCGGTAATGCCGGGATAGCTCGTGCCACCCGCCAGCTTGGCCCAAGCTACGTTGCGAACCTCGACGCGACCTGGCGCGGTGGCCGTCACCCGGGTGTTCGTGCCATCCCAGGTCGTGCCCACGATGGTGTAGACCCCCTCCTTGGTGGTGGCCTGGGGCGTCAGATTCAGCGACAGCTGCTGGGTGATTCCGTCCATCTCATCCCGGGGGCCGCTGGTCGCGCAGCCGAGCGGGTCGATGCGCGTCTCATCACAGTCGAGATCCGCCGTGATCCAGGTGACAGCGGCATCGTCGGGGTCGTCGTCCGCGTACTCGATGGCGATGGTCGTGCTTGCGCCCCGACTCAGGACGACGTCCCTCGACGGCTCCGTGATCGTGAGGGTGGGGGGGGTGTTGATCAGCACGCCCGTGGGGGCCAGATCGCTACCCCCGCCGGAGGCGCCACAGCCGGCCAGCAAGAGGAGAACGGCAGCGCTCAACACGCCCACGACGAACCACGTACGCATTGGAACCTCCGTGCGAGAGACCGCGATCCCGTTGCCGGGCACCCGGGCTCACGAAGGGAATGCGTAAGGCGCGCCTGGACCATCGCGAGTTCGAGGGGATTTCCACGCAGGCCCACGGAGCGGGGCCTGAGGGGGCGCAGACGCCAGTCGTCCCGACCGGTGACGGCGTCGTGGCCCGGCAGGACACTCCCGCAGTCCCTCCCGCTCATGCGGCCGCTGCATCAAGGGCGGGATGGCTACCGCCTGCCGTCTTCGTCCTGTCCGGCGCTCTGCTCGGCATGCCGACGCGCGTGGACCACCTCGCGCGCCTTCTTCACGAGGTCTCGCGCGAGAGCCTCCACGTCGCCGGCCGGCCCTTTGACCTCAAAGGCTCCGATCTCCTCGCCGTTCAGCCAGACGAACCCCTTCACGGTCGCTGTGCCGTCGGCCGCGGCGTACGTGCCCGTCAGCTCGTAGGCCTCCGGCATCTCTGCGACGTCCACGAAGACGAGAGGCGCAATGCCCCGGGCCGACGCTTGCTCGCGCAGCACTGCGTTGGTCGCCGTCACCAGCGCATGCACGACGCGCGTTCGGCGATCGGTGAAGGTCGGGCGGACGAACACGGGCTTCTCGAGCTGCAGCGGGATGTCCTTGCGAAGCTCGGCTGGTACGCGACCGATGTCGAAGGACGATCCGCCATACGGTGTCGCGATCCACGGCCGCTGGATCCCTCCGACGTCACGGGCGAGCTGCGGAACCCGGTCCGCGGCGAACCCGAAGAGACCCTGCACGTCGACGAACTCGTCCTCGCGGAGCGCCCCGCCGCGCATGCCCAGCAAGAGGGAGTAGGTGAGCAGCCCCTGGCCGTAGCGACTGGCCTCGAAGGAGAGGCTGTCCGCCGCGCAACCGGCCAAGACGAACATGCCCGTGCGGTCCTTCACCCGGTCGAGCGCACGCACCTGGCTGCTTGGCACGCTTCGGGACTCGGTCAGCTTCTCGATCACGCGCCCTGCGGCGCACGTATCCAGGATCAAGACCTGCCGGTCCCTGGCGGGGATGGCCTTGATGAGCTCGGTCATCTCACCGCTGGAAAGCGAAGCCTGCCGGCGGACCACGGGATCGGTCAGGTCGGCGCTGGCTGCCTCGGCGAGGAGGTAGTGGAAGTCCTCGTCCACACCGGCGCGACTCACGCCGTGCCCGGCCAGGTACACGACGAGCACGTCGTCGGGCCTCGCGGCGCGCGCCCACCGGAAGGCGTCGACGAGGGCTTGGCGCGTGGGTCGGGTCGTGCCTTCAGCACCCGACGTGCTGAGCACCCGAACGTGTGTGCGCTCCTCACCGAACAATGACCGGGCGCTCAGCTTCAGCGCGCGCGCGAAGTCCTCGGCGTCCTTGGCGGCGTATCGAAGGTCGATCGCGTCTCCGCGGTAGTCCGAGACGCCGCACACGATCGCCCAGAGCTGTGGCGGCGTCGACGACGTAGCACCGGGCGCCTTCCAGGGCTTCCGCCCGCCCCGGGGGCTGGAGAGGTACCCATCCTTGTTCCAGGCCACGACTTCGATCGTGTTCAGGCCCCCGGGCTTGATCGATGGGTGCTTGCGCAGGTCCACGGCAACCGATGCTTGCTTCGCGTCGGCGTTGAAGCCGGCGCCGCGTGCGTCCGCCTCGATCTCCTTCCCGTTGATCAGCACGCGAACGGCACCGATGCCTCCGCCGCGGTTCGTGAGATCCACGACAAGGAGGCCGTCGTCCCCGGGCGGCTCGAACTGGACGCTTGGGTAGAGGTCCACCCGATCTGCGGCGCTGACCTTGCGGAGGGGCTCGGTGCTATACCCGGCGTGCTTCGCCCAGAGTCCTGGGTCGTACGCGCGCTTCTTGAGCTGGGCGAGGTCCACGGTCTCGAAGCCGATGACCCAATGGAGCCCTTCGACATCGCCGCCATTGCTGGCGTCGTATCGACCGTCGCGATCGAAAACCGCCCAGGTGCCGTCCCGGAACACTACGCGGACGCAGAGCTCGCGGCCGGAAGCGACGTCCCAGAGTCGAACGGTATCGTCGCGCGCCGAGGAGATCGCGCGTTTCTCGTCGCGGGTGAACGCCACGCTGTAGACCTCGTTCACGTGTCCGCGAAAGCGCTGGAGCTCGCGGCCGCTCTCGAAGTCCCAGAGGATCACGTCATCGTTGTAATTCGCCGTGAGCAGACGCTTCCCGTCCCGGGAGAATACCGCGTCCAGCGTTCCCGCGAGCCCGTCCAGGGTCCGAACTTCGCGGCCGCTTGCGAGCTCCCACACGCGGCCCGTGTCGTCGTCGGGGCACACGACGTGCCCGCCATCGGGCGTGAAGAATGCCGAGAGCAGCCGCTGATCCTTGCTCGGAATGGTCAGCACCTCGTCGCCGGTATCGGTCTTCCGTAGGCGCACGACGCCATCCCGACAAGCGGTCATCACGATCGAACCATCCGCTGAGAACCCCATCGCTCGGAGGTGGCGGGCGTGCCCATCGAACACGCGCACCTGCTTTCCGGTCGCGACCTCCCAGAGGCGGGCCGTGTTGTCACGGGCGTTCACGCTTGCGGTGAGGATGTACTTCTCATCCGGCGAGAACCGTCCGTTCGGAACACCGGTCGTCGGGCCGCTGCGGCGCGGAGCGGCGAAGCTCTTGATCTCGCGCCCCGTCCTCGCGTCGAGGATGCGCGGGATGTCCCCGCCACCGGTCAGCAGGCGGGAGCCGTCCGCAGAGAACGTCCCCCATGAGACGTAGTCGTCTCCCTCGAAGGTCCAGAGGGGCAAACCGCTGGACACCTCCCACAACTGCGCCGTACCGCTGCACGTCACGACGGAAGCGCCGTCCGGCGAGACGGTGATGGAGTTGGCCCCTCGCAACTTGCCGCCGAAGGTGCGAACGAGACTCCCTGTCGCGCGCTCCCAGAGATGCGCAACGGGGAACGAGCCGGTCGCGAAGTGCTTACCGTCGGGCGAGAAGGCCGCCGATAGCGTGGGGATGGTCGGCGCCTTCACGAGGACGCGTCCCGTGGCGACGTCGAAGATCCGTGCGACGCTCCAGGACGTCGTCAACGCCTGGCTGCCGTCCTTCGAGAAGGCCACGGCTTTGATCCCGGCGCGCATCTCCATCTCCCGGCCCACGGGCGTGCCCGCGAGCTGTCGGATCTCGCGTCCGGTCGCCACGTCCCACAGGCGCGCCGTCTTGTCCCGAGAGCCAGTCAAGAGCTGCGTACCGTCAGGCGAAACCGCCACGGATTGGATCCAGGCTTCGTGGCCTTCGAACGTGCGGACGATGCGGCCGGTGGCGGATTCGATCAGCCATGCGACCTTGTATGAGCCGCCGATGAAGTGCGCCCCGTCGGGCGTCATCGCCACGCAAACGGCCTGGCTTGGCGTATCGAAGCGCCGCACTTCGCGCCCCGTTTCGATCTCCCAGAATCGGGCGGTCTTGTCCTTGGAGACGGTCAGCGCATGCACGCCGTCCGGTGTGAAGGCTCCGGCTCGCACACGCTCCTCGTGTCCCTCGAAGCGAAGAAGCTCGCGGCCGGAGGCTGTGTCCCAGATGCGGGCCGTTCCGTCGTACGAGCACGTCAAGACTCGCGACGCGTCGGGCGAGAACACCGCCTCGCCGACGCGGCTCTCGTGGCCCAGGAACCAGCGGATCTCGCGCCCTGTCGCGACCTCCCAGAGGCGCGCGGAACTATCGGTTCCGCCGGCCGTGAGCAGATAGCGTCCATCGGGTGAGAACATCACGGAGTCGTTCTCGCCGCTATGCCCCAACTGCACGGTCAGAACGGCTCTCGCGCCCTCGTCCGGGCCTTGCTCCTCATCCCCCGCCCACACGGGCGCGGTCGCCAGGAGGATCAGCATCCACCTCGATACCCTCGACATCAGGGGGCGATGCTACTCGCCTGAAGGAGCGTCCGTCCAGCCTGCCGATCCCTCTGGTCGGCGGGCTGGCACAGTTGACGTGAGCGCCGAGGCGGGGTTTCCTCATCCGTTCGTGAGCAAGGGGAGGTCACGTGATCCGCCGTCTGACACCCGGAGACGCACACGCCTTCTTTCGCCTGCGACTCCTCGGCCTCGAGATGCACCCGGAAGCGTTCGCGACCGGGGCGGACGCTTGGCGAGAGGCGACACCTGCGCAGGTCGAGGCCACGCTGACCTCGGAGGGCTCGTCTCGAGACAGGTTCGTGCTCGGGGCGTTCGTCGCCGATGAGCTGGCGGGTCTGCTCGGATTCAGGCGCGAGAGACGGCCGTCCGTTCGGCACAAGGGCAGTCTCTGGGGCTTCTTCGTTCACCCGGATCACCGCCGAAAGGGCCTCGGTACGGGTCTTCTCCGTGCGGCGCTCGACGAGGTGGCTGCGCAGGGCGGCGTGTCCTTCGTCCGACTCGTCGTGACCGCGGGCGACGACGACGCGGCTCGCGTGTTCAGGGCTCAGGGCTTCGAGCCCTATGGCCGGGAGATCGGGGGCCTGCGTTCCGGCAACGTGTTCTTCGATCAGGAGTTCATGCGCCGGGACCTGGAAGACGGAGGCTGACCCGCTACTTGTCCGCACGCGCGACGGCGAGTCTGCTTCTGCGCGCAGGATCCCGCAACGATGCAGTGCGTTACGATGGTCCCGCCTTGCCACGAATCGGTATGCTCCAGATGCCTGGGCATCTGGATCGGTTGTGCGTGTCGCAGGGTGGCTGCACGTCGGGTGCAGAGCGATCCCCGTCGTGGTGCACTGGCACGCGACTCGGTGCTCAGGACGGGAGGTTCGGCATGACCCATCGGTTCCCCTGCCCCGTAGCCACGATCTTCTCGCGACGCGTGCGTCCCGGCTTCGAGGCGCGCTACGAGGAGTGGATGTCGGGCATCGTCGGAGCCACCAACGCGTTCCCTGGAAGCCAGGGCACGACCGTGCTGCGCCCATCTGCCAGTCGCCCGGAGTACCTCGCGATCGTCCAGTTCGACGCCCCGCGCAACCTCGAGCGCTGGATGGAGTCAGAGGATCGCGCGGCATGGCTGGGGAAGCTCGAGGACATCACGCTCGAGTCGGAGGAGATCTCCTCGATGACCGGCATGGAGCGCTGGTTCACGCTGCCGGACCGCGCCGTCTCGCAAGCGCCGCCGAAGCACAAGATGGCCGTGGTGATCTTCCTGGGCATCTATCCGTTGATCATGCTCATCGGGGCGCTGCTGCAGCCGATCGTCGGGCACTGGCCCGTGGCGCCGCGCATCCTCGCGTCGCTGGTGATCACGATTCCGCTCATGACGTGGATCGTGATGCCGTTGCTCACGCGCCTGTTCTTCGGCTGGCTCTATCCGGAGCCCACCTAGGCCCGGGCTTCAGGCGAACGCACCCGCCATGGCGCGCAGACCGGAGAGCGCATCCGCCCAGAGACGCCCCGCGTGCGCGGAGCCGGGGTCCAGGCTCTCGATCTCGTCCAGCCACCGCACGCCTTCGTAGACAACGCGTAGGAACAGGACGGCGTCGAACGAACGCCGCAGCGTGTCGCGATCGGTGACGCCCCCGAACGCGGAGAGGTACGCGTCGATGACGGCCGCCTTGCGTACAGCGTCGGTCCAGCACGAGTCGAGCAATCGGTCACACGCGAAGAAGGGATGGCCGACGACGACGTCGCTCCAATCGAGCAGCGTCGGGCCGCTGTCGGACACCAGGACGTTCTCCGGAACGATGTCGCGATGCACGAGCGTGTCGGGCACCGGATCGGCCGTAAGCGTTGCGCACGCCTCCTCGATCCGCGGTGTGAGGGACCGAAGCGCATCGCACACGTCCCGTTCGAGTTCACGAAATGCGGCTGTGAACAGACCCTGGATCGCCGTGAAGAGGTGGTCCCCGGAGAGATCGCGGCAGCGGAGCATGCGCCACTCCTCCGTGTGCGGTGTCTCCGACACCTGGAGCTCGCCGAGTCGGCGCACGGCAGTGCACCAGAGCTCCGTGGGATCCTCCACGCGCAGGGGGCGCCCGGCGTCGCGCGTAAGGCTCCAGCCGTGTGCTTCGTCGAGGGCAACTACGACGGCGATGTCCGCGGAGCGCCGCTCCGCAAGGCGGCGGAGGACCGAAGCCTCCGAGGGGCCGTGACTCTGGTCCTCCTTGAAGTACCAGCGAGCGTCGCCGTCTTCGAGGCAGGCAAGCCAGGACCGCGGGGCGGCGCCGGCGCGGGTCACGTGTACGGCGGCCGGCGCGAGTGCGGCTCGCACCCACGCCTCCGCGCCTTCCGGCCAGTCGGTCGTCGTGCTCACGTTCCGCCCCTCGGTCGTCCAACCCGTCGATGATTGCACGGCGGGGGCCGCATGGCTCCTCACGACCGTGACAGCGGGACCACCTCGCAGTTCTCGAAGGCGAGATGGCCGGGCCACCGGAGGCGGAGCCTCCCGTTCATGATGCCCGTCGTCCGCATGCCCTCGATGACGCTCAGGTCGGGCGGCACCACCTCACGCACCGTCCTGGTGGCCGACTCGCAGCCGAGTACGACCACGGCGTCGTGGTTCTTCGCCCGCTTCTGGAGCTTCCTGCGCCGGCGCGCGGTCCACATGCACATGAACCACGTGTGGGGGAGGCGGTTGCGGAAGATGTCGGTGCGCACACCCTCCTTGGCGAGGCGGTCTTGCAGCGTCTTCAGGTACGCCTCGAATGGTGCGGACTTGACCCAGCTCCTGAAGAACCGCAGGAACGGCCGCTTCTCTCGTATGGCCACCGTGACGGCCGGGCACAGGTTGCACGGAACGATGAGAGCGGAACGGATGCCTGAGAGCGTCGCAGTGACATCCAGGTCTTCGAAGTGAACGGGCATGGGTCCATCCCCTTTCGGTCGGTCAGCGCTCGGTCCCCCCTGGGCTCAACGTGTCGGGGCGCCGATGCACGGGCACTGGGATGGGTACCAGCGATTTTCGCGCCGCACGGATCGAGCCGCCGACGCGCAGTCCGCCCCAGCGGGATGGCCGCCGGGCTGTCGGGTCGGAGTGGGAATCCCCACCGTCGTGGGTGCTCCTCCCCAACGCGCGCGGCGGGTGTCAGCACCGGTACGCCTTCGGCGGCGATGCGTCGGGCTTACGGGCGACGCTCTTCGATGACGCGACCGGGGCTACGGAAGGCCGCGGCGCCCTCGGTTCCTCTGCGGCCGAACATCACGGCTTCGATCACTGGGGCCGAGACGGCATTGCCCGATCCCCATTCGACGATGACGTTGGCGCCGAGACCACCGGTCATGTCCTTCTGCGAAACGATGACGGTCGTCGTATCCAGGGGCCCGAGTGCACGCGCGTCCTGCAAGTACTCGCGGAGGAACTTGCCGTCGTTGTCGTAGTACCGCGCGGACGTGATGGTGATCGACTGCTTCGGGTCCGTGTTGCGGATGCTCACATTGACGGCGAACGCGTACCGCTTCTTGCCCTTGCCCTTGCCGAACCCGAACTCCGAGTAGACGGGGACGTAGACGACCTGGCCATAGGCCAGGTCACTCGGCGTCAGCGAATCCCGGGAGACCGGCGAGCCGCCGTACACGGCCGCGGACGCCGACGGGAGCGCCGAGTCACCGCATCCGGTGAGCACGAGTGCTAGCGCGAGCACGACGAGTCGATCGATCCTGGTCATGCGGACCTCCCAGATCAGGGCGTACCGTCATGGCGGACGGCCCGCCGTGGGCCAACGCTACCACCACGGCCTCGCTGACCGGAGGGGGCCCCGGGGATCGAAGGGCTTTCTGGCGGGCGACGCACAGCCCGGGCGCTCGCTCGAGCCCCTGCGCGTAGACTCCGTGCCATGTCCCGCGTGCGCGTGTATCTCGCCAGCTCCGTCGACGGCTACATCGCCGGGCCCGGCCACAGCATCGATTGGCTGAACGAGGACCATGGCACGCCGTCGAGCCCGCCGGCGGCCGAGGGCGTGCTCGGCTTCCATGACTTCATGGCGCAGGTGGGTTGCATGCTCATGGGACGCCACACGTACGACCTGCTCGTGCGACTCGATGCGGACTGGCACTACGGCGACACGCCCGTGCACGTCACCACGCGGCGACCTCTCGAGCGGGTGCTCGCCGACACCGTGCGGCCGGTCGCGGGCGACATCGAAACGCTGGTCGCCGATGCCAAGGAGATCGCCGGCTCTCGCGACGTCTACCTCGATGGGGGTGACCTCGTTCGTCAGGGGCTGGATGCAGGGCTCGTCGACGAGCTGACGATCACCTGGATCCCCGTGCTGCTGGGCGCAGGCGTTCCGCTCTTCCAGGGACTCCAGAACCGATTCGACCTCGCCTTCACGGCCCACCACGACCATGGCAACGGCCTCTTGCAGGTGACGATGCAGAGGCGGGGCTGACAAGCGCGGCGCTAGGCCTCGACATAGGCGGCGATGTTGCCGGCCTGGATGTCCCAGCCCTCCATGTTCGCGCGCAGCACCTCGTGTCGCTTCGAATCGGGAAACTGCAGGAAGCCCGACTCCGTGATGGTGAGCCGTGTGCCACGCTCGGTCGGCTCGAGCCGGAACGCCGTGATGATCTTCGCGTCGCTGTCGTATGCCGTGTCCGGGTCCACGGCACTCGGGGGCCAGGAGAAGGCGAACAGGCGCTCGGGCTCCATCCGTTCGGTCACCGAGATCCACTGCATGTCCTCGTGGCCCGGGTACGTGATGTGCCCGGTGGTCGTCGCGCCGACCTCGAACGGGTTGTCGAGGTGGACGCGAAACCACTGCCCGAACGCCTCGTGGTCCGTGAGGGCCCGCCAGACCCGCGCGACCGGTGCGGCGAGCTCGACGACCTTCTCGATCCGGTCCGGGTCTTCGTGTGTGCTCACCTCGCAGCCTCCTGATGGCAACCACCCTAGACGTCGTCCTCGTGAAATGCAGCCGCTCGGTTGCATTCCGTGCGTGTGTTCGAGGAGGTACCCTGGGGGGGCTCCTTTGGGCCCGCCTCGTCGCCGGAGGTCCGACATGAACAAGCTCACCACCAGCCTCGTGGCACTCGCGCTCGTGGCCCTGGTGCACGTCCCCTCCGCGGCGGACGAGTCCAAGCAGCCCGAGCGGGAGGGCGCATCGGCCAAGGAAGAGAAGGCGAAGCCGGCGTGGCCCGATCACGTTGCCGCCCTGGGCTTGCGCTGCGCGTACTACAAGAACGGCCGGATCCACGTGAACGTGCTCGGCACGCCGGAAGGCGAGCCGATCACCAAGCCACCCGAGAAGGAGTGGCAGGACTTCAAGCCCTCGTGGTCGAAGACGGGCGACATGCTGATCTTCTTCCGTCGCGTGAAGAACGACCCTGTCGTGACCAAGTGGAAGACCGCGATCTGCGTCATCAAGACCGACGGGACGGGCTTCCATCAGCTGAGCGACGGCACTCACACGGACTTCAACCAGACGTGGACGCGCGACGGCACGAACACGCCCGTCTGGAACCGGCACAACGACACGGAGACGGGCTTCATCGTCATGGCCAGCAAGGTGGGCAACAAGCCGGGCCAGGAGGTCGCCCTCACCGACGCGGCGTACCACAACTGGGTCTACACGTGCCTGAAGGACGGCCGCATGCTGGTCATGTCCGTGCATCCGTCACAGGGCTGGGGGTACTTCCTGATGACGCCCAAGGTCGGCGGTGGGGGCCGTTACGAACGCATCGACTGTGCCGGGATGGACAAGCTGGGCTTCCTGGATCGGATCAGCCTCTCGCCGAGCGAGGACAAGGTCTGCTTCGAGCACCAGCTCGGGCACAAGCACAACCCGATGAACCGCGCGCTGTTCGTCGCGGACTTCGACGTGAAGACGCGCAAGATGACGAACATCAAGGCGTTCGCGAACGAGCACCGCAAGCCCGGCTGGTTCGCCTATCCGCGTTGGACCAAGGGCGCACAGCGAATCGTGTATCACGCCCACGAGAAGGGCGGAACCTCACTGCGCCTGTACACGCTCAGTGACGGAACGACGGTCAAGGCCTCCGTCGACCCCAAGGCGGACTATCGGTATCCCCACGGTGAGGGGATGCCCAAGTAGGCGCTTGGCAACACGCGATGCGATCTACGGGTGCCAGTAGAAGCGCTCGTTGACGATCTTGTTGTCCTTCCAGACGGCGCGCGCGATCTGCGCCGTGAACACTTCCTTCCCCTCGGTGGTTACGTAGTGGAACGTGCACTCCTGGAAGGTCGTGTTGCCGCCCACGCCGAGGGACTGGACCTCGTAGCCCTTGAACTCCTTGACCATCGCGAGCCAGTTCTTCTCGCGCTCGATGTTGGCTTCGAGGCCGACGCAGGGCGTCTCGAGGTTCTCCTGCATCTCGACCGAGTCGTCGTAGAACTCGTACATCGCCTCGATGATCTTGCCCTCGCGGATCCACTGGCAGAGGTCCTCGAGCCGCTTCATCAGCTGCTGTTCCTGATCCGTCATGGGTCGTCCTTTCTGGTGCGCCCTGGCTGCCGCCGCGAAGGGGAGGCAGGAGGCAACCCGCATCGGCGGTGGTGCTGGAGGGCGGAGGGTACGAGGGGACGTAGCGCGCCCTTGGCGTTGTCGGACTGCGTGACCAGGTCCAATGGCCTCCCCGAGCGGAGGATCCGCGACGCTAGAACAGGTGCTCGCCGTCTCGAGCGGCAGCTTGCCGGACCCAGTCGACGAACTGCTCTTCGTCGATCGCGTCATCCTCGTGGATGTGGAAGTACCTCACCTCCGCGTGCTTGGAGGCAACGGGAGGAAGCGGGCGAAGCGCTCCGCCGTTCAGGAAGGACACCTTGATGTACTTGGTGAGGCAGTTGAATCCCAGGAACCAGCCTCGTCCCTCGACCCCGTAGAAAGGGGTGTTCCAGCGCACGGCCTTCATGACTTCGGGCACGGTGTTCACGACGAGCGCGTCGAGGCGGCGGCCGACGGCGCGCTTCCAGCCCGGCATGGCGGCGATGTAGGCCTGCACGGGCACGTCGCCGTCAGCCTTCGCGATCTGCGGGTTGCCGCCCGACAGGAGCTTCGTCTTCTTCGCCGCCATGCGACGGAGTGTACGTCCGCGACGCGATGGGCGTCTAGCGACCCGGCCCGCGCGGGGGGCCGCCGCCTGGCGGCCCGGCGGTGGCCTCGGTGATCGCCTGCGCGTCCGTCGCGGACATGAAGCTCGAGAGCGTCTCGGTGAAGGTGGCGCTGACCTTGGCGATCTGCTCGCCGACCTCCTCGCGACTCAAGCCCGCCTCACGGCCGGAGCGCAGGATCTTGCGCGTCTCCTGCATGCGAACGGCCATGGCGTCCTCGAGCTTCTTGCGCTGCTCGTCATCGAGTTCGACGCCCAGCTCACCCAGCGTGCGGTCGAGGCGGCCGCTCATGCGGTTGCGCATGCGGGCGCCCATGGCGTCCTCGACGAGCCGGTCGACGCGCTTTTTCAGGGCGTCACCGGCCTCGCCCTCGGCGTCGGCCACGAGGTCACTGGCAAGGCCGCCGGCCCCCTTGGCATCCGTGTCGGGCGTCGTGGGGTCGTCGGCTCCGGGCGCCTTCCGCCGCTGCTCGAGTGCGTCCAGGCGGGACTCGATGTCGCGCACCCGCTGCCACAGATCCGAGCTGTCGAGCGAGCCTTGAAGCGGGGGCTCGCGATCCTCGAGCGCTGCGACGCGCCGCGCCAGATCACCGTCGTCGTCCGCGACTGGCGTCACGAGCGGAGCGGGCTCGCTGTCACTGGCGACGAGGACGTGATAGATGCCCAGCCCGCCCGCCATGAGACCGACGAGGAGCAGGACCTGCATGCTGTTGCCCATGGGATCTCCCGTACTCAGGTATGGGAGATTGAACCCGGTGCGGCGCGGTGGGGTCGCCCCGGGCGATGAGTTCCCCGCTCATCTGCGCGGGCCCGACCGAACCCCACCGCCCCAATTAGGTGGAGAGCTCCAAGCGCGTGCGGACCTTCTCCAGGAGCGCGGTCGGGGTGAAGGGCTTCTGCAGGATCGCGGCCTCCTCCATGACACCCTCGCGGATCACGCTGCTTGGAGCGTAGCCCGTCATGAAGAGCACCTTGAGGTCGGCGCGCTGTCCCATCAGTTCGACCGCGAGCTGGTCGCCGCGCATGCCCGGCATGACGAGGTCGGTCAGTAGGAGGTCGACCTGGTCGGCGACCTCGGGCCAGCGACGCAGGGCTTCGTCGGGACGCTGGGCGAGCACGACGCGGTAGCCCGCTTCCGTCAGGACGGTCTCGAGCAGCCACCCGATCTCCGGCTCGTCCTCGACGATCATGATCGTCTCGCCGCCCGGCGTCTCACTCTCCGCAGACACCACGACGGGCTGCTCGGCGGGCTCCTCGTCGGTCCACGGCAGGTAGATGTTCACCGCCGTGCCGCGGCCCGGCTCGCTCTCGATCTCCACGAACCCGTCGTTCTGCTGCGCCACGCCGAAGACCGTGGCGAGGCCCAGGCCGGTTCCCTCGCCGGCGGGCTTGGTGGTGAAGAAGGGCTCGAACGCGTGCTCCATCGCCTCCGGGGTCATGCCAACGCCCGAGTCCGTGACGGACACGACGGCGTAGCGACCCGGGTCGCGGTGCTTCTTCGCCGCGCCGACGGCGTCGAGCTCGACCACGTCCGTGGCGATGACGAGCCGGCCGCCGTCCGGCATCGCATCGCGCGAGTTGACGCACAGGTTCATGATCACCTGTTGCAGCTGGGCGGGATCGATGACGGCGCGGACGACGTCGCTCGAGGGCTCGAACCGGAGGTCGATGTCCTCGCTGATCATGCGGCGCAGGAGGCCGGCCTGCGCCTCGAGGGCGGAGGGGAGGTCGACCACGATCGGGTTCGTGATCGACTTGCGGCTGAAGTGCAACAGCTGTTGGGTGAGCGCCGACGCATTCTCGGCCGCCTGCGTGATCGTGCCGAGCTCGGCCTGCTGGGTCTTGCGGGACAGCATCTCGGCACTGCCGAGGATCACGGTCAACAGGTTGTTGAAGTCGTGGGCGATGCCGCCGGCGAGCTGGCCGATGGCCTCCATCTTCTGACCCTGGCGGACGCGTTCGCGAGCCTCGGTGATCTCGGTCGTGTCGCGCGCCACCTCCAGCAGGAGGTGGTCGTCGTTGCGTCCTACGAGCTGGAACGTGGCCTGCACCGGATAGCGCGAGCCGTCCGCTCGCTGGTGCACCGTCTCCAGCATCAATCGTGGGAGCTCACCCGAGATCAGGGGAGCCAGCGCGCCAGCGGCGTCGCCCAGCTCGGGTGCCAGCGTGGACAGCGGCGCACGCCGGATCGCGTCGGCTGAGTACCCCATGTTGTCGCGAGCCGTCGAGCTGGCGCGGATCACGGTCAACGTGCTCGGGTCGTACAGGAGCGCCTCGCTGCCGCTCTGGTCGAGTGCGTACTGCAGCCAAGCGCTCTCCTCCTCGCTCTGGCGGCGCGCGCGCAGGATCTCGTCGATGCCCACGCGGATGCGCCAGAAGACGAGGCTGGCGGCCAGGAGTCCGAGCGCCGCGAAGGCGGCGAGCTGCCACGCGTAGCGCGTCGAGGCGCGGTCCGCGAGCGTCCGCTCCCGCTGGCTCTGGACGTCGTGCAGCCGGGCGAGCTGCAGGGCGCGGACGCGCAGCAGGTCCACCGCCGGCCGGAAGCCGGGCGACGCTCGATCTGTCTGCTGGAGCTCCTCCTCGGCCCGGACGAGCCGCACCGTGGCAGCCGCGGTCCACGGGTCGGCGTTCTCGGCCTGCAGCGCCGCGACGGCCGCTACGTTCCGCGAGGTGAGGTGGAGCAGGACCTCGAGGTCGCGCTGCGAGCGCGCCTGGCCGTCGTGCGTCTCGATCGGCAGCAGCCGGGCCTCGAGCATGTCCATGCCGATGCCGTCGCAGAGGACCATGGACGCGAGGTGGAACTGACCGATGCGCTGCTCGACCTGGCGCGCCCGGTTCACCTGGCCCACGATCTGCGCGGCGCCGAACACGACCAGCGCGAGCACGAAGATGCCGGACAGCAGGTAGTACCTGATGATCCGGGCTTCGGGGGTCTTGGCGCCGTTCGTCATGGCGCTCCGCCCAGGAGGCCTTGCGCCCGCGCCGCGCGCTCGACATAGCTCCAGTCCTCGGCCTTGGCCGGGAGATAGGTGGTGCAGCGGTTCGCGCGCAGGATCGCCGCGTGCTCCGGATTCCCCATGCTGAGCTCGAGGAATGCGTTGGTGAGACGCATGATGACGTGACGCGGCATCGTGCGCTGGACGGTCCACACGTAGTCGGCGTAGGGGGGCGTCTCGGCGAGCACGGTGACGTGCTGCGCGGACAGCTCGCCGGAGTCGAACTTCGCCTGCACGATCTGGGCGTTCGCGACGCCGATGTCGACGCGCCCGCTCTTGACCCACTCGATCGTGTTGTCGTGTGTGCCCGAGAACTCCACGGAAGCGAAGAAGGCCTCCGGCACGATCTTGTCGTCCTCTTCGAGGAAGAAGAGCGGCATGATGTAGCCCGACGTCGAGAGCTCGTCGTTGAAGGCAATGCGCTTGCCCTCGTAGTCGGTCACGGATGCGCCCGCGCCCTCCGTGCGGACGATGTACGCACTCGTGAATCGCGCGTCCGTGTCCCGTGTGACGAGCGGCTCGGCCCCGGCGCGTTCGCGGGCCTGGACGAAGGTGGCGCCGCCCAACCAGGCCATGTCGATCTCGCCGCTGACGAAGCGATCCAGGATGTCGGTGTAGTTCTTCCCGGTCACCAGGTCGAACTTCAGGTCCGTCGACGCCTCGAGGTGTGCGAGGAGCGCGCCGTAGCGTTTCGCCAGCGCATCCTGGTCCTGGTCGGGGAGCACGCCCACCCGGAGTACGCCGGTCGGCTCGCGCTCGATCGCCCCCTCGCGCAGCTGCCACAGCTCGAAGCCGGAGATCCCCAGGCCCACGAGGGCGAGGAGGACCAGCAGGCGAATACCGCGCGGCATCGAGGCGATCACGCCATGCTTCCTCCCGAACTCCCACTTGATCTTCGCCGGGAGCGCACGAGGCGCAAGGAGCGATCGGCGATCGAGCGCCGGCGTACAAGGACCCCCGCGAGGTGGTAGAAATCACGCAACCGAAGGGAGCGAGACGATGAACTGGACCGCGCTGCTCAAGAGCGAGTTGGAGGAGACCTTCCGCGCGACCGAGGGGCTGATGGACCTCGTCGACGAGGACAAGCTCGATTGGGTGCCCGAGACGGGCGAGAACTGGATGCCGACACGCCAACTGCTGCGCCACCTGACGAACGCGTGCGGCTGGTGCGCCGAGAACTTCGTCGAGGATCGCTGGGCCGCGATCATGGCAGGCGACGGCAGCGACGCGCCGCCCTCGGACGTGCAGAGCGTGGCCGAGGCAAAGGCAGAGCTCGCGAAGGACAAGGCGCGCGCGCTCGCGACCGTCGAGAAGGCGGGGGAAGAGGCGCTCGCCTCGAAGATGCTCGCCGCGCCCTGGGATCCCACCGAGCGGCCCCTCGGGCAGCACGTGCTCCAGATGATCGGGCATCTGAACACGCACAAGGCGCAGCTCTTCTACTACCTCAAGCTGCAGGGCAAGCCCGTCAACACCTTCACGATGTGGGGCATCCCGGAGCCGCAGGCGGACGCGACGTAGCGCGTCCTGCGGGTTCGGAGGGGCCGATGATCGACGCGATCCTCGAGACGCTACGAACGAACAACCGGATCAACCTGATGCTCTTCGATGCGATCGACGACGAGGGCATGCAGTGCACGCTGTCGAAGCGCGGTGGGCGCAACGTCTTGCGCCAGTTCGCGCACATGCACGATGTGCGCCGCATGCAGCTCGATTCGCGCGGACGGAAGCTGGGCATCGAGCTGCGGAAGTTCCCCGCCAAGGAGCCCATCGTGCGCAAGGACGTGCGCGATGCCCTGGAGGCCTCGCAGCAAGCGCTCGAGCAGTTCTTCCGCGCGATGGAGACAGGCGAGGCGCGCTGCTTCAAGAAGGGGCCGGTGACCTACCTGGCCTACTTCGTGGCGCATGACGCCCACCACCGCGGCAACATCCTGCTGACGTTGAAGGAACACGGCCGGGCCGTGCACAAGGACCTGCGCTACGGCATCTGGGATTGGGATCGCCGCTAAGCCCGGCGGTGCGCGTCAGCGCGTGAGTACCGCCCGGTCGAACACCAGGGGGTTGGACGTGTCGTACACGTACACGGCGTCGAACCGCGTGTCCGGCGCGAACAGCCGGTGCGTGACGGGATCGTAGTCCGCCGCGCGCGGTGAGATCGGGTTCGGTCCGACGCCCACATCGATGGACGAGAGGACCGTTCGGTTGCCCGTCGTGAGGTCGATGCCCGTCACGTCGACGTTGGTCGTGGGGGAGCTGGCGTTGGCGACCTGGTCGCGGAGCAGCAGCACGCGGTTGTTGGCCGCGTCGAGATGGATCGCGGAACCGCCGGGAAAGGTGCCGGTCCCCAAGGTGCTGTCGGTCACCACGGTGCGAACGCCCGTCGTCCGATTTACGGCGTAGAGCGTCCGCGGGAAGCCGTTGTCCAGCACCAGAATCCGGTTGCTCGCGAGGTCCAGCGTCATCGCGTTCGGCACGCTGAAGGCCGGACCGAAGCCGCCACTGTTGTCGGACAGCGTCGTGCGGTTCCCGGTGGTCGGGTCGATCTCGACGATGTGATCCTGGTTGCTGCTGATCAAGAGCACCGTGCCGTCGACTGGATCGAAGAGGAGGTCCATGGCCGACGGGATCGACGGGCCTGCGCCGCGCGCGCCGGCCTGCGAGATCAGCGACCGGTCGCCGTCGTTCAAGTCCACCGCATAGAGCGCCTCGGTGTCCCAGTCGTAGATGAAGAGCCGGCGTCCGGCGGCGTCGATCGCGATCGGGCCGAACCCGCCGAAGATCGGGCCGCTCCGCACCCCGGGGCCCGAGAAGAGCAGACGCTCGCCGTTGACGGGGTTGATCCGCAAGATCTGCGCGTTGAGGCTCGTATCGCGGATCATCGCGAAGAGGGCGCCGGTGAGGGGATCGTAGGCGACGTCACCCGGGAAGCGGTCGGTCAGGTCCACGCCCACGCCGATGCGATCGTCGAATACGAGCGAGCGGTTGCCCGTCCCGAGCGCGATGTCGAAGACCTTGTGCTCTTCGTCGCATGCATAGATGCGACCCGCCGTGCCGTGGTTCTCGACATCGACCACACGGTCGAACTCGGGTCCGGTGCCGACGCTGTCGCTCGAGAGGGTCGTGCGGTTGCCGGTCGTCACGTCGACGCCGACGATCCGCCGCGTGCCCTCGTCACCGACGACGAGCTGGGCACCGTCCATGACGATCCCCGTCAGGGTCTGGAAGTCGTCGCCTGCCCCGGTGTTGTCGTCCGAGATGATCGTGCGCGCCCCCGTCGTGAGGTTGACGGAGTAGACGGCATTCCGGTCGTTCACGTACGCCGTGTTGCCCAGGAAGTCCGCGACGAGCTCGCGCGGGCCGATGAAGAAATCGTCGCCGGATCCCGCGCCGCCGTTGCTGCTCACGTCCGTGCGGTTTCCGTTGTCCGGATCGAACGAGATGAGCCCGTTGAACCCCTCGTCGGCCACCAGGACGGTGTCGGTCTGCGGGTCGTAGGTAAGCGCCATGGGATCGTTGAAGTTCGGCGGCCCCGTGCCGACGCTGCTGCTCGCGACGATGGTGCGTGCGCCCGTGGCCAGCGTGACCTCCATGACGCGACGCGCGCCCGGCGAGCCCTGCGCGCCCTCGACGATGAAGGCACGTCCGTTCGGTAGGTCCAGGACGACGCCTTCCGGATCGACGAAGTCGGGTCCGGCGCCGACGCCGCCTCCGGAGAGGAGCGTGCGGTGGCCGGTGGCGAGGGCGATGGCGGCGAGCGTCTGCAGGCGCGCATCGATGTAGTAGAGGCGCCCGCTGGCGTCATCCAGGGCGAGCTCTCGCACGAAGAGGGGGTATTGCCCGACGCTCAGGACCTGCACGACGACGTGGGCGGTCAGGACCGCGCCGCCCGGCTGGAGGACGTCGACGGGCAGCACGTTGAGGCCCGGCGCCAGTGCGACGTCGGCCTCCCACGTGGCGAATCCGTCGCCCGATGTCGCAACGACGCCATCGACACGAACGCCGTCCACCTGCGAAGCATCCGGCGCGGTGCCGCGGATTCGGATCGTGGTCTGATCCGTGATGCCGGTGGGGCCCGGGAACACGACACGGACGAGGGTGTTCTCGGAGATGGCGTCGTCGCCGCCGCCGCCTCCACCGCCGCACCCCACGGGCAGGCACAGGAGCAACCCACTCACGATCAAGACAGCTCGAAGGGACCTCATGCGACAGCCTCCGTATCCAACCCGTGCATTATGCCGGGTTGGCGGATGCCTGTCGCGTGCCCCGGATCAGGACGCCCCGTCCAGCGCGGCCCGTACGTGGCTCGACAGCTGCGTGGGGCTGAAGGGCTTCTGGAGCAGCTGGATCGCGGGGTCCAGCTTGCCCTTGTCGTTCAGCGCCTCGAACGGGTAGCCGGACATGTAGAGCACCCGCAGGTCGGGGCGCTTGGTGCGCAGGCGCTCGGCGAGCTCGGTGCCCCGCATGCCCGGCAGGACGACGTCGGTCAGCAACAGATCGATGCGGCTCGGGTCCGCCATGGCGATCGCGAGGCCCGCGTCGGGGTCCTTGGCCGCGAGGACGCGGTAGCCGCATACCTGCAGGATCTCGACGGTCAGGTTGCGCACGGAAGCGTTGTCCTCGACGAGCAGCACGGTCTCGGGCCCGCGGGAGAGTGCGCGCTCGGCCGGCTGGGGCTCCGAGGCGGCGTGATCGACGGAGGTGCGCGGCAGGAAGATGACGAACGACGAGCCCTGGCCCTCTGTGCTGTTCACACGAATCGTGCCGTTGCTCTGCTTGACGATGCCGTAGACGGTGGCGAGGCCGAGCCCTGTCCCGTCAGCGGGGTCCTTCGTCGAGAAGAACGGCTCGAAGATGAAGTCGAGGACGTGGGCCGGGATGCCACTGCCCCGGTCGGCGACCTCGAGGCGTACGAAGGCGTCGCCGTCGAGCTCGGACTTGAGGTCGTCGACCAAGTCCGCCCGGGCGACGTTTCGCGTCGAGATGCGCAGGACGCCGCCGTTCGGCATCGCATCGCGGGCGTTCACGGCGAGGTTCACGATGATCTGCTCGACCTGGCCGGCATCGACGAACACGGGGTGCAGGTCGTCCGCCAGCCGGGTGCGAAGCTCGATGTCCTCGCCCAGGAGCAGCTGGAGCATCTTGACGAGGTCCTTGACCGCGTGGCTCAGGTCCAGGACGACCGGCTTCAGGACCTGCTTCCGGCTGAACGCCAGGAGCTGTTGCGTCAGCTGGCCGGCGCGCTCACCGCTGCGCAGGATCTCGCGCGCGTAGGTCGCAACCGGGCTCTCCTCGTCCACGGCAGCCAGGCTGAGCTCGGCATAGCCGCAGATGGCCGTGAGCACGTTGTTGAAGTCGTGGGCGACGCCGCCGGCGAGACGCCCAATGGCGCCCAGTCGATCCGCCTGGCGTAGCGCATCGGAGAGCTCGCGCGCGCGTCTGCGCGAGCGCTCGATCTCGCGCTCGGCGTGCTCGACGTTGAACCGCGCCTGCATCTCCGCGATCTTGCGCGTGCGCTCCTTGTCGAAGTCGCGCTCCTGCTGCTCGGTCAGACGACGCAGGGCCTCGAGGGCTTCAGGCAAGTTCCCGCGTGCCTCTTCGAAGTTGGCGAGCAGCCGATGGGCCTGCAGGAGATGGTCCTCGAGGTCGTGCTTTTCGAGCAGCTCGAGACCCGGACGAAGCGTGGCCTCGACCTGGTCGAGCTCGCCCATCGTGAAGTGCAGCTGCGCGATGTTCAGGAGCGCACTGGCAACGCCGCGCTCGTCGCCGAGCTCCCGCTTGAGCTCGAGCGCTTCCTCCCACGGCGCGAAGGCGTTCTTGGGATTGCCGAGATCGTGATGGATCGCGCCCAGGTTGATCAGCGCGACGCTCAGGGCGCGCGTCATCCCATGCTGCCGCGCAACGCCGATCACCTCCTCGATCTGCGCGCGCGCGTTCTCGTACTCACCTTTCTTGATGAGCGCCATGGCGAGGCTGTTCTTCGCCGTCGTCAGCGTATCCGTGTCGAGGCGTTCGGCGCGGGCCACGGCCTTCTCGAGATACCGCGTCGCCTCGCCGGTGTTGCCCCACATCCCATGGGCCACGCCGACGCAGCACTCTACGCGCGTTGCGGCTACGTCATCGACGCCGCTGTAGTAGGAGAGGGCGTCGAGCAGCGAGTGCAGCGCCCGGCGGCTATGCCCCCGTCGCAGGTGGCTTCGCCCGAGAACGAAGGACGCAGCGGCACGCGCTTCACCGTGTGCGTCCTCGCCGGCGAGGGCGAGCCCTTCTGTCGCAAGCTCTCCCGCGCGCTGGGGATCTGCTTGCAGCAGGGAGCTGGCCTCGTCGATGGCGGGCCACGCCGGGCTCGAAGCTCGATCCGCCTGCATGCCGTCTCCACACATTCCGATCAGCACACCCAATCGAACCCGGCACGCCCCCTCGAGCGCAAACCGCAATTAACAATGTCCAAATCCTCGGTGGCCGGCGCGCAGGGACGGACGTCGCAGGCAGTCGATTCAGGCGGTGTGCGCTCGGTCGACCCGCAGGCCGGGGAGATTCTGGTCGTACGTGAACGCGAGCCGGATCCCCGCCTCGAGCGGCGGCGTGTCCGTCACGATGTGGGGGAAGGTGATGCCCGAGTCGTAGTCGCCTAGGGCGTGATTGCCGTGGACTTCGACCGCCGTCGCAATAACCAGGTGCTCCCCCGCCGCGGGCGCGCGAGGCAAGGTGACGGTCGTGGGCTTGAAGGCGTCCGCCGCCCGCGCCGTCGCGGCCGAGAGCTCGAACAGGGTACCCAGCTCGACCCTGTCGCGGCGCGGATCCGCCGGGTCGACCTCCGCGCTGGGATTCGCGAGGCACGCGCGCAGCGTGATGCGCGCCGGGACGAGCACCGTGTCGTCCGAGAGCTGGCGTAGGAGATTGCGCGTGACGGCCACCTGGGGCTCGTTGGTCAAGGCGCGCTGCATGGTCTCGACCAGCAGGATGTCCACGACGGGATTCGCGGGCGCGGTCCAGGCCGCGGCGTCGGCTTGCACCATGTGCTGGACGTACGGCGCGAGCTCGAGCTGATCGACGAGTCGCTGGACGCTCTGGATCGATGCCGCGTGCACGTCGAGCAGCGTGAAGCGGAGCGTGTCGGGCGCGAACCGCGTCGTGAGGGGGAGCGCGAGCGTCGCGAACGGACCGCACCCTGCGTAGAGGACGTGCACGGGGCGATCACCGCAGCGTGTCCGCAGGTCCTCGATCGCTGCCGTGAGACCGAGCAGATAGGCGCGCGTACGCGCGAGGTCGAGCAGGCAGCGTCCCGCATCCACGGGGGAGAGCGCCGTGCCCGTCGGAAGGTGCGTGGGCTCCTTTGCATCGTCGGCAGCCGAGATCCGCGTGGCTTCGTCCAGCAGGACGTGGAGCCGGTTGGCTGCGGTGAACGTGTCGCCGGGCGTGCTGTCTGGATCCAGCAGCACCCCCGTGAGCTCACGGAAGGTCTCGTGGTTGAGGGAGGCGCTGCCCATCGATGTAGGCAGACGCTAGAGCTCCTTCGACTTGAGCACGAGCATCTTCTCGACCTGCATGTCGGCGATCGTGTAGCCGATGCCACCGATGCCCAGCCCGGACTCGCGCAGGCCGGCGAAGGGCATGCCGTCGACCCGGAAGGCGGTGTGGTCGCCGACCATGACGGCCGAGGCGGCGACGCGGCGGTAGACCCGCAGCGCCGTGTCCATGTCCTGCGTGAAGACGGCCGCCTGGAACGCCACCGGCAAGGCGTTGGCCTGCTCGATGGCGGCGTCGAGATCGTCGTAGGGGTAGACGCACACGACCGGGCCGAAGACCTCCTCCGTGCTGACCTTGGCATCGGCCGGCGGATCGAAGAGCACGGTGCAGGGGTAGCACGTCTCGGAGAGCGGGTCGCCGCCCGCCAGGCGCTCGGCGCCCGCCTCGACGGCATCCTCGACCCACTCGTGCACGCGCGTCACCTCACGCGGTCGGATCAGCGGGCCCACCTCGGTCTCGGCGCTCGTGGGATCCCCGATGACCTGCGCGCGTGCCGCGTCGGCCAGCCGCTCGGCGAAGGTGCGCGCGATCTCCCGGTGCGCGTAGACGCGCTGGACGGATACGCAGACCTGGCCGGCGTGATAGAAGCCGCCCTTGGCTGCGGCGGGCACCGCCGCGTCGAGGTCCGCGTCGGCGGCGAGGAAGAGTGGCGCCACGCCGCCGTGCTCCAGCGCGCACCGTGTGCCGGGCGCCAGCTTGCTGCGCAGCATCCAGCCCACGCGGGCGCTGCCGATGAACGTGAAGAACGCAACGCGCGGATCGGTGACGAGCGCTTCGGCGGACGCGTGCGAGTCGGTGAGCAGCACCTGGCACCACGCCGGCGGCAGGCCAGCCTCGCGGAACAGCTCGGCCAGGCGGATGCACGAGAGCGGCGTGTCCTCCGCGGGCTTCACGATCACCGGGCAGCCGGCGGCCACCGCCGCCGCCACCTGGTGCACGATCAGGTTCAGCGGGTGGTTGAACGCACTCACCGCGACCACCGGCCCGATCGGCTCGCGCTGGGTAAGAGCGATTCGGCCGGCGCCGGCGGGCGTGCCGCCCATGGGGATCACGTCGCCTTGCTCGGTACGGATCACCTCGATGCAGAGGTGGATGCCGTCGATGGCGCGCGCGACCTCGACGCGCGAGTCGATCAGCGGCTTTCCGCCTTCGCGCGCGGCCTGCACGGCGAGCGCTTCCTGCTCGGCCTCCATCAGGGCGGCCGTGCGCTTCAAGATGGCGATGCGCTCATGGAGCGGGAGCCAACCGTCACGGTCTGCATGTGTCGCGGCCGCGACGGCCAGGGCCTCGTCGACGTGGGTTGCGTCGCCCACGGGCAGCTCGGCGATGACGCTGCCGTCGTAGGGAGCCGTCACCGTCGTCGTGCCGGCCGGCGGTCGGTCGCTCTCGATCATCAGCCGGGCATCGCTCTGCATGGTCGTCTCCGGGGCTAGAGCTGCTGGGTGATCTCGCCGAGGCGTTCGGTGAGCAGCGTGTTCTCGCGGTAGTCGATCGGGACCACGACCAGGCTCGGGCCGGGCTCGTTGAATGCGGCTTCCAGGGTGTCCCGAAGCTCCGCGCTCTTCGTGACACAGTGTCCGCTCCAGCCGAAGGCCTCGGCCAGCTTCGTCCAGCTCGGGTTGCCGAACGCGAGGTCGGTGTGGCGGTCGAACTCGTTGTCCTGCTTCCACGCGATCAGGCCGTAGCCGCCGTCTTCCCAGACCATCACGGTGATGTTGCTGTCGAGGCGGCGCGCGGTCTCCATCTCCTGCACGTTCATCAGGAAGCCGCCGTCGCCGGCGATGGCCAGCACGCGCCGATCGGGGTGGACCAGGCCGGCGGCGATGGCGCCCGGAAGCGCGAAGCCCATCGAGCAGAACCCGTTGGGGATCAGGCAGGTATTGGGCTCGTGGCAGTGGTAGTGGCGCGCGATCCACATCTTGTGTGCGCCGACGTCGGAGAGCAGCACGTCCTTCGGGCCCAGGACCTGGCGCGCGTCCCAGAGGGCCTTCTGCGGCCGGATGAAGCCGTCCGTGTCGTCGTTCGCGTGCGTCGCGAGGTCTTCGCCCATGCGGCGGCGCATCTCGGCCTGGTAGCCGAGGTCGAGATCGAGCGGGGTGGTCTCGAGGCGCTCGTTGAAGGCCCACAGCGTGTGCTGGAGCTCGCCGATGAGCTCGACCTGCGGGTTGTAGTACTCGTCGATCTCGGCCGGGAGGAAGTCGGCGTGGATGATCGGCTTGTCGCCGTCCGCGTTCCACAGCCGCGGGTGGTACTCGACCATGTCGAAGCCGAGGGTGATCACGAGGTCGGACTCGTCGATCACCACGGCGGGCAGGTCCTTGGAGCCGAGGCCGATCGTGTAGAGGCACTGGGGCGCGTCCATGTCGACCACGCCCTTCGCCATGAAGGTGCTGATGACGCCGATGCCGGTGCGCTCGACGAACGCGCGCAGCTGCGGGCCGGCGTCCTTCCGGATGCACCCGTTACCGGCGAGGATCACGGGGCGCTTCGCGGCGGCGAGCATCGCCATCGCCTGGTCGATGATCTTGTCGTCCGGCACGTAGCGCCGGAACCGACGTACGGGCATCGGCTCGGCGTCGGTCTCGTGCTTGGCCACGTCCTCGGGCAGCTCGATGTGCACGGCGCCGGGCTTCTCCGTGCGCGCGAGCCGCACGGCCTTGCGCAGGATCTCGGGGATCGTGTCCGCGTTCACGATCGTGGTCGCCCACTTCGTGACGGGCCGGAACATGGAGACCACGTCCATGATCTGGTGCGACTCCTTGTGTAGCCGCTCGGTCGAGCCCTGGCCCGTGATCACGAGCATGGGGGCGAGGTCCATGTTCGCGTCGGCGACGCCCGTGATCAGGTTCGTGGCGCCGGGGCCGAGGGTGCCGAGGCACACCGCCGGATTGCCCGTCAGGCGGCCGTAGACCTCCGCCATGAACGCCGCGCCCTGCTCGTGGCGGGTGAGCACGAAGCGGATCGAGTCCGACTGCTCGAGCGACATCATGAAGTCGGCGTTCTCTTCGCCCGGGACGCCGAACACGTACTCGATGCCCTCGGCTTCCAGGCAGCGCACGATCAGGTCGGAGGCCTTCATCCGATGCTCCTCGGGGGGGCCATGATGGGGGCCGGCGAGTGCCTCACAAGCCCTTCCGCTGCCGTCCCGACGCCGCCCGGGAGGCCCACGTTTCAGGGATTCGCCCCGCGAACGCCCCTCCAAGTTGAGACCGCGTTAAGAGATCGACCCCCCGGCGTGGCGCCGCCGCGGGGGTTCCCTACGGTCCACCTGACGAGAGAGAGTGGTGAGGTCCGGTCCATGGCGCTGCCCGCACGCCCCGTGCACAAGCTGTTCAGCTCCGGGAGCGTTGCGCTCGTCGGGTGGCGGGCCGAGGACGGCTGGCCGCTCGACTTCGTGTCGCCCAGCCTCCGAGACATCCTCGGGTTCGGCGCGGACGACCTGCTGAGCCAGGGCACCGGCCTCGAGAAGCTCGTCCATCCGAGCGATCTCGACGACCTCCGCGAGGCACACCGCGTGCACGTCGCGAGCTCGGCCGAGCGCTTCGATCCCGCCGACTTCCGGCTGAAGACCGCCGAGGGGCAGTGGCGGTGGGTGCACGCCTCGCTGACCATCGAGCGCGATGCCGAGGGCGGGGCGGCGCGTCTCTTTGGCTATCTGCTCGACGTGACGGATCGCAAGCGCGCGGAGACCGCGCTCGAGCGCCAGCGCCAGCGACTCGAGCTCGTGATCCAGGGGACGCGCCTCGGGATGTGGGACTGGAACCCCCAGACGAACGACGTGATGTTCAACGAGACGTGGGCGCAGATGCTGGGCTACGAGCTCAGCGAGATCACGCCGTCGCTCGAGGAGTGGGAGAGCCGCGTCCACCCGGACGACCTGGCCGCCTGCTACGAGGACATCACGGCGCACATGGAAGGGCGCGTCCCGTTCTACGAGAACGTGCATCGGATGCGCCACAAGCGCGGGCACTGGGTCTACATCCTGGACCGCGGCCAGATCATGGAGCGCGACGAGCAAGGGCGGCCGACGCGCTTCACCGGCACCCACACCGACATCACGAAGGAGAAGCTCGCCGAGCTCGAGGCCAAGGAGGCGAACGACGCCAAGAGCCTCTTCCTTGCGAACATGTCGCATGAGATCCGCACGCCGCTCAATGGCGTGCTCGGCCTGGTGCAGCTGCTCGAGAGCACCGACCTCGACGCGGAGCAGCTCGATCACCTGCGCCTGATCCGCGAGAGCGGCGAGGGGCTCCTGACCGTCATCAACGACATCCTCGACTTCTCGAAGATCGAGGCCGGCGAGCTGACTGTCGATCCGCACAGCTTCGATCTGGAGCGCGTGGTGCGCCGCGTCGCGGACCTGCACCGCGAGGTCGCGTTCCGCAAGGGGCTGCAGCTCCACGTCGAGGCGCGTGGCGACATCCCGGACTGGATCATCTCGGACTCGCACCGCGTGCAGCAGGTGCTCATGAACCTCGTCTCCAACGCGGTGAAGTTCACCGAGGTGGGCAGCGTCTCGATCCACGTCGATGCGCAGCCGGCGACGGCGGGCATCCATGACCTGAAGATCCAGGTACGCGACACGGGCAAGGGCATCGAGGACGCGAGCGCGATCTTCGACAGCTTCCGCCAGGAGGACGCAGGCATCTCGCGTCAGTACGGCGGCACGGGGCTCGGCCTTGCCATTAGCCGACGGCTCGCGGACCTGCTCGGCGGGGGGCTCGACGTCGAGAGCACGCCGGGCGAGGGATCGACCTTCACCCTGTGGCTGCCGGTCGAGGTGGGGGAGCCGGTTCCGGATCGAGTCCCCGGCAGCGCGTTCGAGACCACGGATCTCGAATCCCTGCGGATCCTCGTGGCCGAGGACAACGAGGTGAACCAGGTCGTCGCGCAGAGCGTGCTCGAGAAGCTGGGTGCGCAGGTCGACATCGCCAAGAACGGCGCCGAGGCGGTTGCCGCGGTCGAGGAGGCGACCTACGACCTCGTGCTCATGGACATGCACATGCCGGAGATGGACGGTCTCGAGGCCGCGCGCCGGCTGCGGGCGCATCCGTCGACGATCCGGCTGCCGATCATCGCCCTCTCCGCTGATGCGCTGCCCGAGACGCGTGAGGCCTGCCTCGAGGCGGGCATGAATGCGTTCATGACCAAGCCCTTCGAGGTGGAGTTGCTCAGCGAGAGCATCCAGCAGGTGCTGGCGGCGCGCGCTGCCGACGCGGCCGATCTCGCCGCCGTGCGCCGGCGCTCCGCATCCTGAGCCCGTCCCCGACCCATGCCGGGGCCGCCGCCGGTCACTCGTACCGGAAGCGTCGCACGGCCAGCCAGCCGATGGCGAGTGCGCCGAGGGCCAGCAGCAGTGTGTTGCCGACGGCGCTGGCGGGACCGGCGCGGTAGTTCACGAGCTGGTGCATCGCATCCATGGCCCAGCCCGTGGGCAAGACGGTCGCGAGGCTCTGCATCGCGGGCGAGGTGACCTCGATCGGCCACCAGCAGCCGCCGAGCGCCGCCAGGACGTTGGCGGTCAGCACGCCCAGGCCGATGGCCTGCGACGCCGTGCGCGCGATGCAGCCGAGCAGCAGGCCGAGAGACGCGCAGAAGGCGGCCCAGGCGACGAGCACGAGCGCCACCATCAGCACGTCCGGGCCCCAGTCGAGGCCGAAGATCAGGGCGCCGAAGAGCATGGCTACGGCCACCTGCACGAGTGCCAGGAGCATGCGGCCGGCCCACTTGCCGAGCACGATCTCCCCGCGCGAGATCGGGGTGGAGGCCAGTCGACGCAGCAGGCCTTGCTCGCGCTCCACGACGAGCGTGGACGTGCCCGACGTGAGGAGCACGATCATCGTGAACATCACGAGGATGCCGGGGATCGCCTGGTCGAAGCCGGTCGGGATCCTGCGCCGCTCGCCGGCGGGCCGGCTTACGAGCGTCAGCGCACGGGGCTTCGCCGCCAGCCGCGCGAACGACGCGGGCGTCGGCTCTTCACCCGCCTCGGCCGCCGCGACGACGTCCGCGAGCAGCGTGTACACGGCGCGCACGAAGCGCACCTCGTCCAGCTGGCTCGAGAGGTCGACCTCCCGGCGCTCGAGGGAGAGCGGGGTCGGCGTGCCGCCGAGGACGCGCTCCGTAAACCCGTCCGGGATCTGCAGACGACGGCCGTGCGATGCGAACGTCGTCTCGTCCTCGGTGCGAACGACCTCGAACCCGTTCTCGTCGAGCCGCCGCTCGAGCTCGGCCACCAGGAAGCCCGGCGAGCCCTCCGCGCGCACGGCAAGCGGGCGCTTCGCCTCACCGCCGCTCGTGAAGCCGCCGCCGCCGATGACCGTGCCGATGAAGTAGAAGAACACGATCGGCATCACGAAGATCCACAGCAGCGCCTCCTTGCCGCGGATCGCGTAGAGGAAGTCCTTCGTGGCGATGAAGCGGGCGCGCTCGAAGCTCATGACGCCCTCGCAAACCGCTTCGACAGCGTGCGCGATGCGAGCGCGAACAAGAGCAGGCCAACCGCGAGCATGCCCAGCAGCGGGACCAAGAGCTCCGTGGGCGCGGTGCGTTCGAGCAAGAGGTCCTTGAGCTGCGCGACGGACCATCCGTTGGGCGTGAAGCGGCCGACGGCGGCAAGGCCCTTCGGCATCATCTCGGCGGGGAAGAAGCTGCCGCCGACCATCAAGAGCGGGAACGCGATCGCGTTGGTGAGGATCTGTCCGGCGCGCGGGGTCCGGGTGGCCATCTGGATCCAGCACATGAGCACGAGCAGCACGCCGCCCGTCACCGCGCACCAGACGACGGCCACCGGCAGCACGCGCCACGGCAGATCGAGATAGAACGTGCCGATCGCCATCAGTACGAGGGCGAGCACGCCCGCAATGACGACGCCCGCCATCAGCTTGCCGGCGAAGAGGCCGCCGACGCCGCCCGGCGCGCTGACCGCACGGCGCAGCGTGCCCATGCTGCGTTCCCGCCACATGTCCTCGCTCAGACCCGTCGCGAAGAAGAGGAGAGCCATGAGCACGATGCCCGGCAGGAAGAGCACGGACACGTCGACGCTCGGCGCCTGTGCGTCGGTCGCCGTGTCGGCCTCCAGCACGGGCGGAAGCAGATAGCGCTCGACGCGGCGGAAGACGCCGTTCACCGCCACGCTGATGCGCGTGACCTCTTCGTCGCTCGGCGTGGCTTCGAGTCCGCCCATCTCGTCGACGATGCCGCGGATGTCATCGCCGACGATCCGCTGCATGTAGAAGACGACGTCGACGAGCACCCGGAGCGTCTCCTCGGCGATCTGGGGCAGGATCGACTGTGCGGGGTTGGTAACGAGCTCGAGCTCCGACGGCGTGTCCTCGAGGACCGCCTGTCCGAAGCCCTCGGGGATCAAGAGCAGGGCGCTCGCCTCGCCTTCGTCGAGTCGTTTGCGACCTTCGTCCAGCGGGACGCGCTCGCTGTCGAGCACGCGCAGCTCCTCGCGCGCGAGCAGCCCCACGAAGAGCTCGCTCAAGAAGCTCCCGTCCTCGTCGGCAACGAGGAGCTTTGCGCGCGGCGGGGCCTCGCCGACGTCGCCGAACGCGAGCGTGATGAGCGCGCCGATCAGGATCGGGATGCCCAGCCACAGCGCCAGCGCCATCGGATCCTTCGCTTGCCGCGACAGGTCCTTCGCGGCGGCGTGGAGCGCCATGCGGCTCACTCGCGCAGCTCCTTGCCCGTCAGCTTGATGAAGAGCGTCTCGAGGCTGGGCTCGGTCAGCGTGGTCTGGCGGATCTCGCTGCCCGCTGTGGTCAGCGCATCGAAGAGCGCCGGCAGCCGAGACGAGGCGTCGCGTAGCGCAAGCCGCAACGCGTCCGGCTCCACCTGCACGACCTCGACGTCGTCCACGGCGCCGAGCGCCTGCTCCACGGCGGCCGCATCGAAGTGCCCGGTGAGCTGCAGCAGGTCCCGCTCGCCGACCTGGCCGCGCAGCTCCTCGAGGGTGCCGTTCGCGATGAGCTTGCCGCGGTCGATGATCGCGAGGCGGTCGCAGAGCTGCTCCGCCTCCTCCATGTAGTGCGTCGTGTACAGCACCGTCGTGCCGTCGGCCACGAGCGTCTTGACCATCTCGAACAGGCGCACGCGCGACTGGGGGTCCACGCCCACCGTCGGCTCGTCGAGCAGGACGACCTTGGGCCGGTGCACGATCGCGCAGCCGAAGTTGATGCGGCGCTTCATGCCGCCGCTGTACTGGCTCACCGGTTCCTTGGCCCGATCCGCGAGCCCCGTCGTGGCGAGCACGTCGCGCACGCGCGTCGTCAACGTGCTGCCGCGCAGCCCGTATGCCGCACCCCAGAACCGCAGGTTCTCGGTTGCGGAGAGATCCTCATAGAGCGCCATCTCTTGGGGTACGACGCCTAACTGCTCGCGTGCGGCGCGACGCTCCACGACCACGTCCTTGCCGAGCACGCGCACGCGGCCGGCCGTGGGCTCGAGCAGACCGGAGATGCAGCCGATCGTGGTCGATTTGCCCGCACCGTTGGGTCCAAGCAGTCCGAAGATCTCGCCGGGTGCCGCCGTGAAGCTCACGTCGTCGACGGCGACGAAGCTGCCGTAGTGCTTCTCGAGTCGCTCGACGTCGATCACCGTCGGCCCTCCCCGTGGCGCCTGGATCCTCGTTCGAACGAGAGCCTAGCAAAGCCCGAGAGCGCCGACCGTCCGGAATGACCGAACTCGTTTGCTCCATGGCGTCACGCGCTTGATCCGTTCATGCAGCAGCGCTAAGGTCGGCGCCCCGCGACATCGGGATGGGGGCTTTGATGTCGCAGTGCACGGGTTCGAGGGAGGGTCGTCGTGCGTCGACCGGTCGCGCTTATCGTCGGACGTGAAGGCCCGACCACCAAGCGCCTCAAGGCCCACCTCAACCGGCGTGGCCTCCACGTGCCCGTGCTTCCCGATTGCGGCTCTGCCATGGAGTCGATCGGCACCGCGGGGCTCAAGCACAAGGCGAACGAGCCGTTCCCCGTGCGTGCCGTGATCCTCGACGTCGACAACGCGGGCTTCGGCGTGCACGCCTTCCGCGAGATGCTCAAGCAGGACTACCCCGGCGTCGGGGTGCTGGAGCTGCCCCCCGAGGACGCCGGCCCCGAGGACGTGGGCCTCGTGGCCATGGCCGTGTTCCAGGGCATGCGCGACGTGCCCGCGGAGCCGATTCCCGCCGGGGAGGGCGAGGAACGCTTCGAGGGCGTCTTCACGGGCTACAAGTTCGAGGACCTGGAGTCGCGCAGCGCCAAGATGCTCGAGCTCTTCGAGCTGATTCCCCGCGTGGCCCAGACCGACAGCGCGGTCCTGATCCGCGGTGAGACGGGGACGGGCAAGGAGCTCGTCGCCGCCGCGATCCACCGGCAGTCCAAGCGCCGCGATTCCGAGTTCTTCACGATCAACTGCGGCGCCCTCACCGAGACGCTGCTGGAGAGCGAGCTCTTCGGCCACGAGAAGGGCGCCTTCACGGGCGCCGTGAAGAAGAAGAAGGGCTACTTCGAGCTCGCCTCGGGCGGCACGCTCTTCCTCGACGAGCTCGGGACCATCTCGAACGCCATGCAGGTGCGTCTCTTGCGCGTTCTGGAGCGCATGGAGGTGCGCCGGGTGGGGGGCGCGCGGCTTCACGACGTCGACGTGCGCATCGTCGCGGCGACGAACGAGCGCCTCGAGGAGCACGTGGCGGCGGGCAAGTTCCGCGAGGACCTCTACTACCGCCTGAACGTCGTCCAGATCGAGATTCCGCCCCTGCGGGAGCGCTCCGAGGACGTTCCGTTGCTCGCCGAGGTCTTCCGCCAGAAGTTCGCCACGAAGGTCGGGCGCGAGGACGTGACGGACTTCGAGCCGCAGGCGCTCGCCGCGCTGAAGGCCTACGGCTGGCCCGGCAACGTGCGCGAGCTCGAGCACGTGGTCGAGCGCGCCGTGATCATGACGCGCAACCCGGTGATCAAGCTGGGCGACCTGCCCGACCGGATCCAGCGGCCCCAGGGCCGCCGGCGGACAGCGATTCCGAGCTTCGATCTCGACGAGCCCCTCTCCGACGTCGTGACGCGTGTGCGCACGGCCGTCGAGAAGGAGTACCTGCGCCGCGTCCTGCGCCGCTATCGCGGCCACCTCGGCAAGACCGCGGCGCACGCGGGCGTCAACCGCCGCACGCTCTACAACAAGATGCAGCTCTTCGGACTCAAGCGCGAAGACTACCGCTGATCCGACCGCGACCCGTTGTGTCCGGCCATTCGAGCCCACGCGGCAAGGTTCTGTTTCGAGATGCGGGCTAGGTGAAATTACGCAAAACGCGTGTAAGCACGCGGTCTGTGGAAACCCCATGGAGAAGCCTGCGGAGTCGCGTGGGCATTTGCGTTCCCACCAAGTGTTCCTGGGTTCCCAAAGTCGGAACCCCAACGCGCGAACGAGGTTGTGTGCACTGTGCACGAGCAATCCACAATTTGGGTGGGGTGTGTCGTGCTCACATGAGTCGCGTGCGCATTGTGCACAAGCGAAGTGCATCGGGGCGCAAAGTGCGTGAAAACGTGGTTAACGGTCGATTGGCGGCCGCTCTCAAAAAAAGTGCGAAGTGGAGGAGCATTGGTCCAGCCGTTGCTCTCTACCTCCCGTCCGAAACGGACAACGATCTTTGACAGCACTGGCGATCGGACGAGACGACTAGTTGTGCACCGATGAGTGGCGGTGCCGGGCAGCGGGCCCGGGATCTGCTGCTGCGCAACGGCGGGAAGTCGTGGATCGAGCGCACTTGTCAGACCCGACGCGCGCTGACGAAGCGAAGGGGCAGCAATGTCCTGGAGCGGAAGCGGAGCGCGGACGTGATGACAAGGCGGAGCTGGTGGCAACACCGGCGCCCGGCGTGAACCACATCCAATTCGTTGGCCTTCCTTTCCGCCGTAGCGGACGGAGCATCGTCTGCTGAAAGGTGAGAAACCTCACGAGAGCTGGGGGTCCGGAGACGGACCACCCGACTCGCTCGAGCCCGAGACCCTGAGACCCGGATGGATAGGGACGTCACCCCATCCAAGGGTGCGAGGGGAGGCTCCGCGACCAAAGCGCGGGCCAGGTCGAGCGGGAGCACGCTCTGGAGAGGAACGGAACCTCAAGACGGGATCGGCGGCCGGAGCCGACGGGGGCTTGCCCCTGGACGCCCCGGTGCTGAACGGACTCGCCGCGGGAACAAGGCCCTGAAGGCGACTGCCGGCTAAAGCTCCACACCTCCGGGTGGCGGGGCGGCAGCTGGCGGCAACGGCAAGAGGGCAGGGACTCCGAGAGGAGCACCCATCGCGGTCGAGGGGAACCCCGTGAAGAGTGAAGCCCATGGGCGCTCCAGCGCGCTTGACGTGCTGGGAGGCGTGCGGTGCCGAAAGGTGCCGGGGGCCGCAAGGCCTAGTGGTGTACGCCGCGAAGGAGGTAGCCAAACCTCGCACGTGGCACGCGACGGCGGAGGGATCCGCCGTCATGACGCGGGACCACCGCGCTGACACTGTGCCGTAGGGCAGACAAAGTCCAGGAGAGGAAGCGAGGCTCCGAGCCCGGAGCGTGGCGCAAGCCGCGTGAACGGGGACGGGTCACGCCGACTCGCGAATGTCGTCCTCTGAAGGGGCGCGAAAGCGCATGGAGGGTCGCTCGAAGGCTTCGGCCGACGGGCAGCTCCACGATCGAAGACCCGAAGGGCGTTGAACGTCGAACGGGTAGGGCGGAACCCATAGCCGTCCTAGAGCGTGGAGCGTGTGTCCTCGAAGTGCCGCGGAACCCCATGAGAGGCAGCGAAGCCGGGCCGCAAGGTCCGGGGGAGCAGACACTGCGACTCGAAAACCTCTGGAGGACCGGAACAACTGGTCATCGACTCCGTCGTCAGGCTTCATCGGCCCGGGGCGTGGGCAACCACGCTCCGGGCTCTTTTCAATTGTGGACGCATCCGAGATCGAAACGCGCATGGATGCGGTACCGATGGGTGAGCACCATTGGCGATAGGGCGCCCACAAGGGGCGCCCCCTACTACCACATGTCATCGCGGTGGGGGGCACCACGCCGACGTCCAACGCGCCGATCGTCGTGAACGGCACGACACACTTTCGTCGGCCATGCGTGATCGCGGGCGGTAGTAGGGGGCGGCCCTTGTGGCCGCCCTGGCGCCATGGGTGGCCTGCAACCCCGGGTTCCCATACGCGTTTCGTCGGGTTGATGTTCGATCCACAGTGGCGTGGATCAACGCGCCCTACACGATGCCGAGGTCTTCGGACTCGTCCTTGTAGGCGCGACGCATGAGGGAGGTGACGACCTCGAGGGGCTCCTTGCCCTCGTTGATGACGAGGTACATCTCCTCGGTGATCGGACCCACGAGACCGTGCTTGTGGATGAGATCGCGGATTGCGCCCACGCTCTTCGCACCCTCGGCGACCTGCTGCATGCTGGCCATGATGTCCGTGACCTGCTCGCCGCGTCCGATGCGCTCGCCGAAGGTGCGGTTGCGGCTGGCCTTCGAGTAGCAGGTCGTCATCAGGTCGCCCAGACCGCTGAGTCCGAAGAAGGTCTCGCGCTTGCCGCCGAGCGCGACGCCGAGTCGCGCCATCTCGAGCAGCCCGCGGGAGACCAACGCCGCCTTCGCGTTGACCCCCAGGCGCATGCCGTCGCACATGCCGGCCGCCAGCGCGATGACGTTCTTGAGCACGCCGCCGAGCTCGACGCCGATGAGGTCGGGATTCGAGTAGGCGCGGAACGCATCGCCGGAGAGCGTCGCCTGGATGCGTCGCGAGAGATCGAGCGAGGCGCTCGACACGACCGTGGCCGCCGGCTTGCCCTCCGCAATCTCGCGCGCGATGTTCGGACCGGACAGGACCGCGATCGTGTGCTTCGGTCCGGCCACCTCCGCGAGCACCTGGGTCGGACGCATCAGCGTGCCCTGCTCGAGGCCCTTCGAGACGCTCACGATCGGCAGGTCCTCGGGGACGCTCTGCGCATGCTGCGCCCACACGTCGCGCAGGAACGTGGTGGGCACCGCCGAGATCAGCAGGTCCGCGCCGTCGACCAGGTCGGTGAAGCGGCTGCAGACCCGCACACCCTCGGGTAGGTCGAAGCCGGGGAGGTAGCGCGGGTTGTGCCGGCTCTCCTCCATCAGCGCCGCGTAGTGCGCGTCGTACGACCAGATCGCGACGTCGTGGCCCGCAGCGCGGAGCAGCATCGCCAGCGCGGTGCCCCAGCCGCCGTCGCCCACGACCACGATCTTCTCGAACGGTTGGACGGCGTTCACCGGCCCTCCCCGTGCGGAGCCGCGGGCGTCAGAGCTTCTGATCGGCGTCGCCGACCCGGCGCTCCGTGCCCCGCAGCACGCGCTGGATGTTGCTGCGATGACTCCACACGACGAAGCCCGCCATGACAAGCAAGAAGGCGAAGACGACGAAGCGTGCGTGGAAGGTGTCGGCGCCGTTGTCGAGCCAGTACGACAGCGGCATCATCACCATCGCCGCGATCGAGCCCATGCTCATGTAGCGGGTGATGCCCAGGATCATGCCCCACGCCCCGAGGCCGGCGAGGGACGAGAGCGGCGCGAGGGCCGTGACGACCCCGAACATGGTCGCGACGCCCTTGCCGCCGCGGAAGCGCAGATACGGCGTGAACACGTGGCCGAAGATCGCGGCCGTGCCGGTGATGACCTGCAGCGCGAGGCCTGTGCTCTCCGAGTCGAGCACGCGGCCGACGGCCGCGGCGGCCTCCACCGAGAAGAGCGCGACGAAGAGTCCCTTGCCGAAGTCGAGCGCGAACACGACGACGAACATCGCGATCGAGCGCCAGCCGGACCACTGCCGGGCGCAGTTCGTGGCGCCCACGCCGCCGCTCCCGACCTTGCGCAGATCCACGCCCTTGAACGTGCGCGCCATGATCCAGCCGAACGGAATGCCCCCGATGAGGTACGCAGCAACGGCGAGGAGGATCTCGGCGGTCGGCGTTCCCATGCTGATGAAGGCCATGCGGGCTCCTGTGTCCGTCGGGGGCGGACCGTCGTCAAGATACCCCTGACGTGACCGTTCGGCAGCCTCCAGGCCCAGTGCGTGAACACGACGGCCATTCCGGCCGGCCGATGGTGCCTGACACGGCGCGACGCTAGGCTCACACGCCACCTCAGGGAAGGAGACCCCGGCCCATGCCGCCCGCGCATCCGATCCGGCTCGGCGTCGACACGGGCGGCACCTTCACCGACGTCGTCTGGACGGGGCCGTCGGGGCGCGGGGTGAAGAAGCTCGCGTCCACGCCCGACGATCCGGCCCGGGCCGTGCTCGACGGCGTGGCCGCGGTCACGGGCGCGCTCCCTGCCGGTACGCCGTACACGGTGCACCACGGAACGACCGTGGGCACGAACGCCGTACTGACGCGCGGCGGGGCGCGGGTCGTGCTGGTGACCACCCGCGGCTTCGAGGCGCTGCTCGCCGTCGGGCGTGGTCAGCGCGAGGGACTGCACCGCATGGCCCCGCGTCGCGTCGCGCCGTTGGTCGAGGTCGCGAATTGCGTGGGCGCAGAGGAGCGCATGGGCGCCGACGCGCGTCCGGTCCAGTCGCTGACGTCGGCTGCCCTCGATCGGCTCGCCGCCGCGGTTGAACGCCGCCGGCCGGAGGCGGTGGCGGTGTGCCTGCTGCATGCGCCGCGCAACGCCGCACACGAGAGGCGGATCGTGAAGCGATTGCGCGACGTGTGCCCCTACGTGTACGCATCGGCCGCGAGCTCGCCCGACCCGCGCGAGGTGGAGCGTGCGACGACCACGGTGCTCGATGCCTACGTCGCGCCGCTGGTCGCGCGCTACGTCGCGTCGCTGGCCGACGCGCTGCCGCCGGACGCGCTGACGATCCTGCGTTCCGACGGCGGTCGCATGGCCGTCACCGAGGTGCGCGCGTCGCCCGTGCGGACGCTGCTCTCCGGACCGGCGGCCGGCGTTGCGGCAGCCCGCGTCCTCGCCGCGCGACACGGCTTGCCGCGCGTGCTCACGTTCGACGTCGGCGGGACCAGCACGGACGTCGCCTGGGTCGAGGGCGGCGCGGCGCCGCTCGGCTCCGAGCTGCACGTCGGCCCCTTCGCCGCGGGCGTGCCGTCCGTGCCCATCGAGACCGTCGGGGCGGGCGGCGGGAGCGTGGTGCGCGTCGACAGCGGTGGTGCGCTTCGCGTCGGCCCCGAGAGCGCCGGGGCGGCGCCGGGTCCCGCCTGCTACGGACGCGGGGGGCCCTTCGCGTTGACCGATGCGTGGCTCCTGCTCGGACGCATCCCCGACGCGCTGCTGGGCGGCGACTTCGCGCTCGACCGCGCCGCCGCACGCCGTGCCGCGGCACGCGTCGCGAAGGCCGCGGGCCTCAGCGTGCCGGCCCTCTGCCGCGGGGCCGTCGCCGTGGCGGCGACCACCACCGCACGCGCGCTGCGCCTCGCGTCCGCCGCCCGCGGCCACGATCCGCGCGATGCGGCGCTGCTCGCCTTTGGCGGTGCGGGTCCCGTGCTGGCGTGCGACACGGCCGATCAGCTCGGCATGCGCGACGTGCTGGTGCCCACCGATCCGGGCACGTTCGCCGCATCCGGTGCGCTGGCCGCCCCGCTGCGCGCGGACGCGTCTGCGCTGGCGCCCGCGAAGGGTGGCGAGACGGCGCTCGACCGCGTCGGCAAGCGGCTACGGCGCGAGGTGGAGACGCGGCTCTTGGCCGAGGGGGCGCGCGGGCCCTTGCGCTTCGTCGAGGAGGTCGACGCGCGCTACGCGGGGCAGGCCTTCGAGGTGACGGTCGCACGCGACGGGTGGCGCGAGCGGTTCCACGACCGCCACGAGGCGCGATACGGCTTCGCCGACGCGCGCCGCCCGGTCGAGTGCGTGCGCCTGCGTGTCCGCGCGGAAGGCGACGACCATCCGGGCGCGCGGCCCTCGGACGCGCACGTGGCCGCGCCGCGCCACGTGCGGACGCGGCGCCTTGCGCGGGATGCGAAGGGGGTCGGCACCTGTGCCCGCAGCACCTTGTCGCCGGGCGATCGCGTGCGCGGGCCCGCGCGCATCGACGAGGTGTCCGGGACGAGCTTCGTGCCTGACGGATGGAGCGCCGTGTGCCTCGGCGACGCCGCGCTGCGGATCGGGAGGACGCGATGAGTCGTCGCGACGACCCGGTGGCGCTGGCGCTCACGCGCGACTTGCTCGAGAGCGTGGCCGAGGAGATGGCGGCCGTGTGCATCCGCACCGCCGTGTCCCCGAACGTGAAGGACCGCCGCGACCTGAGCGCGGCCGTCTTCGATGCCAAGGGCGTGATGGTCGCCCATGCCGCGCACATCCCCGTGCACCTCGGCGCGATGCCCCTGTCCGTGCGCGCCGTGCTCGACACGTGCCCGCTCGAGCCCGGGGACGTCGCGCTCGTGAACGACCCGTACGCCGGCGGCACGCACCTGCCCGACATCACGGCCGTGCGCGCCGTCTTCGATCCCGCGACCCAACGCCGTGCGTTCCTCGTCGCGGTGCGCGCGCACCATGCCGACGTCGGCGGCGCGGTTCCCGGCTCGATGGCGCCGGCCGACGACGTGTACGCCGAGGGCCTGCGCATCCCGCCGGTCCGCTGGGTCGTGAACGAGACGCCGGATCCCGGCGTCACCTCCCTGCTGCTCTCGAACATGCGCGACGCGGACGAGCGGCGCGGGGACTTGGCCGCCCAGGCCGGCGCGCTGCGGCTCGGCGAACGCCGCTTGCGCGAGCTCGCCGCGGGCGCCGGCGGCCTCACGCGATTGGCGCGACGCGGCGCTTCGCTCGTGCGCTACGCCGGGCGGTTAGCCGCCGCGGCGCTCGAGCGATTGGCCGACGGCAGCGCGAAGGCGCGGCTCGACCTGGAGGTCGACGGCGTCGACGGCAAGCCCGCGCGCGTCGCCGTGCGACTCACCAAGCAAGGCACGCGTCTGACCGTCGACTTCAGCGGGACGACAGGGCCGGTCGGCATGGGCTTGAACGCGCCACGCGCCGTCACCCAGAGCGCCGTCTACTACTTCGTGCGCTGCCTCTGTCCGGACGGGACACCGACGAACGACGGGCTGATGGAGCATGTCGACGTCGTGGTGCCCGACGGCTGCCTGCTGGCCGCACGCCCGCCCGCGCCGGTCGCGGGCGGCAACGTCGAGACGAGTCAGCGCGTCGTCGACGCCCTCTGGCTCGCAGCGGCGCGGCTGTGGCCGGGCCGGGTGCCCGCGCCCGGCTGCGGCACGATGTCGAACTGGACCTTCGGCCGTGCGCCCGACGGGCCGCCGATGCCCTCGTACTACGAGACGATCCCCGGTGGGGCCGGCGGGGGTCCCGACGGGGCCGGCGCCGACGCGATCCAGCAGCACATGACGAACACGCGCGGCACGCCGGTCGAGGTGCTCGAGGCGCGCTGGCCGGTGCGCGTCGAGCGGCTGGCCCTCCGGCCGCGGAGCGGCGGAGCCGGCAAGCAGGCGGGCGGGCGCGGCGTGATCCGCGAGGTCCGCTTCCTCGAACCGGCCGTCGTCTCGCTGATGATGACGCGCCACGCCACGCCCCCGCCGGGCGTCGCCGGCGGCAAGCCCGGACGCGCGGGCCGCGTGACGCTCGTGCGCGGCGGTCGGGCCCGCCGCCTCGACCCCCGAGCGCGCGTGGACATCCGCCCCGGCGACGTGCTCCGGATCGAGACCCCGGGTGGCGGTGGTTGGGGGCGCCCTTGAGTTGCGGGTACCCTGCGGGATCCCCGTGGAAGCAGGCGAGACGTGTCTTCTGGGGGGATCGGAGGGCCCGTTCGCATGCGACCCGAGCTGCGCTGGTTGGTGATGACGATCCTGATCGTCGGCGTCCTGCTCGCCATCTCGGCGCTCGCCCTCGATCGCCCGAACGTGATCTGGAGCACGGACGGCCCGGCGTGCCCGGCGTGCCGCAGCGAGGTGGCCTTCCACGCCAACAAGTGCCAGGGCTGCGCCACGGACTTCGACTGGACGATCGCCCCCGATGACGTCAGCCCCATCTCGAACCACAGCCTGTCGCGACTCGAGGCCGACGAGCTGCGCGAGCACATCGAGCGCATCGGCGAGGACGCGGCCGCGCAGCTGATCGCGCGCAAGCTCGAGATCCCCGAGGAGCGCGCCAAGGCGTACCTCGAGTCCCTCGCGCGCGGGCGCTGCGGGTTCTGCGGCGGCACCGGCGACGACCTGGGGAGCACCCAGGAGACGAAGGACTGCCCCGTCTGCTTCGGCGACGAAAACTGCATCGCCTCCGGCGGCACGGGTCACAGCACCTGGGGCGACGAAGCCGCCGCGCGCGCCTTCGGGCGCCTCGAGCAGGAGATCCGCGCGCTCTCCCCGCGCCTGCCCAAGCCGATGCGTGCCAGCGAGCTCGAGCGCCTCGTGCGTGCGTTCCTCGCCGACCACCTCGGTACGACCCAGGCCGCCCGGCTGCCCTTCTGGCAGGACCTGATCCACGCGGAGGCGTCCGAGAACACGCCCCGCCGCGCAGCGGACGTCGGCCGCGCGCGCCTCGATCTCGTCATGACGTTCTTGCGAAACGCGGACGGCCCCTGATCCGGGATTCGGTGCCCACCTCGCGCATTTGCAGTTTCCGAGGTCCCGAGGCCGGGGCACCCTGTGTGACGAGCCCGGAGGAGGGGCTCGCCCGCATGCGCCGACGTCTTCCGCTCGTCGCCCTGCTCGTGGTCGTGCTCTTAGGCACGCTCGCGGCACGTCCGGCGCACGCCGCAGACGAGGTCCCGCGCGAGGCGCGGATGGCGTACCAGCAGTATCGCGCCGGCCAGGTCGAGGCCGCGCTGGCGACCAGCGAGCGGGCCGTCAAGCTGCACGAGCTCTCGTGCCCCGCATGGCGCGTGCGCGCGTGGATCCTCTCCCAGTCCGGGAACCGCCAGGGGGCGATCGCCGCGTACGCCCGCGCCGTGCGCCTCGACCCGACCGACCCCATCTCGCAGAACAACCTGGGGGCCCTGGTGCTCGAGGTCGGTGACCTCGAGGCCGCGCTCAAGGCCTTCGAGGCGGCGCTGGCCGTACGCCCCAGCTACGCCGATGCGCTGAACAACCGCGGCGTCGTGCTCGAGCGCATGAAGCGCGCCCAGGAAGCCGAGGTGGCCTACGCCGAGGCGGCGCGCGTGGACCCGAGCCACGCGACGGCGCACAACAACCTGGGCGCGGCGCTCATGCGTCGCGGCGACCGCGCCGGGGCCGAGGCCGCGTTCCGGCGCTCGGCGGCGCTCGACCCCACGCTCGACGCCCCCGCGCTCAACCTGGCACTCCTGCAGGATCCGGCGCTCACCGATCGCGCGACCTTCGAGCGGCTCCTCGCGGCGGCCTCCATGCCGGGCGCGTCGGCCGCGCTGCGGGCGCGGGCGCTGGGCGCACGTGCCGCCCGAGCCGCCGAGGGCCAGAGCTGGGAAGAGGCGCGCCGGCTCTACCTCGAGGCGCTCGAGCTGGATCCCCGGAACGTGGACCTGCTCAACAACGTGGCCGTGGTCGAGGACCAGCTCGGCATGGACCGCTTCGCGCTGCTGCACCTGAACGCCGCGCTCCGCATCCGTCCCGGCTTCCCCGTCGCGCGCAACAACCTCGGCATCGTCCACGTGCACCGCGGCGACCTGGCCCGCGCGAAGACCGAGTTCCTCGGCATCCTCGAGCAGGATCCCCGCTTCCACCGCGCGCACTACAACCTCGGCGTGATCTACGTCAGCGAGGGCGACCTCACGCGCGCGCGGCAGAGCTTCCGGCAGGCTGCGCGGCTCGCACCCCGCGACGCCGCCGTTCGGTACAACCTCGCGCTGCTCGCACGCGAGTCCGGCGTCGGCATCGAGCAGGAGAAGCGCGCCTACGAGGCGGCCCTCGCGCTCGACGACACGCTGGCCGAAGCGCACCTCTCGCTCGGCGGCCTGTTGGCCGATCCCGACACGCCGCGCGAGATTCGCGACGAGGCCGCGGCGCGGCGCCATCTCCTACGCTTCCTCGAGCTCGTCCCCGCCGGCGACGACGAAGGCCGTGCGCAAGCCAATCAATGGCTCGCGTGGTTGAACAGCCTGCGATAGGGAGCGTGCCTCAGCGCAACGCGCGGCACATCCAGACGACGACGCCCGCCGGCTTGAAGCGCGACAGCGCCATGCGGATCGGCAGCATGTCGGGTCGCGGCGGCTCGAGCCGCACCTGGTCGTCCTGCACGTGCAGCAGGCGCACGTGATCCTGGCCCTTGTGGTGGATCGCGACGAGGTCGCCGCTCTTGGGCTCGGCCAGGGGATCGATCAAGAGCAGGTCGCCCGCCTCGATGCGCGGGTAGGCGTCATCGCCCGAGACGCGCCAGAGGAACGCCTGCTCGTGCCACAGCGCGGGATCGACCGCGTGGTGGCCCGAGGGCTTGCCGCCGCGCGCGAGGTCGCCGTGGATCGGCAGCGTGCGCGGCCCGGCTTCCTCTTCTGTCGCGGTGTCCTCCGGGGCGTCGGTGGGGGCCTTGGCCAGCGCCGCGGGCAGCACCCGCGCGAGCATCTCGCGCTCGCGCCCGCTGGCCTCCTCCAGCACCTCGCCAGAGCGCCGCTCCGCGTCCTCCGGAGAGCGGGCCGTGCGCGCGCGCCCGAGCAGGCGTCCGAGCAGGCCGCGCTGGGCGGGGGAGAGGTCGAGGAACGACGTGGCCGCACTCACCGGTCCGCGGTGGGCCAGGTGGAAGAGCGTCGTGCTGAGCAGCCGGTCGCGGTGGCGCTGGGCGCTCTGTTCGTCGCGCTCGATCTTCTCGATCCGGCGGCGAATGGGGTCGGGGGCGCGCTCGAGGGCCGCCGCGTCCTGGAAGTGCTTCTCGCGGATCCCGAGCGCCTTGCACAGCCGGGTGATGACCGGCGAGCGCGGGGCCGGCTTGCGGCCCGACTCGATCATCGAGATGTAGGAGCCCGTGAGACCGGCCTTCTTGCCCAGGGCGTCCTGCGTCAGCCCCGCGCGCTTGCGGGCTCGCTTGAGCAGGACGGCGAACGAGAGCTGGGCCACGCGCGCATCCTACCCGTATCGCTGAGATATCTACCCAGATAGTTATTTCTGGATTCGGACTTGACTAACTAGTTAGTTTTGGCAGACTGGGCGCATCGGGGTTCAACAGCTCGTATGGTTCGGGCACCCCGGTCGTGAGTCGATCCGGTTCCCAGGATTCACGAACGCCGCAAGGCAAGATGAGTCAGGGGAGGCAAGCGGGACAGGGCGCGAGGCCGAACGGGAACGGGTCGGACGGGCCCCACACCTTGACCCAGCCGGATGCGACTCAGCGGAGCCCCGCGGTCTTGGCCGCGGGGCTCCGCTCGTATCTGCGCCAAAGCCCGAACCCCATGCGAAAGAACCGGCACCCGATCCCGCCCAGAGAGACGGCGGGCGACGGTCGTCGGCGGAATGTGGCGCATTGATCGTGGCGGATTCGTACGAACGCTGCGCATCAAGGCAGGGTGAACGCGTGAAATCCCAATAAATGGGGCTTGCTGAGCAAGCCGCGGGCGACGGAAGCCGACCTGTTGGAAGGCACGGCGGCAAGGGGCACGCGATTTGGTCTAGTTGTCTCGTGAAGGGCGCGGATGCGTCCGGCACGGGACCGACGTCGCGGATGACGGCTCCGCTTCCCGAAAGGGAAGCAACCCAGTCCGCCGGCGTGCGTCCAAGGAAGTAGAAAGCGAAACGGATGGGGGCCATGGGGCGGCACACGAGCCATCACGCACGGGCGACCGGCGTCTTCACGATCCTGATCGTGCTCCTGCTCGGCACGGGGACGGCCCTTGCCGGCGTGGGCGACTACCGCTGCGCCGACCCGAACAAGGTCTACTTCGGCAACGCCCGCCTGTTCCAGAAGCCTTGCGAGATCGACAGCGACCGGGTCTACAAGCACATCCCGGAGTACAAGGAGATCCTCGACAAAGGCCTTACGGACAAGAGCCCCCGCTACCACTTCCTGATGCAGAAGGCCTCCGCGCGCTTCAACGACGCGGTCAAGCAGATGGCCCGCGACATGGACCATGACCTCGTCGCTCAGAAGGGCATCGTGAAGAAGGCGAAGAAGGGGGCCAAGGACGTCCCCGACCGGACCGACGACGTCATCGCGAACCTGAAGTAGGCCTTGGGCCGGATGCGACGATCCCGGTCGCTCGCCTGTTCGCTGCTCGGATCCCTGTTGATCGTCCTCGCGGGCCCGGCCGTCGCCGATGAGCCGCCCGCCACCCCCGAACCCGTGCGCGAAGCGCCAGGCGCAGTGGCCGCCTTCGACCTCCAGGACGGCACGAGCCGGGTGCTGCTGCAGCCGGAGTTTCGCGAGGCCACCCTCCTCCGCACCGACCTCCTGGCGCTGAAGCTCGAGGGGCTGCGCGTCGAGCTCGTCACGCCCGTGGCGGTCCGGCCCACGCCCTTGTTCGACAAGGCGGCGCCGAAGACCGCGCCGGCGCGCCTGCTGCTCCTGGGGCCTCCGGACGTCGTCGCACGCGCGCAGGCGCACGCGCTGCGGCTGGACGTGCCGCCGCGGATGGTCTCCGTGTCCATACTGCTCTCGGAGGTACAGCGCAGCGGGGTCGACTCCACCGGCACGAGCTTGCTCTACGACAAGGACGGCGTCGGTGATCCGAAGGGCACGCTCTTCCGCTCCTTCGAGACCGGCTTCACGCCGGACCGCTTCCTCATCTCGTCGCTCACCGGCTCGCGCCCCTTCGAGGGCACGGCCGTGCGCCTCGGCGACGGCAACGTGCTCGGCGGCGCCTGGGAGACCACGCTGCGCATGCTCGCCAAGCGCGGCGAGGCGCAGTTCCTCGCGTGGCCGAACCTGCTCTGCGCCGAGGGGCGCCCCGCGGAGATCCAGACCGTCGAGAACCTGCCGCACATCCGTCTCGAGCAGGCGGGCACCGCGCCGAACGTGCGGCTGACGAGCGAGCAGGCGGGCCTCCGCCTCGCTGTGACCGCTCTGCGCGTCGGCGCCGAGCACGCCGTGCTCGACATCGACATGTGGCTGAACGTGCCCGAGGCCCCGGAACGAGCGAGCAGCTACCCGGGCGGGCTGCAGCTCAACACGCGGCGCGTGCGCACGCGCGTGACGGTGCGCGACGGCGAGCCGCTGCTCCTGGGCGGGCTCTTCCTGCGGCGCTGGGCGCACTTGCGCAAGGGGCTGCCGCGGCTCTCGGGCATGTCGCTGGTCGACCAGCTGCTCTTCGCCGACGACAAGAACTGCGTCGACACGGAGCTCGTGCTGCTCATTCGCGGCCGCATCCGCACGCCGAGTGCGGAAGCCGTCCGGCGTGCGCGCGATGCCGGACCGGTCATCTCGCGCAAGCGCCCGGAGGATCCGTGGAGCGACCCATGGCGGGTCGCCCCGGAGCCCGAATTGGAGGAGCCCCGGGATGCACCAAGGCACCCCGGGGCTCCGAAGAGCTCTGCGGATCTGACGACGCCGCCCGCAGGCGGCGCCGCCGTCTCACCGCTGGGCGGCTGAGCTACTCGCCACCGCGGTCGCCGCCACCACCACGGTCGCCGCCGCCACCGCCGTCACGGTCGCCGCCACGCCGGCGCGGACGCCGGTCGCCGCGATCGCCGCCACGGCCTCCGCGTCCACCGCGGTCGCCGCCGCGGCCTCCACGTCCGCCGCGATCGCCGCCGCGTCCGCCGCGCGGACCGCGCCCGCCACCGCCACGCGGACCGCGTCCGCCGCCGCCACGCGGCCGGCCTTCGCCCTCACCGCGGGAGCGGCCTTCGCCGTCCTCGGGCACGCCTCCGGCCGGCACGGGCGCCGAAGCGTCCTCGCCGAGCTCGATCAGCGCCTGGCGCCGGGACAGCTTCACGCGGCCCGACTCGTCGATGTTGATGACCTTGACCTTGTGGAACTCGCCCATCTTGACGACGTCGTCGACCGAGCCGACGTAGCCGTCGGCCAGCTCGCTGACGTGGCACAGGCCGTCGAGGCCCGGGATGATCTCGAGGAACGCGCCGAAGTCGCGGATCGAGGTCACCTTGCCGTCGTAGATCTTGCCGAGCGTGGCCTCTGCGGTGCAGAGCTCCACCTGCTCGCGGGCCGCGAGCGCGGCATCCGCCTGGGTGGCGAAGATCTTCACGATGCCCTCGTCGTTGACCTCGACGGTGGCGCCCGTCTCCTCCTGGATGCGACGGATGTTCTTGCCGCCGGGGCCGATCAGCGCACCGATCTTGTCGGGGTTGATCTGCACCATCTCCACGCGCGGCGCGTGGCGGTTGTACTCCGCACGCGGACGCGGGATGGCCTTGAGCATCTCCCGGAGGATGTAGATCCGACCCTCGCGGGCCTGCTCGAGCGCGCGGCTGAGGAGCTCCGCCGTGACGCCGCTCATCTTGATGTCCATCTGCAGCGCGGTGATGCCGTTCTGCGTACCGGCCACCTTGAAGTCCATGTCGCCGGCATGGTCCTCGTCACCGAGGATGTCCGACAGCACGACCTGGTTGTCACCGTCGTCGACGAGACCCATGGCGATGCCGGCCACGGGACGCACGATCTGCACGCCCGCGTCCATGAGCGACAGGGTGTTGCCGCAGACCGAGGCCATCGAGGACGAGCCGTTCGACATCAGCACGTCGCTCACGACGCGCAGCGTGTACGGGAACTCCTGCATCGCCGGGAGCACCGGCAAGAGCGAACGCTCGGCCAGAGCACCGTGACCCACCTCGCGGCGCGACGGGCCGCGGATCGGCCGCGTCTCGCCCACGCACATGGGGGGGAAGTTGTAGTGAAGGTAGTACTTCTTTGTGTAGCTCTGCGCCGAGAGGCCGTCGACGAGCTTCTCGTCGAGCCCGGTGCCGAGCGTGGTCGTCACGAGCGCCTGCGTCTCGCCGCGCGTGAAGAGCGCCGAGCCGTGGGCACGGGGCAGGAGCCCCACCTCGACCGTGATGTCGCGCACCTTGTCGGGTGCACGTCCGTCGATGCGCGTGCCGGAGAGCACCGCCTTGCGGACGATCTCCTTCTCCAGCTTGCCGAAGGCGTCGCCGACCTGGCCCTTGGTGAGCCCGGCCTTCTCGTCCTCCTCGGTCGCGACCAACGCCTCGCGCGCGTCGTTGAGCACGGCGCGCTTGGCGGCGTTGCGCTCGAGCTTGGTCACGCTCTTGATCGCCGTCTCGAAGGCGTCGTAGTAGCCCTCGCGGACGACGTCGACGTGCGACTCGTCCTTCTCGGGCGGGGTGTACTCGGGGCGCGTCCAGCCGACCTTCTCGCGCAGCTCTTCGATGCCGGCGCAGATGTTCTTGATCACCTCGTGGGCGAACTCGAGCGCCGCGACGACGACCTCTTCGCTGACCTCGTTGGCGCCCGCCTCGACCATCGTGACGGCGTTCTTCGTGCCGGCCACGACCATGTCGAGGTGCGAGTTGGCCATGGTCTCGTTGTCGGGGAAGGCGACGAACTCACCATCGACCAGACCCACGCGCACGGCCCCGATGGGGCCGAGGAACGGCAGGTTGCTGAGCGAGACCGCGGCGCTCGCGCCGTTGACGCTGAGCACGTCGGGGTCGTTCATCTGGTCGTAGGAGATGACGAACGACTGGATCTGGACCTCGTCCTTGAACCCGTCGGGCCAGAGCGGCCGGATGGGCCGATCCGTCATGCGCATCGTCAGGATCTCCTTGGGCCTGGGCGCGGCTTCGCGCTTCAGGAACCCACCGGGGATCTTGCCGGCGCTGTAGGTCTTCTCGCGGTAGTCGACCGTGAGGGGAAACCAGCTGATGCCTTCACGCGGCTTCGAGGTCGAGCAACCGGTGAGCACCATCGTTTCGCCGTACGTGACTACGGCGGACCCGGCCGCGAGCAATGCCATGCGGCCGGTCTCGATGCGCAGGGGCTTGCCCCCGACATCGATCGTCACAGAGTGAACGGACAAATGTCCTCCTAGCTGCGACTTCCCATCAGCGGCGGAGGCCGAGCTTCTCGATCAGCGCCCGATACTGTTTCGGGTGCTTCTTCGAGTAATAGCGGAGGAGGGCCGAACGACGGCCGACCAGGCGCAAGAGACCGCGCCGGGTCGAGTGATCCTTCGGGAACTTCTTCAGGTGGTCCGTCAGATGACGGATGCGGTGCGTAAGCATCGCGACCTGGACCGGGGTCGAGCCGGTGTCCGACTCGCCCTGGCGAAACTCTTCGATGATCTCGGACTTGCCTTCGAACTTGACGGCCATGGTGGCCTCCGTTGTCACCTCCGGACCAGGTTGCGGGCTGCGCCGATCGGGCGCCCGCCCCGGAGCCGGGGTCAGCACGGGGAAGTGCGTTTGTTCTTCGTTGTTTTCTTCTACAAGCCGCGAATCGTAGCGGCATCCGAGGCGCAAGCACGTTTTCCCTGGCCCCGGCGAATCGGGCCTCAGCCGTTCTCGCGTAGATAGGCCAGGAGCAGGCCGCGGGCGGCCTCCTGGTCGATGAGCCCGGAGCGACGCGCCTCGCGGAGGTCCATTCCACGGGCCTTGAGCGCCTGCTCCGCCTCCCAGGACGTGAGCGTCTCGTCGTGGAAGACGACCTCGGCCGGCAGCGTGTTCCCGAGCGCCGCCCCGAAGGACCGCGCCTCCCGGGAGATCTCCGACTCGTCCCCGCTCTCGTGGAGCGGCAGGCCGATCACGATCCGGTCCGGCTGGAGCGCCGCCAGGGCCTCCGCTACGCGCCCGGCGGCGGCCTCCGGCGTGGGGCCGCCCTCGACCGTCTCGAGGCCCCGGGCCGTGATGCCCATCGGATCCGAGATCGCGAGCCCGATGCGCCGGCGGCCGTAGTCCACGGCGGCCACCACGGTCACTGGAGCAGGTCCTCGCGTCCGCCGGTCTCGAGGCGCTTCACCACGTCGCGAACCGCTTCGCCCTGGCCGCGACGGGTGACGAGCACCGTGTCGCCCGTGCGCACGACCACGATGTCCTCCACGCCGAGCACGGCCACGTGCCCGTCGATGGCGTCGACGACACAGCCCTTGCTATCGACCACCGTCACGTCGCCGCGCACGCGGTTGCCGTCGGCGTCCGGCTCGAGGTGACGCGCGATCGCGTCCCAGCTGCCGAGGTCGTCCCAACCCATCTTCACGGCGAGCGTCTCGACGTGCTCCGCCTGCTCCATCACGCCGTAGTCCACGGAGATCGCGGGCATTTCGTCGTAGGCCGCGGCGAGCGCCTTGGCGAAGTCGCGCTTGCCGTATCGCTCGAACGCGCGCTCCATCGGCGAGGCGACCTCCGGCAGATGCGTGCGCACCGCGTGGATGAACACCTCGGGCATGAAGGCGAACGTCCCTCCGTTCCAGAGGAAGCCGCCGCCCTTGACGTAGGCCTTCGCGCGCTTGGCCGAGGGCTTCTCGACATACCGCGCGACCTCGTGGAAGCGCCCGACCGCACGCTCATCCACGAGCGCACCGAGCTGCAGGTAGCCGTAGCCCGTCGCCGGGTGATCGGGCAGGAGCCCCAGCGTCACGATCGAGCTGGAGCGGCGTGCGCGCGACGCCATGGCGGCCAGAGCGCGCCGGTACGTGCCCACCGGATGCACGTGGTGATCGGCGGGGACGACCAGCACCGGCTGCTTCGGCGCGTCCTGCCAGCCCGCGTACGCGATCAGCGCAACCGCGGCGGCTGTGTTGCGCGGCCGCGGCTCCCACAGGCAGGCATCGACCGCCGCTTTCGACAGCTCGCGTCGGAACGGCTTCGCCAGGGCCTTGGGCGCGATCAGGCGCGGCGGCTCATCGGTGATGGAGCCCACCCGTTCCAGGGTCAGGGCCAGCAACGAGCGCGGGTCGTTGCCGTCGAGGGCGAGCAGCTGCTTGGGGCGCGAGCGCCGGCCGGCGGGCCAGAAGCGGGTTCCGGAGCCGCCGGCCAGGATCCCGAGGGTGATCTTGGGCTTGGGCATCGCGCGGACGATACACCACGCGAGGCGCAGGACGCATGGCGCATCCCCGCCGAAGTCGCTACTTGTCGGCGGGCGTCTCGTCCTTCACGCCGCCGAGGCGCTTGATCCGCGGGAGGCGCTCCGGTTCGCTGTCCCGGATCCAGCCCATGTCCTTCAGCTGGTTCCAGGCCTTGGCGAACCAGGGCGTCGCCTCGTCCTTGCGGTCGAGCAGGAGCAGGCACTCGCCGATCTCCTCGTAGACGAAGCCGTCCTCCTGCTCGAGCTGCTCGTACACGGCGAGCAGCTCGCGCTGCATCGCGAGCGCGAGGTGCGCGCGCCCGAGCTCGCGCAGCTGCTTCGCCACGGACCACTTCGCGATGCGCGTGCTGCGGCTGTCGGGGGCGCGCGCCTGGCGCCAGAGCCAGCCCTTCGTATGCACCTCCAGCGCCTTCTCGTACTGCTTCGCCTCGTGGTACGTCCAGCCGATGTTGTTGTAGAGCGCGCCGAGCCAGCGCATGGCGCGCGGGGCCTTGGACGCCTCGGCGTACTCCATGGCCTTGACGTTCCACGCGAGCTTGCCCTTCGTGTCGGGCGCCGCGATGCCGAGCATGTGCGCCGCGTCGACCGCCAGGCCGTGGGCCTTGATCTCGCGTGCCAGGTCCCAGGCCGCCTCGAACAAGGGCATCGCCTTGGCCGCCTGCTTCGAGGAGTTCAGCGTGCGTCCGCGCTCGAGTCCGTAGCGCACGCGCGCGAACGGCGTGTCCTTGGTCAGCGCCTGCTCCACCCCGTCGAGCACCGCATGGGCGGCGTCGAACTTCTTCTGCAGGCCGAGGGTGCGCGCCAGCTGGGTCTGGACCTGCAGCCGGTAGGAGAGGTCCGCCTTCGCCTCGTCGCTCTCGAGCAACGCCCGGAAGCGCTTTTCCGTGGCGGGCACGTCGCGGAAGTCCCAGACCTCGCCGAAGTCCGCCAGCTCGTCGGCGTACGCCGTCCCGGACAGGAGCAGCAGGGCCACCAGCAAGCCCGTCAGGACGGATCGATGGATGCGCATAGGGGTACCTCCCGGGCCCATGATGCACGGTTCGCGGCCTGCTGCAGAGCCCGGAAACTGGGGCTCGCCAGGTCAGGTGGCAAGTCTGGCGGCGCGCGCGCTCCTTCTCCGTGAATCGGTCCCGTCCTCGGGGCGGGCCGGAACCCACAGCCCCGGAGCCCTCATGCGCCCCTCCCTCCGACATCACCTCGCGCTCGTGCGCCTTGCTCTCCTTCTGACCCTCGCCCTCGCCACAGCCGCCTGCGGCGGTGGGTCCGTCGTGATCGGCGGCGCGCCGGACTACTACGTCGACGTCGCCATCGGCAGCGACGCCAACGACGGCTCAGCGGCCGCCCCCTTCAAGACGATCACGCGCGGCCTCGAAGCTGCGGCGTTGGGCAGCACCGTGTACGTCGCGCCCGGCATGTACGACGCCGTGATCGGTGAGTCGTTCCCGCTCGAGATCCCGACCGGGGTCCGCCTGATCGGCGACCAGCCCAACAAGGGCAACGGGCCGATCCCGACGGTCATCTTCGGCGGCGCCCTCGTGCCCGGTGAGGTCGAGGCGAACACCACGGCCGCCGTGCTGCCCGGCATGGACGTGGCGATTGGTGGCTTCGTCATCCACAACCCGCTCACGTTGCAGGGAATCCGGCACACCGGCGTGATCGTGGATCGGATGAGCGTGCGCGTCCGGCACTGCACCATCGAGCACAACATGGACGACGGCATCCGGTTCCTCGGCGGCAGCGGGTTCGGTCACGTGCACCACAACCTGGTCCGCCACAACACCGCGGGATTCCACTTCGCCGGCGGCGGTGGGCTGATCCGGTTCGACAACAACGCGCTGAAGCTGAACGACTTCGGCGCCGTCGTGAAGGCGGACTTCGTCGACCTGGGCGGAGGCGGCGCGGGTAGCGAAGGCAACAACATGATCGCCTTCAACAGCGACGCGGACCTCGTGGTCCATCCCAACATCCACGTGGATGCCCAGGACAACCAGTGGAACCACATCCCGCCGACGAGCCACACGGAGGGGGAGTCCGCGCAGATGCCGAGCGGCGTCGATCATTGGCTCCTGAGCGATTCCGCGTACGTGGAGGCCAACGGTGCCGGCCTCGCCCTCCTCATCACCTGGGTTCCGCCCTACGTTCCGATCGATCCCTGATCCCCTGCGGTGTCTCCACTCGGGTCCGCGGCGCAGTTGAGCCCCTGCCGCCGCCCCGCGGCCCGGAGACATCCCATGCGCCTCGCCCTCATCGCCCTGGTTGCCCTGATCCTCGCTGCCCCCGCGGCCGAAGCCGGGCCCCGAGGCGGCCGCAAGGCGGGCCGGGCTCCCGCCCGCAAGCGGATCTTCTCGCCCGGCTCCCAGGTCCTGAAGCTGCCCAAGACGAAGCCGGGCGGCCGCCCCGCTGGGCTCCTGGAGCACGAAGGCATCTACTGGCTGCGTCGTTAGCGGAACCAGCGCGGGACGCGGCGGCGAGGCAGCTTGCGCGGGCCGGTGCCCTCGAAGTCGGAGCCGAAGTCGATGCCGAGCGCGGGTAACGGCAGGAGCTCGGTCTGGGCGTTGCTGATGTCGCCGTGTACGCGCACGGCGTAGAGCAGCTCCTCGCGCAGCACGCCGCCAACGACGTCGCCGATGACGGGCAGCTGCATCACGCCGGGCAGCACGAGGCTCTTGATGAAGTCGGGCGTGAAGTACAGGTCGACGACGCCCGTCGTGTCGAGTGTGCCGCGCCCCGGCATCTCGAAGAGCGGGCCGGCGAGGTCGATGCGCTTCAGCTCGAAGACCTCGTCCTTCAGGACGAACTCCACGTCCGCGCTCTCGAACTGCGGGCGGTTGTCCGAGTTCAGGATGCGCGCGCCCATCGCGAAGATCGTCGCCACGAACGGCAGATCGCCGAGCGAGCCGTTGCGGATCCGGACGGTGCCGGCGGCGGTCAGATCGCGCAGCGTCTCGCCACGGCTCTGGAAGCGCACCTCGGCGTTGCCGATGCCGCTCACCGGCGCGCCGGTGGGGGCGAGGTCCTCCTGGAGCTTGGCGAGATCGAAGTCGGTGATGCGCGCGGCGCCCTCGAACGCGGTCGGCTCGCGCGTGTGCACGAAGACGTGGCCTTGGAACGCACCGTCGGCGACGCGGGCGGTGACGGGATCCGCGCGCAGGATGCCGTCCTGCCACGAGAGCGGCGTCGAGAGCGCCGCGACGCGCACGCCCTCGATCTGCCCGCGCACGTCGATCAGGCGGCCGTTGCCGCCCTCGCCTTCGCCGAGGCGCAGGCGGTCCACGTGGACCGTGCCGTAGAGCTCCGTGAGCTCGACGCCCACGTCGATCGAGAACCCCTGCAGCACCACGCGGCCGCCGAGCAGCGTGCCCGCCTCATCCGTGCTGATCGAGAGCGGGGCGAGGGTCAGCGCGCCGCGCGGGCCGTCGCTCACCGGCACCCCTTCGGGCACCACGAGGCTCAGCGGCCCCTCCAAGCGGACAGGGCCCGTTCCGGGCGCCACGACCTTGAGCCCCTTGCTGGAGAGCAGCCGGTCCTTCGTCCACGAGGTGATGATCTCCGCGGCGCCCGACGAGATCATGTCGAGCACGCCCTCGGTCGGCTCGAACGCGTCCATGCGCAGCTCGAACGTGCCCTGGAGCGCGCCGCCTTCCCCGCGCGGGATGCGCGCGTCTTCCATCACGATCGTCAGCCCTTCGGTCTGGACGTCCACGTTCGTGACGGCGATGGCGTCCGGGCCGACGTGCACCTTCTCGCCCGACACGTGCACCACGCCCGCCTTGGGCATGCGCACGTCCACGTCGACGTTCGTTGCCGTGAGCTCGAGATCGAGAGGCGAGTCCGGTCCGGGCTCGCGCGTGATCTTCGCTTTGAATCCGAGGCGCCCCCCGGGCTCGAAGCGCATGCCGTCCGGGAGGAGGTTGCCGTCCGGCGTCAGGTGCGTGAGGCCGGCCAGGAGCGACGACGTCAGGCGCACCGGTTCGGCATCGATGGTCAGGTCCCAGCGCCCGTCCGGCCCGCCGAGCATGGTCCCGGTCGCCGTCGTCGGGCTGCCGAGCAGCTTGCCGCTCACGCCCTCGAACCGCACCTCGTCGCCCTTCACCTCGAGCTTGCCCGAGAGGTCGGCGAGCTCGATGGGGGCCGGACTCTCGGCGGCATCGAGCCGGATCGAGGCGCCCTTGAGCGTGGTCGTCAGCTCCATCGGCTTTGGATCTGCGCGCAGCGGGATGGATGCCACCACGTCGGCGCGCCCGCGCGGCTCGAGCCAGGCCCATACCGGAGCAAGGCCGTCCTTCGTCTCGTCGGCCGTGAGGATCGTGCGCGTCAGCGCTCCCGCCAGTGGCACGCCGTCGGCCTCGATGAACAGGCGACCCGTGTCCTCGTGGCCGATGATCTCGGCCTTCGCGCGGATCGGGGCGCCCTCGAGCCATCCCGTGACGTCGAAGGCGATGCGTCGTCCGCGGCGGTGGTTCCCCTCGCCTTCGCCCGGCAGCACCGGGCGCTCCACGATGATCGTGCCGCGCACGTCCTCGACGGGCATCGGGAACGGCGCGTACTTGAACTGCTCACCCTCGAGCTGGAGTCGGATCTCACCCTTCGCGAAGCGGTCCGTCCCCGGGATGCGGATCACGTCGATCTCGACCTTGTCGAGGATGCCCGCGAGCTGGAACGTGTCGAAGATGCCGGCGAACTCGCTGCCCGCGACGGCGCGCTCGAGGTCTTCGTCGACGCGCATGTTGACGACTTCGACCGTGAGGCGGATGTCCGTGCCCTGGTCCGTGAACAGGATTCGACCGGTCTCGCCGCCGTCCCAGCTCTTCTTGTCGCGCCCGCGGAGCGTGACCTCCGCACCGCGGTGGAACCCGACGATGTCCTCGAAGTAGACCTTGCCCGGACGCAGGAATGCCCGGCCGGTCGCCTGCTCCACGAGGTAGGGGAAGCCCTCGCGCGAGCCGTCCTCGGTCAGGTGGCCGACGAACTCGAAGCTCGTGTCCTCGAGCACGACGTCGACGCTCCACTCGATCTCGCCGTCCTCGTCGCGCGTGACGGTGCCCTTCGCGTCGACGATGCCCTTGGGCGAGAACTGGTCGAAGAGCTCGGCGCCTTCCTCGCCCAACGCCCGGCGCACGGCATCGTCCTCGAGGTTCAGGTCGTCGATCGTGAAGTCGATCCGCATCGCGCCCGTCGCGTGCTTGATCCAGCCCGTGGCCTGCACGCGGCCGCCCGCCATCTGCGTGACGAGCGTGTCGATGCGTACCTGGTCCTGGTCCACGAGCAGCTTCATCGCGCCGCGTCCGAAGAGCTCCTGCAGCTGCTCCTTGGTCGTGGCCTCGATCGTCTCGATACCCGGGATGTCCTCGACCTGCACCTCGACGTCGGCGTCCCACTCGATGCTCATGTCGAGGTCGCCGTCGATGGGGCCGGAGAGGGTCACGCCCAGCGTGCCCGACTTGATCGACTCCTGTCGCAGCGGGGCGGCGACGGTCTCGGCCAACAGGGCGAGGAGGTTCGGCGTGAGCGTGACGTGCTCGATGTCGACGCGCAGGTCGAGGGTCCGGCGCGTCATGTCCACGCGGCCGCTGATCTTGAGCGGCTCGTCGTCCTGGCCCAGCTCGCGCGTGAAGACCGTCCCGCTCACGCGGAGTCTCCCGCCGCGCTCCGAGCGCACGCGCAGGCTCTCGACGTAAAGCACGAGGACCGCCGCCTCCGAGAAGCGCGTGGAGCCGGGCATCGAGCGCACGTAGAGCCACGCGTCGTCCAGGGTGAGCTCGGGCGGCGGCGCGTTGCCGCGTGCCTGGGGCATGTCGAACGTGAAGTCGGAAGCGATGCCGTCCGCCGTCTCCCGCAGCATGATCCGTGCGCCCTCGATGGAGACGGAGCGCAGCGCCACGGCCCCCGTGCTGAGCGCCAGCGTGTCCTGGCGGATCTCCACGGTGCGGGCAGTGAAGCCGTCGATCGCGCGCGGCTGCTCGCCGGGACGCGTCGGCGCGGTGCGCAACCCCTGTTGGCTAGGCACCCGGAGGTCCTGGATGCGGACGCCTTCGACGAGGTCGACGTCGAGCTCCGCGTAGCGCATCTCGTCGCCGAAGATCCGACGCAGGGGTTCGGCGGCCAGGTCCTCCATGGAGAGCGTTGCGGGCTGGGGGAGGTCCGCCCAGTACGCGTAGCCGACACCGACCACGAGCAGCAGGAGGGCGGCCTGCAGCAGGCGGAGGGTCATGACCCGGCGCGCACCCCGGACACGGCCCCGTGACCACCGTTCACGTACGAGCGTTTCACCCGACGGCCCATGCCGCACAGGATCTCGTAGGGGATCGTCTGCGCGTGGCGCGCCAGCTCGAAGGCGGAGATCGCGGCGTCGCCGTCGCGGCCCATGAGCGTGACCACGTCGCCGACCTCGGCTCCCTCCACGTGCGTGACGTCGATCGTCGTGTAGTCCATGGACACCCGGCCCACCACGGGGCAGCGTTCGCCGCGAACCAGCACCTCCGCCCGGTTCGAGAAGGCGAATCGATATCCGTCGTTGTAGCCGACGGGCAGGGTGGCGATGCGGACCTTGCGGGGGGCGCGCCAGGTGCCCCCGTAGCCGATCCGGGCGCCCCGGCGGTGGTCCTTGAGGAACACGATCTGGGTGCGCCACGAGAGCGCGGGCTCGAGGTCCGTGCGCTTGCGGTTGTGGGGGTCGATCCCGAAGACGGCCAGGCCGGGGCGGATCAGGTTGAACTCGCTCGGCAGGTCGCTGAGCGCGCCGCCGCTGGCGAAGACGTGGCGCCAGGGCGGCAGCAGCCCCTCGCGCTCGAGCACGCCGAGCACGCGGCGGAAGCGCTTCAGCTGCAGCTCCGCGTCCGGCCCGCCGCCCGGCTTCGTCTTCGCCAGGTGGGTCGAGATGCCCTCGAGCACCAAGCCACGCGAGCGCTTCACCTCCCGCGCGATGCCGGGCACGCGCTGCGGCGCACACCCGAGCCGGCCCATGCCGGTATCCACCTTGATGTGCACGCCGACGCGACCGCCCGTCTGCTTGAGCACGCGGCGCAGCCGCCGCACCCGGTCGCCCGAGTGCACGGTGACGGCGATGTTGCCGCGCACGACGTCCTCGAGCTCGCCCGCCACGACGGCGCCGAGGATCACGATGGGGGCGGTGATGCCCGCCGCGCGCAGCTCGAGCGCCTCCGTCGAGTCGCCCACGCCGAGGCAAGCGACGCCGTGCTTGAGCAGATGCCAGCTCACGGGAATTGCGCCGTGGCCGTAGGCGTCCGCCTTCACCACGAGCATCACGTCGACGTCGTCCGGCTGGGCGGACCGCACGCGCGCGAGATTGCGCTCGAGGGCGCCGAGGTCGACCTCGGCCCATGTCCGTGCCTGCAGCATCAACGAGACCCTATGTGTGGGAAACCCCAGTCCATTGGATCGGTGCGCGAGCGGCCCGCCCTCAGGCGTCACCCGGCGCTTCTCCGTCCCGCAGGCGCTCGGGGGCGGACGCCTGCAGATAGCGCGGTGCGAGCGCGTGCGGCGGCGTCGTCTCGCCCGCCTCGAGCCGGGGGGCGGTCAGCGTCCAGAGCGCGGCGGCCGTCGCGCGCACCTCCCGGCGCTCGCCGTCGAGTTCGAGGCGCGCGGCCAGCGCGTCGATGTCCTCGCCCACCAGCGTGGCACCGGCGGCCAGCGCGGGCAGCGCGTCGGGATCCAGCCGCGCCGGCTCGCTCGTGCGGCGCCCGCCCTCGTAGCGCGCGGCATAGGCGCGGCGCCGGCCCGCATCCCGCAGGGCGAGGATCGGGCCGTCCGTGTCGGCCGCGGCCGCCAGCACGTCCAGGCTCAGGATGCCCACGGCCGGCACGTCGAGGCTCCACGCCAGGGTCTTGGCCGTCGTCACGCCGACGCGGACCCCCGTGAACGAGCCCGGGCCCACGTCCACCGCGACGGCGTCGAGCGCCGCGCCGGCGACCCCGGCCTCCTCGAGCAGCGCCGCGATCGCCGGGAGCACGTCGCGGCCCCGCGTCCGCCCCTCGATCAGCGGCGAGACGCGAACGACGCCCTCGGCGTCGACCAGGCCCACTTCGGCGTGGGGGCCGCTGGTGGCGAGAAGCAGGGTCGGCACGGGGGGCTCCAGGGGACAGGGCGGGCCGGCCGATTCTCGGGCTGCCCGGAAGCCGCCGGGCGAAAGATCGGGGCGCCGGGCGGTCGATGAGGGGGTCTCGTGGCGCCGCTCCTGCGCCAGACGACGGAAAGCGAGGCCCCATGCCGATCTCCACCTACCGTAAGCCGCCGATGGGACCGAGCACCTACCACTGGTTCGGCACGGACGGCATCCGCGCCGTTGCGGGCGAGGGGCCGCTGACGTCGGACGGCGTCACCCGCATCGGCCGCGCCCTGGCGCGCTTCGCATCCGCCCGCGCCGAGGACGGGTCTGCGCGGGTCCTGATCGCCGGCGATCCGCGTCCGAGCACCGGCCCGATCATCGAAGGACTCGCGGGCGCGATGGGGGCCGAGGGCGCGCGCGTGTTCGAGATGGGCATCGTGCCGACGCCGGCCCTTGCGTGGGCCATGGCCGAGGGCGGGTTCGACCTGGGCCTCATGGTCAGCGCGTCGCACAACCCGCCCGAATACAACGGCATCAAGCCCTTCATCGAGTCCGGCCGCAAGCTGACCCGGGCCGAGGAAGAGGAGATCGAGGCGCTGCTCGCGGAGGCCGGCGAGGCCGCCGAGCCCACGCCGCCTCCGCGGGACGTGAAGGCGCGCTTCCGCTACATCGACGCCACCGTCGACTGGCTCGCGGATGCGGGCCGCCTCGACGGCATGCGCTTGGTCGTAGACCTCGCCGCCGGCGCTGCGACGACCACCGTGCCCGACGTCCTGACGCGCCTCGGGGCCGAGGTCGAGCTGCTGCACCAGGCCGGCGAGCACGTCATCAATCTGGACTGCGGCACGCAGCACCCCGAGTCCTGGCTCGAGGCGCTGCGCGGCGGGTCGGCCGACGCCGGGCTCGCCTTCGACGGCGACGCCGACCGCGTGCTGATCGCCACCGCCGAGGGCGAGCTGCTCGACGGCGACGACATGCTCGCGATCCTTGCTCACGACGCGCACGAGAACGGCGGCGTGCCCGCGGACAAGATCGTGTCGACCGTGATGGCGAACCTCGGACTCGAGGAGCGCCTGGCCGACTTCGACGCGACGCTCGTGCGCACGGCCGTGGGGGACCGTCAGGTGGCCGAGGCCATGCGCGAGAGCGGTGCCGCGTTCGGCGGTGAGCCCTCCGGGCACGTCGTGACCGCACGCACGGACATCCCGGGCCATGCCACGGCGCTGATCGGCGACGCGCTCGTCGCGGGCGTGCGGGTCTTGCAGGCCGCCAAGCGGCTCGGCAAGGACCTGGGCACGCTGCGTGCCGCGCGCCCGCGCCGCCCGCAGCTCCTGGTCGGTGTGCGCGTGACGGAGAAGACGCCGATCGACGAGTGGCCCGCGCTCTTGGCCGAGATCGAGCGCCAGGAGAAGGCGCTGGAAGGCATCGGCCGGCTGGTGATCCGCTACAGCGGCACCGAGCCGCTGCTGCGCATCATGGCCGAGGGCCGCGAGATGGAGGCCGTCGAGGCGGCCGTCCAGGCGATCCAGGCCGTCGCCGAGGCCGGCCGCTAGCGAGCCACGCGGCTCAGCTCTGCTTGCGCTTGACCTTGATCGTCAGGTCGTTGCCGTTCTTCGGCGCGAAGCGCACGTCCCCGAAGCCCGGATCGCCGTCGTGCACGAAGCGGATGGTGCCGGGCACGTCCTGCTCGACCTCGGAGCCGGTCGTCGGCAGCAGGTTCTCGCGCGGCGTCTTGCCGTCGCCGAAGATCGCGATCTCGAAGTGCCACTTGCCGGGGTTCTGCTCGACGAAGTCGAGCTCCGCCTTCGTGCCGACGAACCGGCCTTCGAGCAAGCGCACCTTGATGTTGACCTCGTCGGGGTTGCCCAAGCGGAAATCCCACGTGGCGAGGTCGTAGTCGGAGAGCGCCCAGCGCCACTCGTGGTCGATGACCCGCTCCTCGCCGCCGTACACCTTCACCCGCATCCTGAGCTCGCCGAAGTCGCGCACTGCCTTGGCGCGGGCTTCGTTGACGGTGTCGTCCTCGCTGCCCTGGACGTACTTCTCGAACGTCAGGACGACGTCGCGGATCCCAGAGGTCCCGAGATCCTCGTTCAGGCGGAGGTCGTCGACGGTCACCTCGTCCGCCGTCACCGGGGCGCTGAACAGGCCGGTGCGGACGTTGTCGACCCGGACGCTGGTCTTCTCGAGCTGCACCAGCTCGACCCGTAGGCCGCCCGGCCACGGTCCTTCCAGATTGGGCGGGGGCTCGATGCGGGCGATGCCCATCTCGACGAGGAAGACCTTGCCGCGCGGGAGCTCCAGCGGCGCAGCCAAGAGGCTCGGGTGGAACGGCAGCTCGTACCGATCGCCCTCGCTCGTGCTCAGATCGCGTTCGGGCTGGCCCGGGTTGACGGGCCCGAGGCGCAGCCGGAGTCCGCCGGCAAGGCTGTTCTTGGCCTCCTCGTAGTCCGGCACCGAGGCCTTCATCACCACCGTGATGCGCGGGGCGTCCTCGGCAAAGGCCACGTCGGTGGGCGAGCCCGGCGGGCGCTCCCAGACGACGAGGACATCCGTGATCGGCGGCCGGACCTCCACCACGCTGCCGCGGGCGATCGTCCAGACGATGCCGGTCAGCACGAGCGCCAGGATCACGAGGCCGAGCTCGTCGCGGCGCCGGAACACGGAGCGCTTCTTCGGCTTGCTCGGCATCGGCGCCTGCGCGGGCGCCGACCTTGACTCGGCGGCCGGCTCGCGATCGGGCGTGCGATCGTCTTCGCGCTCCGGGCGCGGCTCGTCAGGTGTGGGGGCGCGCTCGTCGGCCACGCTACTCGTCCTCCCCGATCACGTCCCGGGGCGCGATGCCCTGGGTCTCTGCGAACACGACGTTCAGGTACGCCGTCAGCCAGCCCGCGTCCGTGTAGCGCGTGAGCTCGCCGCGCTCGGCGAGGTTGATCTGACCGCGCTCCTCCGAGACCACGATGATCACGGCGTCGCTCTGCTCCGAGAGACCGATCGCGGCGCGGTGCCGCGTGCCGTACTTGCGCGCGAGCTCGGGCTTCTCGGTGAGCGGGAACAGGCAGCCGGCGGCGGCGATGCGATTGCCGCGGATCACGATGGCGCCGTCGTGCAGCACCGTGTGCGTGCTGAAGATCGTGTCCAGCGTCTCCGCGCGGATGATGGCGTCCACGGGCACACCCGTGGAGATGTACGTCGACAGGTCGATCTGGCGCTCGACCGCGATCAGCGCGCCGACGTTGTCCTTCGCGAAGGCCATCACGGCCCGGACGATCTCGTCCACGATGTGGATCTTGCGTGCCCGGCGTCCGCCGCGCGAGAAGACGCCGCGCAGCCAGCGCATGTGGCCGAGGCGGGCCACGCCGTGACGCAGCTCGGTCTGGAACGTCACGACCAAGGCCAGTGCGATGAGCGGGACGAGGGCTGTGAGCACGGCCCAAAGGACGTGGAAGTCGAGCTGCTGCACGAGCAGGATGCCGCCCAGCAGGGGGATCCAGATCAGCATCGCGCCGCCGCGGAAGATGCCGCCGGCGACCGTCGTGCGCAGGAAGCGCAGCAGCAGGTAGATGACGACGAAGAGCAGCCCGAGCTCGACGTACTCCTGCCAGCGCATGTTCTGGAGGTCACGGAGTACGGCGAGGGGGAACGCGGTCATCGGCAGTCGGAGTCTACAGCCAAGGGGCGCGTTCTCCGCGCGCTTCGCCTTGGTGTGACGACGTTACGAGGCGGGCTCGATCGCCTCGAGCACGCGCAAGAGGTCGCGCGTCTCGGCGACGTCGTGGACGCGCACGGCGTCGACGCCGGCACGGAAGGCGCGTGCGACGCACGCCAGGCTGCCCGCCACGCGATCGCGCGGGCGATCGCGGTCGGTCAGCGCGCCGAGGAAGGACTTGCGCGACGCGCCGAGCAGGACGCGCACGCCGGGCACGTGCGCCGGGAGCGCCTCGAGCTGGCGCAGCAGCGCGAGGTTGTGCTCGAGCCGCTTGCCGAACCCGATGCCCGGATCGATCCAGAGCCGGTCGCGGGGGACACCCGCCGCCTCCGCGGCTTCCACGCGTTGCGCCAGCCAGGCGCCGACCTCGGCCACGACGTCGTCGTAGGTGGGGTCGGCCTGCATCGTGCGCGGCTCGCCCTGCATGTGCATCAGGCACAGCCCGGCCCCGGCCGCGGCCACGACCTCGAACATGCCGGCGTCGCGTCCGGCGCTCACGTCGTTGACGATCACCGCTCCGCCGTCCAGGGCCGGGGCGGCGACCTCGGCGCGTCGCGTGTCGACGCTGATCGGCACGTCGATCCCGGCCGAGACCAGGGCGTCGATCACGGGGAGCACGCGGCGTTGCTCCTCTTCGACGGAGACCGGCTTCGCACCCGGGCGCGTGCTCTCGCCGCCGATGTCGAGCACGGTCGCGCCCTGGTCGACCAGGTGCATCGCGTGCTCGACGGCGGACGACACGTTGTCGAACAGCCCCCCGTCCGAGAACGAGTCGGGCGTGACGTTGACGATGCCCCAGATCGCCGGTGTGGGAGCGGGCCCGTTCACGGCGCTCAGTAGGCGAAGCCCTCGGCGGGCTTGCCACCCTCGGGCATGGGGTCGTCCTGGGCCGGCGTGGCGGCCGGACGCGTCGGCGTCTCGTCGGGCGTGGGTGCCGGCGGCGGCCTGAGGGTCGCGATGTCCGCGCCTTCGAGGACCGCTTCGGTCTCCTCGCCGGAGAGCGTCTCCCAGCGGATCAGCGCTTCGGCGACGCGGTGCAGGGACTCGATGTGGTGGGTGAGCTTCTGCTCTGCGTCCTTGTAGGCCTCGTCGATGAAGCGGCGGACCTCCTGGTCGATCGCCTGGGCGGTCTCCTCGGAGTGGTTCACCTGGCGGGTCACCTCGCGGCCGAGGAACAGGTGCTCCTCGCCCTCGGCGTACGAGATCGGCCCGACGGCGTCGCTCATGCCCCACTTGGTGACCATGAGGCGTGCGAGGCGCGTGGCCTGCTCGATGTCGTTCTGCGCGCCGCTGGTGATGTCCTTGAAGATCAGGTCCTCGGCGATGCGCCCGCCGAAGAGCACGCGCAGCTGCGCCTCGATCTCGCCACGACTCATGCCCAGGCGGTCCCGCTCGGGCAGCGACATGGTCGCACCCAGCGCCATGCCGCGCGGGATGATCGTGACCTTGTGCAGCGGGTCGGCCTTCTCCTCGAGCAGCGTGAGGATCGCGTGGCCCGCCTCGTGGTAGGCCGTGATCTTCTTCTGGTGCTCGGTCATGACCATGCTCTTGCGTGAGCGGCCGAAGCGGATCTTGTCGCGCGCCTCTTCCATGTCGAGCAGGATCACGTTCTCACGCCCCTGCGTGACGGCGAGGAGCGCGGCTTCGTTCACCAGCGCCTCGAGCTCGGCGCCCGAGAAGCCGGGCGTCGCGCGCGCCACGCGCGAGAGGTCGACCGACGGGTCCATCTTCACCTTGCGCCCGTGCACGCGCAGGATCGCCTCGCGACCCTTCACGTCCGGCAGGTTGATGACGATCTGGCGATCGAAGCGACCGGGACGCAAGAGCGCCGGGTCGAGCACGTCGGGCCGGTTCGTGGCGGCGAGGAGGATGATGCCGGCGTCGGTGTCGAAGCCGTCCATCTCCACGAGGATCTGGTTGAGGGTCTGCTCGCGCTCGTCGTGACCGCCACCGAGACCCGTGCCGCGGCGTCGGCCGACGGCGTCGATCTCGTCGAGGAACACGATGCACGGCGCGTTCTCGCGTGCCTGCTTGAACAGGTCGCGCACGCGGCTGGCGCCGACGCCGACGAACATCTCGACGAAGTCGGAGCCCGAGACGGAGAAGAAGGGCACGTCGGCCTCGCCGGCGATCGCCTTGGCGAGGAGCGTCTTGCCGCAGCCCGGGTTGCCGACGAGCAGCACGCCGCGCGGGATGCGGGCGCCGATGCGACGGAACTTCTGGGGCGCCTTGAGGAAGGTGACGATCTCGCGCACCTCCTCCTTGGCCTCTTCGATGCCGGCCACGTCCTTGAAGGTGACGTGGCTCTGTTCCTTCATGTGCACGCGGGCCTTGGAGCGGCCGAACTGCATCACGCCGGAGCCGCCCACGTTGCGCATCTGGCGCATCAGGAGCCACCAGAAGAGGACCAGCAGAAGGAGCCAGGGCAGGAACGAGAGCAGGCCCGTCAGGAAGGAGTTGCCGCTCTCCTTGTTGCTGACCGTGCCGTTGAAGTCGCGCAGCATCTTCGACCACGCGTTGATCTGCTCGCCGGTGAGGGTGTTCGTGAGGCCGGTGCCGGTGTAGGGGATCTCGAACTTCGTGTGTTCGAAGTGCCGCGTTGCGTCGATGTCGCGGAAGGTGCCGCGCACCGTCTTCATGTCGACGATCGTGAGCTCGTTCACCCACGGCTCGTCCTTGTCCATGATCCACTCGTTGAGCTCGTCGACGGTCGTGATCTCAACGTCCTTCGCCGGCTTGCTGAACACCAGGATGACGGCGGTGATCAGGCCGAGGAACAGGAGCAGCAGCGGGAAGTTGCGACGGGGGCGCTGGGCGCCGTCCGGGGACTGTCCCGGGCCCTGCATGTTGCCTTGGTTGTTGGGATCGCTCATCGTGGATCGAGTCTACCTATGGCCCCACGGCGGGCCGCCGAAAGCCTTGCGGACGGTTCAGAAAGGGGAAAGGACCGGAATTGCTCCCTTACGACGCGCCGCGGTCCGCGTTGGTTTCCCCCAAGGTCGCCCGGCGTCGAGGGCTAGAAACCGGTCTCCAGGAACTGGACGACGCGGATCGCCATGCGCCGCGTCCACTCGTCGGTGGCGCTGCCGTCGAGGCTCTCGCCATAGCGTTCGACGAGGAACTCCGCCTGCGCCGAGACGGTGTCGGCGCGCAGGATGCGCCCGCGTCCGTCGCTGAGGGTCACGTCCACGCTGCCCTCGAGCAGCTTCTGGATCGGCACGCGTTCCTCGCCCTGGACGAGCAGCTGCTCGCCGGCGCGCATGCGCGTCTCGAGGATCAGGTCCGCGCGCTCCGGGGTGGCCAGTGCATAGCTCGTCCGCGCGCGCAGCTCGTCGGCGATCGCCTGGTGCAAACGCAGCTCGAGGTCGCGCCGGAAGCCCTCGTTCGCCACGGGCCGGATCGCGATCGTGCGCGCGGCCGGGAACGCATCGATGCGCTTCGTCGTGTAGCCGCTGCAGGCCGCGGTCACCACGAGGGCGAGCCCGCACAGCGCGAGCAGCAGCAGGCGCACGCCCTGCATCAGCGGCGCCCCTCCGGCGGCCACGCGGGCGGCGGCGGGGGCGGGGGCACGCTCCGCGAGCTCGCGGGGGGGCGGACCGGCGTGGCCTGAGGCGGGGGCGGCGCCGTGCGCGTCGGGACGGCGCGGGTGGGGGGAACGACGCGTGTCGGCGGGGCCGTGGGCGGGCGGACCGTCGGTGCGCGCGTCCCCGGCATCCGGCCGCCGCCGAGTGCGGCGAGCTCGGCCGCGGCGGCGCGGCCGTTCGCCGTGTCGCCGTACGCCGCGGCGTACTGCAGGTACGTGCGCGCCGCCTGGGTGTCGCCCTGGCCGCGATACCAGCGCGCGATGCGCAGGTCCTTCGCGGCCAGTGCGTTTCGCACCTGGCCGCGCATGCGCCGCGCGTAGGCGACCTCCTGCGCGTACTCGGCCTGGCGCGCGGGGTCGAGCTCGATGCGCTCGAGGAACGCCTCGTACTGCTCGAGTGCCATGCGCAGGCTGCTCTTCACGTCGGCGCCGAACGTCTGGGCCTGCTCCGTCTCGTACGACTCTCGCGGATCCAGGTCGACGAAGCCGGCGTGGTACGGGTCACCCTGATCGCGCTGCAGGTAGGAGTCCGCGAGGCCGAGCCGTGCGCGGAAGCTCCACTCGCTGTCCGGGTACCGGATCAGGAGCTCCTTGTAGTGCAGCACCGCGAGCGCCCACGCTTCGTCCTGCTGGTGGTACTGCGCGATCCGCAGGAGCGCGTCGTCGGCGTAGTTGCCCGCGGGGAACGTCGCCGCGACGAAGTCGAGCGTGTTGAGCGGTCGCTCGTTGCTGACGAAGAGCTTCTGCAGGCCGCCCGAGGTGTTGAGCATGCGGATGGCGGAGGTGTAGAGCATCTCCTCCACCTCCGCGAGGTAGGGGTTCACGGGGATCGAGCTCATGTAGGTCACGAGCGACTCGATCGCCGCGTTCCACTCACCCTGGCGGTAGCGCGCCGCGCCCACGCGGAACATCGCCTCGGCCGCGTTGGGGGACTCGGGGAAGTCCGACGCGAGCTCCTGGTAGAGGTCCGCGGCGGCGCCGGGGTTGGTCGTCTGGTTGGCGCGCTGCCACAGGGCCTGGGCTTCCGCCGTGCGCTGCGCCTGCTCCTCGGGCGTGCGCCCCTGGGCTCGGGCGAGGGCGTCGGACGAACCCGGGAGCGGCTCCGCCCCGGGCGCGCCGCCGGCGACCTGGTTCGGGATCACCACGCGGCGCGAGGAGTTGCTGCCACCACCGTCGAGCCAGTCGGGCAGCTCGGGCCCTTCCACGCCGGCACAGCCGGCGGCCAGGAGCAGGGCCAGGATCGAGACCGCGCGGGTTGCGTGCATCGCCACAGGATACTCCTCGGGGGACCGCTCCCGAGGTGAACGTACGAGCCAGGGTGCGGGACCGTTGGCCTCCCCGCGCGGCGGGGTCACGCCGGCGTCACTCGGCGTCGCCGTTGCCCTGGACGTCCACGCGGACGCGCTGCACGGTGCGCTCGTCCGCCTCCAGCACGGTCAGGCGGATGCCGGCCACGGAGACGCGATCGCCGACCTGCGGGACGCTTCCGAGCTCGTGGAACAGGAGCCCGCTCATGGTCTCGAAGTCGTCCTCGACGGGCAGCTCGATCGAGAGCGCGCGGTTGACGTCCTCGATGGGGGTGCGGCCCTCCACGTCGATGGTGCCCTTCGCGATGTCCTCGGCCGTCGAGAGGGGCGCCTCGTCCTCCTCCTCGTCGTCGTGCTCGTCCTGGATGTCGCCGACGATCTCCTCGAGCAGGTCCTCGATGGTGACCAGGCCCGTCGTGCCGTGGAACTCGTCGATCACGACGGCCATGTGGATCTTCTTGTCGCGCATGTCGGCCAGCAGCGCGCCCGCGGGCTTGTTCTCGGGCACGAAGAACGGGCTGTCGCGCATCACGTCGCGGACGAGAGACTGCTGGATGGCCGCCTCTTCGCCCTGGTGCAGGTGCTTGAGGACGTCGCGTGCGTAGATCACGCCGACGACGTCGTCGCGGTCCTTCACGTAGACCGGGATGCGGCTGAGGCCTTCCTCCACGATCAGGTCGGCCGCCTCCACCAGCGGCGTGTCCGCGCGCAGCATGACCATGTCCGGGCGCGGGGTCATGACGTCCTTCACGGCGCGGGTCTCGAGCACGATGATCGACTCGATCATCTCGGCCTCGGACTTGGACAGGCTGCCTTCGCGCTCGCCCTCCTCGATCGTCTCGAGCACCTCCTCGCGTGCGGAGGGCCCTGCGCTCTCGAGCCGCACGCGGAATGCGATTCGCGCGATCCACACCAGCGGGATGCGCAGCGGCGCGAGCGCGAAGCGGAACAGCTCGAGCGGGCCGAGCGCGGAAGCCACGAAGCGGTCCGGATCCTTGCCGATCAGCAGGCGCACGAGCGCATCGTTGAGCAGGAACGTGACGCCGAAGGTGATCAGCACCACGAGCAGCAGCGTGCCGACGGGGAACTCGGTCGTCCTGCCTTCCTGCATCGCGTTGCCGAGCAGCAGGTAGGCGATGCCCACGACGAGCAGGGCAGAGCCGAGAAAGCGCACCAGGCGCGCCGTGAGCACGTAGCTGCCCTCGCGGTCGAGCTGGTTCTGCACGCGGTCACGGATGCCGCGCGCCTCGGCCGCTTCCAGCGTGCCGGCGCGCGAGTGCACACCGAGCGCGGTCTGGCAGGCGGCGCCCAGCACGGCGAGGACCTCGGCGCAGACGAGATACAGCACGACGCCGGCGTCGCGTAGCAGACTCGCCACGACGCCCACGCCCAGGACGCTCGAGACCACCAAGGGGAGCGCGAAGCCGAAGAGGGTCAACGACCGTGGTCGGGTAGGTCGACCTGGGGGGTTCCGATCAGGCAACGAACCTGGGCCTCGCGGGGCGCGTGACGACCGCGGGCCGGGCGTCATCGACAACGCCACGATACGGCATCCCCCGACGTCGTCCGGGGGGAATTCACCTCGCGCGGCCGCGCCCCCGGCCCCGGGCCCGGCGCGGCTGGATGCCCTGCTTCTCGAGCGCCTCGCGCAGCCGCGGCGCGAGCCCCCCGCCCGCGCCCGGCCCCATGGCCCCGCGCCGCTGCAGGTGGCAGACGGCCACGGCCAGGGCGTCGCTGGCGTCGAGCGGGCTGGGCGGCTCGGCGAGGGCCAGGATGCGTCGCACCGATGCCTGCACCTGTTCCTTGCGCGCCCGGCCGGCCCCGGTGACGGCCTTCTTCACGACGTTGTTGGCGTAGCTGGCGACGGTCAGGCCCGCATCGGCCAGCGCGACGGAGAGGGCCCCGCGCGCCTCGCCGATCGCCAGGGCGGCGCGGGCATCCCGGCCGTGGAACGCCTCCTCGATCGCCGCTTCGTCGGGGGCGTGGGTCTTGGTCAGCGTGCGCAGCTCGCGCGTCAGGGCGGCGAGGCGCTCGAGGACGGGCTTGCTCGTGTCGGCCCGCAGCACGCCGAAGGCCACGGCGCGGTAGCGGCTGCCCGTGGCTTCGACGACGGCCCAGCCCACCACGCGCGTGCCCGGGTCGATGCCCAGTACGCGCACGGACGTGGGCTCGGTCTTGCGCGGCTCGGGCGGCGGCATGGGCATCAAGCCACCCTACTCACGCGCGACGACGTCGAGCGCATGCGGGGGGCAGGCTTCGGCGCACAGCCCGCATCCCGTGCAGCCCGCTTCCAGCACGGTCGGCAGGCCGCCTTCGTCGCGGAGGGCGACGTCGGGGAAGGGGCAGCGCTCGAGGCAGATGTCGCACGGCTGGCCGTGCGTGCGCACGCATGCGGTCGCGTCGAGCACCGCGAGTCCGATGCGCACGTCGGCGGGCGGCGTCGGCATGAGCGCGCCGGTCGGACACGCGGGCATGCACAGCCCGCAGAGGTCGCACGCCGCCCGATCGGGCAGGAGATACGGGCGGCCGTCCCCGCCGCCGGGCTGTCCCGCGTCCAGCGACGGGATGATCACGAAGCGCGGGCACGCGTCGACGCACATCCGGCAGCCGGGTGCGCACAGCGACAGGAAGCTCGGCTCGTCGCCGGACCCGGGGGGCCGCAGCGGCGCGGGCGGTGCGGGGGGCTCCGGCGGGGCCGGCGGCTCGAGCCCGGCGCGCCGCTCTTGATCGGCCCGCACCACGCCGCCGAGCACCGTGCGCCAGAAGCGCCGGCGGTCCATGCGCGGGCCCTGCTCGTCGCCCATGCTCAGTCCTCCCGCGCGAGGATGCGCCGGGCGAGGTCCAGGTCCATCGGCGTGGTGATCTTCAGGTTGGTCGGCAGGAAGGGGCACGCGACGACATCGACGCCGGCATGGCGCAGCACCGCGGCCTCGTCGGTGCCCTCGAACCCGTCGGCGACGGCGCGATCGAGCGCGGCGCGCAGCACCGGCGCCTGCGCCGCCTGCGGGGTCTGGGCAGCGAGCAGGCGGCTGCGGTCCTGGAGCCGCAGCAGGGGGCGCGTGCCGTCGGCGTTCGCGGCGCCCGCCTCGTGGATCGTGTCCGTGACCAACGCCGCCGCGATCGCCGCACCGTGGGTCCGCGCGGCTTCGAGCACCGTGCGGACGTCCGCTGCGCGAACGAGCGGGCGCGCGGCGTCGTGGACGAGGATCACCTCGGCCTCGTCGGGCAGGGCGCGAACGCCCGCGTGGACGCTGGCCTGACGCGTCTCGCCGCCCACGACGACCTGGGCGTCGCCGGCGAGATCGCGCACGCGCGCCAGGTCGGCGGCCCGCGCGGTGATGACCACGGCGAGCTCGGGAATCGCCTCGCGGAAGGTGTCGAGTGCGTGCCGCAGCACGGGCTTGCCGGCCAGGTCGAGGAGCACCTTCGACGCACTGCCCCCGAAGCGCTTCGAGGCCCCGGCCGCCGTGAGCACCAGTCCGTGCATGTACGGGATGGTATCGGTCTTGCGGCGTCGGGTCGCATGGGAGATACACTCCGCACGTGCGCGTCGGCATCGGCTACGACATCCACGAGTTCGACAGCGGGGGCGTCCTCGTGTTGGGCGGCGTGAAGATCCCGGGGGCCTGGGGGCTCCGCGGGCACTCGGACGCCGACGTGCTGCTCCACGCGGTGGCGGACGCCATGCTGGGCGCGGCGGGGCTCGGCGACCTCGGCGACCACTTCCCCGACACCGATCCGCAGTGGAAGGACGTGCCTTCGGCGGCGATCGTCGCGGAGGTGCGCACGAAGGTCGAGGCGAAGGGGCTCGTGCCCGGCAACGTCGACGTGACCGTCGTCGCCGAGCGTCCGAAGCTGGGTCCGCATCGGCTCACGATCCGTGACCGGGTCGCGGCGCTGCTCGGGATCGAGGCCGCGTGCGTGAACGTGAAGGCGACGACCCACGAGGGCCTGGGCGCACTCGGCCGCGCCGAAGGCATCGCGGCCATGGCCGTCGTGCTGCTCACGGAGGCCGAGGCATGATGCGCGTGTGCCTGGCCCTGCTCGTCCTGGCCGCGCTCGGCGGGTGCAGCAACATCGACGAGGACGTGCGCGAGACCGCGGTCAACGTGCTCACGCTCCAGTCGGGCACGATCTCCGAGCTGAAGGACCTGCGCAACACGGGCCCCTTCACGACCTACGACCTGCCCCCGGACGAGCTGCTCTCCGTGGTCGAGGACGCGGCGCGCAAGGCGCGCGGCGAAGGCGATCACCCGGTGCGCGCGATCTTCGTGTCGGAACGCCGAGGCGAGGTGGTGGCGAAGGAGCGGGGCGCCGAGGATGCCGCCGACGACGGGTACGAGAAGCCGTTCCGCTCGGCCATGGTCGCCACCGTGCACCCGATCCTCGGCGAGCCGACGAAGAGCCGGCTCGAGATCCACGCCATGCAGCGCGGGCCGTTCCACAAGGGGCGTGTCCAGTGGGAGCGCGACATGCCGGGCTGGATCGACGCGGTGATCGCGGAGCGGGCGAACCCGCCGCCGCGGATCCGCCCGATCCGATAGGCCGGCCTGTCCCGAAAGGCCGGCGGTCCAACCGTGCCGGGTTCGACCGGCAAGTTCTCGAAGGCTCCGGCGTCTCCCTGGGCGAACCCTCCCCAAGCCCCCCCGGAGACCTGTCATGGTCCGCTTCGCCCTCCTGTCCAGCCTCGTCCTCGCCCTGCTCGCGGCGCCCGCGTTCGCCGCGCCCAAGGGCCAGCAGCCGCCCCCCAAGCAGCCGCTCATCTTCAAGCAGCTGTTCCAGCCCAACCTCGTGATCGAGGTTCTGGAGCTCACCGAGCAGCCGGGCGGCGTCATCCAGGGACGCTTCGACTTCCCCGAGCTGCGCATCCGCGTGCGCAACAAGGGCATCATGCCCGCCGCGCCGAGCCTGGTCGCCGCATGGGGGTACGTCGACGGCATCCAGACGCCGCTGGTTGCAACCCCGGTGCCCATGCTGATGGGCGGCGGCAGCTATGAAGTCACGGTGCCGCTCGGCGAGGTCGCGATCGACACGGAGCAGTCGTACGTCGGTGCGGCGTATGCCGACCTCCTCGACCACGTCGGGGAGTCGGACGAGAACGACAACTTCGCGATGGTGTCGGCAACGCTCTAGCGCGGCCGAAGCCCGCTACAGCGGCCAGAAGAACGCGAGCGCCGGCACGGCGATCGCCACGATCAGCGCCTCGAGCGCGAGGCCGATTCGCCAGTAATCGCCGAAGCGATACCCGCCCGGTCCCATGACGAGCAGGTTCGACTGATGGCCGACGGGCGTGAGGAACGCGCACGAGGCGCCGATCGCCACAGCGAGCAGGAATGGATCCGGATTCGCGTCGAGGCCCTGGGCCGCCGCCAGCGCGATCGGGCACATCATCACCGCGGCGGCCGCGTTGTTGATCAGGTCCGACAGGAACATCGAGGCGATCAGGATCACGCCCAGCACGACCCAGCCTGGAGCGACCTGGCCCAACGCAATGGTGGCCTCCGCGATCAGGCCGGCGAGGCCCGTCGTCTCGATTGCCATCCCGACGGGGATCAGCGCACCGAGCAGCACGATCACCGGCCAGTCCACGGCGCTGTACGCGTCGCGCAACGGCAGCACGTTCAGCACGACCATGAGCGCGGCGGCGGCGACGAACGCGATCGGCGCCGGGACCAGACCGGCGGCGACCAGGCCGAGGCACGCGAGGAACACGCCGATGGCGGAGCGCTGCTTCTTGCGCTGGCCGAGCGTGAGCCGGCGCTCGGCGAGCGGCAGGCAGCCGAGCTCGTTCAGCTCGGCGAAGAGGCCCTCGCGCGCTCCCTGCAGGAGCAGCACATCGCCGGCCTTCAGCCGCGTGTGCGCGAGGCGGCCCTTCAGGCGCGCGCCCTCGCGCGCGATGCCGAGCAGGTTGATGCCGTGGCGGCGCCGCAGGTTCAGGCCGATTGCCGTCTGGCCCAGCATGCGCGCGCGGGGGCGCACGACTGCTTCCACGAGCACGGTGTCGTCGCCTTCGAGCAGCGCCGTGGCGGCCTGGTCGTCGTGGCCGAGCAGATCGAGCTGGCGCGACCCCATGAGCTTCTCGATCGCTCTGCTCTCGCCCATGAGCACGAGCAGGTCGCCCGCGCGCAGCACGCGGCGCGCACCCGGGGCGGGGATGCGCGTCTTGTCGCGCACGATGGCGAGGACCTGCACGTCTTCCATGTGCAGGGCCGCCAGGGTCTTGCCGGCGGCGCTGCTGCCCTCGCCCACCCGCACCTCGGTCAGGTAGGGCCCGACCTTCATCAGCTCCGCGCTGCCGACGCGCGACTTGCGTTGCGGCACGAGGCGCCAGCCCCAGAGCACGAGGAACAGCACGCCGCCGATTGCGACGAGCCCGCCGACCGGGGCGAAGTCGAAGAGCCCGAACGCCTCGCCCAGCGCCTTCTCGCGAAACCCCGACACGATCAGGTTGGGGGGCGTTCCGATCAGCGTGGTCATGCCGCCGAGCAGCGACCCGAACGCGAGCGGCATCAGGAACAACGATGGCGAGCGCCCGCTCTCGTGCGCGAGGCGGATCGCCACCGGCATGAGCAGCGCCAGCGCGCCCACGTTGTTGATGAACGCGGAGAGCACCGTGACGGTGAGCGTGAGCCCCGCGAGCAAGGCAATGGGGCGATGCGTCAGGCGCTGGACGGGGCGCGTGGCCAGCTCCACCACGCCGGACGCGGCGAGCGCGGCGCTCACCACGAGCACCGCAGCGACCGTCACCACGGCGGGATGGCCGAAGCCCTCGAACGCTCGGTCGGCAGGCACGAGGCCGGTCAACGCCGCCACGACGAGGGCCATCACGGCCACCAGGTCGTGGCGGTAGCGACCCCAGAGAAAGAACCCGAGCGTGGTGACCAGCAGTCCGGCGAGCAGCCAGCGTTCGGGTGTCATGCAGTCGCGTGGGCCGGTGACCGGCTACTCGGCGGCCGTCACCTTGGTCATCTCGTCGCCCTGCTGAATCGACGTGACCACGTCGAGACCGTCCGTCACGCGGCCGAAGACCGTGTGCACGCCGTCCAGGTGCGGCGTCTCGCGCAGCGTGATGAAGAACTGGCTGCCGCCCGTGTTGGGGCCGGCGTGCGCCATGGAGAGCACGCCCGCGGCGTCATGCTTGTGCGGGTTGCCCGCGGTCTCGCACTTGATCTTGTAGCCGGGGCCGCCGGTGCCGACGCGGTGCTCGGGGCCGGTCTTGCTGAAGGGGCAGCCGCCCTGGATCACGAAGTTCGGGACCACGCGGTGGAACTTGATGCCGTCGTAGAAGCCGTCCTTGATCAGCTTCAGGAAGTTCTCGACGGTGCCGGGGGCCTCGTTGTCGTACAGCTCGACGGTGATGTCGCCCTTGGGCGTGGAGATCGTGGCGGTGGACATGGGGACTCCTTGGGTGGGGACCGCGAAGATCCCGACGGATGGGGGGCGCGCGAAGGTTATTCGGCAGTGAAGCGCGCGGTGATGAAGCAGTGGATCTCGGCGGTCTCGATCTCGCCGCCGCGACCCCGGATGTGCTCGCGGTGGACCAGGGCGAGCGTGCGGCCGTCCGCGATCGGCGGGTGCGTGCCCTTCCACGCGGTCTTGCCCGTGGGCACGGCGTCCTGGGTGGGGGCGTAGTGCAGCCAGTTGACGGCGATGCTGTACTCGAGGCCGGCGAGCGTCTTCAGTCGCGCGTCGACCCCCGTGCGCACACGATCGAAACGACGCGTCTCGCCCTGGATCGACTTGTGGTCGAAGCGCATCAGCGGCACTTCCGTCTGCGTGGTCAGCTCGGCCAGGGCACCCTGCGCACCCGAGGCGCGCTGGTCGAGCATGACGAACGCCTTCCCGCGCGCCTGGAGCGCCGCGAGGTGCTCCTTCCAGGATGTGGCCACGGTGCTCGCGCCGCCCTCCCAAGGGGCCGGCTCGAGGCCCTTCACGGCGTCCGACTGCACATGGACCACGCGGACGTCGTAGACCCAGAGGCCCGCGGAGGGCTTCTCGTCGGCCTGGGCCCCGGGCTGGGTGGGGGCCAGGAGCAGGAGGGCGGGGATCAGCAGCAAGAGGGGCAGGAACGCGCGCATGAAGGCCTCCCGGGCGGAATCGAGGCGAAGTGTAACCTTGGTCCCGAGTCGGCGTTTCCAGGGTGGGGCGGTCCTGCCGCCTCGGTCGATCCCCCGCATACGGCACCCCGCATACGGAGAACACGATGCGTCAACTGAGCTTCCTGCTCGGGCTCGCCCTGACCCTGCTCGCCGTCGCCCCGGCCCTGGCCGGCGACGAAGGCGACGCCGACCGGGCCGCCTGGGAGCGACGCCTGGCCGACCTCGATGCCCAGACGAAGGACGTGGACGCCAAGGCGGCCTACACCCTCGCCCTGCAGCTCGAGGCCAAGGGCCACAAGGACCTGGCCGCCAAGGCCTACGAGATCGTCATCGGCGTACAGCCCGACCACCCGGCTGCCCGTCGCGCGCTCGGCTACGAGCAGGTGGACGGCACCTGGCATCGCGGGGACGACCTCTTCCGCGCCAAGGGCTTCGTGCACCACCAGAAGCGCTGGATGACCGCGGAGGAGTTTGCCCAGGCCACGCGCCCCGAGCGCGAGAAGGCCGAGCAGAAGGCGGGCGAGTCCCGCGCGTTCGACCTCCTGCGCCTGATCGGCACCGAGGACCCGGAGACGGTCACAAAGGCGAAGCGCCGCTTCGCGATGGTCGACAAGAAGTTCAAGCTCGCGCCGCTGGCGAAGGCGCTGCGGCTCAAGCCCGCGTCCTTGCGCATCTTCGCTGCGGAGGAGCTCGCCCGCCTCGACGATCCGCTCGGCGTGCCGGCGCTCATCCACCGCGCGATCTACGACCCGAAGAAGGACGTCCGCACGGCCGCCGCTCGAGCGCTCAAGTCGATCGACGAGCCCGACACGATCCACCCCCTCGGCCGCGCGCTGAAGAGCCGCTACGAGGAAGTACGCGTGCACGCCGTCGAGGCCATCGGCCAGCTGGGCGACAACCTTGGTCTCGGCTACGTGATCAAGCGCTGGGAGGGCCGCTCCGGCGACTTCCCGCAGGTCTACTTCATGCAGGCGCGCCAGATCAGCTACATCCAGGACTTCGACGTCGAGGTTGCGCAGACGTCCTTCATCGCCGACCCGATCGTCGGCGTGATCCAGGAAGGCGTCGTGCAGTCGGTGAAGATCCACGCCACCGAGCAGGTCTTCACGACCGTCGAGCACGCCGCCGTGCTGGGCGCGCTCGAGCAGCTCGCGGGCACCAAGCTCGGCGACAAGCTGGCGCCCTGGTCGAAGTTCTGGCGCGAGAACGGCGAGCGCCTCGTGGCCGAGCGCACCGAGAAGTACGCCAACAAGCCGAAGCGTCAGAAGTAGCGGATCGCCGGCAAGTTCCGGGGCGGACACGCATCCCCCGTAGGCACCCCCTACGGAGACTGCCGTGTTCGCCTCCTTTGCCCCCCGCATCGCTGCCCTCGTCCTGACCGCGACATCCTTCGCCCTCGCCGGCTGCGGCGGTGGCGGCGGCTCGGTGCCCCCGCAGGGGCCCGGCTACCAGCCCGATGCGGCCTTTGCGCAGGGCGGGGTCCAGACGATCCAGCTGCCCTCGAACTTCGAGCGGCTCTACGCCTACGCGCATCACCCCGACGGCAGCCACGTCGTGGGGGGCTCGGACACGTTCGAGGACGGGTTCTACGTCTCCGTCCTGCTGCCCGACGGCTCGATCGACACCTCGTTCGGAACGAACGGTGCCTTCCAGATCGCGTCTCCCGACTGGAAGCTGAACAAGATCGTCGTCGACCCCGCGACGGGGAAGATCATCCTCGTTGGGCGCCTGAACGACTCGCTGGTGTTCGTGCGGCTGAACCGCGACGGGTCCTACGACAGCACGTTCGGCTTCCTGGGCGCCATGGCGCATCCGCTGGGCAACGGCCCGCCGATCGTCGCCCTGAAGGCCGCGGTCCTGCCGGACGGTCGCGTGACGGTCCTGTTCCGCCGTGCCATCGGCGCCTTCGTCATGCGCATCACCCCGACGGGCTTGCTCGACCCGACCTTCGCCGCCGGCACCGGCATCGCGGGGATCCCGGTCGGTGCGAACGACCTGACCAACACGATGGTCGATGCCGGTGTCGACGGCGTCTACGTCGGCGGCCACCACGGCTCGGCAAGCGGGCACTACATGTGGATCCGCCGCCTCAGCGCGAACGGCGCGGTGGACGCGGGCTTCGGGGTCGGCGGGATGGCGAAGCTCATGGCGGCATCGGACTACCCCCGCGGTCCGTACGCGATGCTCATGCACAGCTCGGGGGTGGTGCAGGCCTTCGGCGCGCGGCTGCCCTCGGGCAACGGCACGACCGTGCCGCAGGGCTTCCGCATCTCGAAGACAGGGCTCATCGCGCTTGGTGCCAACCCGGCGCTCCAGGGCCCCGACATCAATCTCCCGACCGCCAATCGGTTCGTCGCTGCGTACGAGCTCGCGGACGGGCGCATCCAATGCGTGTACCCCGGCTACGCGGCGAAACCGACGGTGGTCGTGCAGCTGCTGGCGGACGGTACGCCCGACACGGACTTTGGCCCGAACGGACGACGCACACTTCCCTCACCCTATGACTTCGCCGGAGGGGGCTGGGATGCCCAGGGCGGGCTCGTCCTTGTTGGCGTCGATCCGTCCAACCCCAACGACAACCAGCTCGTGGTCGCGCGCTTCCTCGCCGACTGAAGCGGGCTAGTCCTTCAGCGGGAAGTCGCGGCGCTTGGTGCGCCAGACGCCGTACGCCAGGAACGCGGCCGACAGGACGATCGCCGTGATGACGGCGGTCGGCCCACTCGAGTACGTCGGCTTCTGCAGCATGGTCACCGCCGCTTCCGCGAGGTTCTCGACGCCGGGCCTGAAGAGCAGCCCGTCGGGGTCGATCGCGTCGGCGACGTAGCGGGATCGTTCCGCGAACTCGTCGTTCACCAACGCGCGGTACAGGCTGCGCACGTGATAGGACATCGAGAGCGTCTGCACTGACCCGCGCGCGGCGATGAACATCGTCTCGATCACGAACGTGTACACGAGGGCCGCGATCATGCCCTTGCGGAAGATGCTCGCGAGCATGTAGTAGAGCGAGCCCAGGAGCAGCGCGGAGAGGGCCGCCACGGCGGGCACCGCCATCCAGACCGTCGTCGGCACGGACAGACCCGACGTCCACAGCACGCTCCACAAGAGGAGCGTGCCCACGAGGACGGCGGGCAGGACACCCGAGGCGAAGCGCGCGAGGAACACGGTGCTGCGCGAGACGGGGCGCACCAGGTGATAGACGAGCGTGCGCTGGCTGACCTCGTTGCTGAAGCCCGGCGTCACGAAGAGCAGGGCGCAGAGCGGGAGCAGGTACTGCAGCGTCTGCTTGTCGAGCAGCTCCCAGAGGTAGAACCACTTGTCCTTCTGCGCGAACGGGGAGCGCTCGTCGACGCCCGAGATGCCCACCAACGCACCCAGGCCGACTGCGACAGCCGCGATCAGCAGGAAGCGCCGCGGCCGGAACGCCAGCCGCGAGCCCCACGTGAAGACCGGCGCGAACCCCTTGAGGGGCGGCGGGTTCTTCACGGAGAGCCGCTTCGGGTCGTCGGCGGGGGTGGCGAGCTCGGGGTTCATTGGGTCAGGTAGCGGAAGACCGCCTCCAGGTCCTCGTCGACGGGGTCCAGGGCTTCGACGGTCACCTTGCCTTCGGCGGCCATCGCGCCGATCTCGTCGAACAACCGGTTCGGCTGGGTCGTGCGCACGATGAGGCCGGTGGGGGCGTGCTCGATGCGACCCACGCCTTCGAGCGAGACGATCAGCGGCGCGAGCGCCTCGCCGTCCTGCGTCTGGACGTGCACGGTGAGCGGGTACTCGGAGAGGTCCTCGCGGATCTCGCGCGCCGTGCCCTCGGCCAGCACACGGCCGTTGTGCAGCACGACCAGGCGCCGCGCGACGAGCGCGACCTCGTGCAGAATGTGGCTCGAGACGAGCACGCACTTGCCCTCGTCGCCGAGCGCCCGGATCAACGCGGCGTACTCGCGTCGGCCCGTGGGATCGAGGCCGTTGAGCGGCTCGTCGAGCACGAGCACGTCGGGGTCGTGGGCGAGGGCCTGGGCCAGCTTGGCGCGCTGGCGCATGCCCTTGCTGAAGCCGGCGGCGCTGCGGTCCATCACGTGTCCGAGGCCGACGCGCTCGAGGTTGTTCATCGCGCGACGGCGCGACTCCGCCTTGTCGTACCCCTGCAGTCGCGTCAGGTACGTGATCACGTCGAGGATGGCGGCGTGGGGGTAGAACGCGTCCTGTTCGGGCACGAGTCCGACGCGGCGCATCACGCCCGGGTTGTCGAAGGGCTTCCGGCCGCACACGAGCGCCGTGCCGAGGTTCGGGCGCAGCATGCCCGTGATCACCTTGAGCATCGTGCTCTTGCCGGCGCCGTTGGGGCCCAGCAGACCGCTCACGCCGGGCCCGAACTCGACGGACACGTCGTTGAGGCCCATCACCTCGCCGTACCACTTGCTCACGTTCGTGAGCGCGATGCTCGGGGTCTCGCTCATTCCGAGACCTCCGTGCTGCGGGCCCGGCGGTAGACCGCGTAGGCGCCGATCAGCAGCACGGCGATCGCGACGACCATGCCGATGGTGGGGCTCGGCGCCTCCTCACGGAAGCGCTCCATCTGCGCTTCGTTGCGCCAGCGGTCCGTCTCCGCCTCGGCCATCACGTGGGCGCTGACCGAGTTCACGATGAGGCTGACGTGCTTCAACGCCTGCTGGGCGACGCCGCGCAGCTCCGACCCCAGGCCCGCCATCATGGCGCCGCCGAAGTACACCGCTGCGGCGATGGCCATCACCGTCCCACGTCGTGGCGTGCGCGCCGACAGGAACAGCATCAGCCCCGTGAACCCGAAGGAAGCCACGAGGTAGGAGTGGATGACGTTGCCCAGGATGTCGACGTTGTTCCCGAGCCACTCGTTCGTCGTGCCATCGGGCTGCCACAGGCCGGCGAAGAGATAGAACGTGAGGCCGGGCGAGAGCAGCACGATCGCGAGCACGGCGGGGAGCACGAGTGCCTTGCCGAGCACGTACTCGATCGGACGGATCGGGCGCACCAGGTAGAGCGGCAGCGCGCGCGTGCGCAGGTCGTCGGCGACGATGCCGGCGCCGGCGAGCATGGAGATCAGTGCGCCGACGGTTGCGACGAAGCCGTAGAAGCCCATCAGGGCCTGCTTCAGGTAGCGCGTCGTGTACGTGGCGAAGTCGAACGGCTCGTTCCGGTTGGCGAAGCGCGAGAAGCCTTCCGAGACGACCTCCTCGATGTTCAACATCACGTACATCTGGATCGTGAAGATCACGTAGAAGATCAGCACGAGCACGCCGAGGATCTTGAAGCTGCGCGTGCGGATGGCGTTCCGGAAGCCCTGGCCGAAGATCGCCATCACCGGCGAGCGTCCGCCGAAGCTGCCCTCGTAGGGCCTGTACCCGCGGGCGTAGACGGCCATCAGGCGTCCTCCCCGGTCTCGAAGTGGTGGCTCTCCTCGGAGACCGCCGACTGCGCGCTCGGCGCGTGGCCGCCGAGGATGCGCATGAACACGTCCTCGAGCGACTCGCTCACGGGCTTCACGCGTCGCAGGCGCACGCCGTGCTCTCCGGCCAGCTGGAAGATCGGCGCAGAGCCGAGCTCCGGGTCGAGCGCGACGGTCCACGCGTCTCCGGACTCGCCGCCGTCGGTGGCGAGCACGCGGATGTCCTGCGCGTCGAGGGCCGCGCGGAAGTCCGGCGACTCCCCGTCGAACGCGATCGAGTAGACGCCGTCTCGCGGCGCGAACTCCTCGAGGCGGTACGTGCCCTCGGAGCGACCCTCCTTGAGCACGGTGATCGAGTCCGCGACCTTCTGCACCTCGGGCAGGATGTGCGACGACCAGATGATGTGCTTGCCGTGGCGGTCGGCGAGGCGGCGGATCAGCTTCAGGAGCTCTTCGCGGCCCTTGGGATCGAGGCCTGCGAGCGGCTCGTCGAGGAACAGGAGCTCCGGGTCGTGCACCAGGGCCTGCGCGAGCTTGAAGCGCTGGCGCATGCCGGTCGAGTACTCGCGCACGTCGCGGTAGACGGCCTCGCCGAGGCCCACGTGGAAGAGCACCTCGTGGGCCCGCCGCAGCGCGTGGTTGTAGGGCATGCCCGTGAGCTGTCCGAGGAAGCGCACCGCCTTGATGCCCGTCGTCTCCGGCAGGTACGCGTCGAACTCCGGCATGAAGCCCACACGGCGGCGGATCTCGCGACGGTCGCGGCGTGCGTCGAGGCCGAGCACCTTCGCGTCGCCTTGGAAGTCCGGCAGCAGCCCGAGCACGCACTGGATCAGCGTCGACTTGCCCGCACCGTTGGGGCCCAGGAGCCCGGTCACGCCCTCGTGGATCTCGAGCGTCACGTCGCGCAGGGCAGGCGGACGTCGTCCGTACGCCTTCGTCAGTCCCCGGATCTCGACGATCGCCACCCCGTCTCCCGCGCCGCCTGCCTGTGCTCGTGCCCCGCGAGCGGGGTCAGCTGTTCTTGCCGGCCGTTTCCGCTTCGGCCATGTCCTCGCCCGGTCGGGCTTCGAAGCGCGACCGGTACAGCGTGAGGATGCGCGCCGCCGTCTCCTCGACGGCCTTGCGGGTCACGTTGATAACCGTCCATTGAGGGTGCTGGTCCAGAATCCGCTTGGCCCAGGTGGCTTCCCTGCGGATGTGCTGGATGTCGCCGTACTCGCTGTCCGGCCGCATATGCAGCGCTTCCATGCGCTCGCGGCGGATCTTCATCAGCACCGACGGCTCGATCACGAGGCCGAAGACGCGCTGCGGATCGACGTCGTCGAGCTCGGGCGGCGTGGGCAGGTCCAGCACCAGCGGGACGTTGGCCACCTTGTAGCCACGATGCGCGATGTAGTTCGAGAGCGGCGTCTTCGACGTGCGGCTGATGCCGACGATCACGATGTCGGCCTTGGTCAGGTTGCGCGGCTCGCGGCCGTCGTCGTTGTAGACCGCGAACTCCACCGCCTCCACGCGCCGGAAGTACTCCTCGTCGAGCTCGTAGCCGAGGCCGGGCACCGAGCGCGGCGACTCGTCCATGTGGCGGGCGAGGCGTGCGATGAGCGGCGTCAACAGGTCGACGGCGCGCACGTCGTGCTTCTCGGCGAGCTCCTTCACCCGCGGCCTGAGCTCCGCGCCGACGATGGTGTAGGCCACCATGGCGCCGAGGCTCTTCGCCTCGACGATGACCTTCTCGAGGCCCTCCTCGTCGAGGATGTGGGAGCGCACCAGGATCAGCGTGTCGTCCGCCTTGCCGAACTGGGCGAGCGCCGCACGGCAGGTCTGCTGGGCCGTCTCGCCGGTCGCATCGCTCACGGCCATGACCAGGGGTTGCTGCTGGTTCACGGGACCTCGTCTCCCTCGCGGATCGGTTCGGAGGCCCCCTGGGGGTCCTCCGGCGTGCCGATCCAAACCGCACCGCCTTCGAAGTGCTCTTTCTTCCAGATCGGTACGTCCTGTTTCAGCCGGGAGATGAAATCCTCCGTGGCTGCGAGCGCGGCCGCCCGGTGGGGGGCGGCGACGGCCACGACCATGGCGTCCTCCCCGATCTCGAGCTTGCCCACGCGGTGGGTGCAGGCCAGGTCGGAGATGGCGTGCCGGCCCTTCACCTCCGCCGCGATGCGCTCCATCTGGGCGAGCGCCATGGGCTCGTAGCACTCGTACTCGAGGTAGCGCACGACCCGGTCCGCGGTCTTGTTGCGCACCGTGCCGTAGAAGACCAGCACCGCGCCGTCCGGGTTGCTGCCCTCGGCATGGCCCGCCACCGCGGCGTACACGGCCTGCGCGTCGATCGGATCGCGGGTGATCGAGAAGGCCATGGCGGGCACTATCCGCCGCCCACGGGGGGAATCAAGGCCAGGGTCTGACCGTCCGCGAGGGAGGCCGCCTCGGCCGCGAACTCCGCGCCCACCGCGAAGCGCAGCTGGGCGCGCAGCGGGGCCAGGTCGGGATGGCGGTCGGCCAGGGTCGTCCACGCATCGCCGACCGACGCCCCGTCGTCGAGATCGAGGACCTCCGTCTCGAGGCCGGTGGCCTCACGGGCCGCGGCGAAGTAGCGAACCTGGACGCGCATCCCCCCGATTCTCGCCTGCCCGGCGCGCGCCTGACGCCTTTTGCACGCGGTTCCCTACGATGGTCCCCGTGAGCAAGCACTGGGACCAGGCGGCCGCCAGCTTTCGCGGCGACCTCACCGCGGCCGTCGCGCCTGCGGTGCTCAAGCGTCTGCACCGCATCCAGCCGTGGCGCCACCTCGCCGTCGTCCTGCGGCAGCTGGTCCTGCTCGCCCTCGCGGTCTACGTGATCCTCCGCTTCGGCCACCTCTGGTACGCCTGGATCCCGGCGTCGATCGCGATCGGCTTCATCGTGTTCTCGTTCACGGTGCTGCTGCACGAGGTCGTGCACAACGTCGCCTTGAGCGACCGGCGCTCGCGGTGGAGCACGCTCCTGGGCCATCTCTACGCGCTGCCGAGCGGCCTCTCCAAGACCCAGTTCACGCGCTGGCATCTCGACCACCACGACAACCTCGGTACGGCGGACGGCGACCCGAAGCGACACTTCCTCACGCCGAAGATCGTGAGGCGCTGGTACAAGGCGCTCTACTTCACGCCGGCCCTGTTCCCCATCTACTTCCGGGCCGCACGCCGGGCCACCGCCGGGTACGAGCCCGCGCTGCAGAAGGCGATCGCCCGCGAACGCACGATGGCGATCGCGCTGCATCTTGCGATCCCCGCCGTGCTGTGGCTGACCCTCGGCTGGCAGCTCGCGCTGAAGCTGCACATCCTGCCGGTGTTCGTCGTGTTCCCCGTCGCGTTCGCCATCAACCGGCTCGGCCAGCACTACGACATCGATCCCGACGACCCGGCCAAGTGGGGGACGGTCATCCGCCCGAGCCCCTTCTTCTGGGACCGGATCTTCCTGTGGTCGAACTACCACATCGAGCACCACTACTTCCCCAAGGTGCCCTTCTACAACCTGCCGGCGCTGCACCGGGCGCTCCAGGGCTTCTTCCAGGAGCGCAACTGGACCGCGCGCACCTACGGCGGCCTGCTCTTCGACTGGTTCGTGAAGAACCGGGTGCCGCACACGCGCTGGCACTGAGGGTCTAGGGGCCGCGCGGATTGCCGACGAAGCGTCGGGCGAGCAAGCGCAGGGTGGTGATCGCCGTGCTCAAGAGCTTCATCTTCGAGGCGCCCTGCTTGCGGTCGTAGCGCAGGATCAACGGGACCTCGTCGATCCGCCGCGCGCGACGGCGCAGCTTGAGCAGCAGGTCGACCATCACCGAGAAGCCGGCCTGGTTCAGGAACTCCGGGCCGTAACGCGTGGCGCCCCAGCGCAGGAGCCCGACGCGGTAGACGCGGTAGCCGCACGTGTAGTCGCGCGCGCCGGGGAAGAGGCACCGCAGGAGCCACGACGCCACCACGCTGATCCATGTGCGCAGGGCGTCGAGGCCGTGCACCTCCGCGCCCGGCTGGAAGCGCGAGGCGATGACGAGGTCGGCGCCTGCGTGGGCTTTGGCGACCATGCCCGGGATCAGCTCCGGTGGATGGGTGTGGTCGGCGTCCATCGTGACGAGCAGGTCGTCGTCCTGCCCGTGGGCGAGCACATGGGTGATGCCCGTGCGCATCGCGGCACCCAGGCCCTGGTTCGGATCGTGGACGAGCACGGTGACGTCGAGCCCCTCCACGCCGCGGGCGGCCGCGGCCGTCTCGTCCGTGCTGCCGTCGTCGACGACCACGACACGCGCCGTCGGCGCGTCGTCCCACGCGTGCATCGTCTCGCGGAAGTCGGCGAGGAGCGGCGGCAGGTTGGCCGCCTCGTTGTAGGCGGGCAGCAGATACCAGAGCACCGGCGCGTGGGGCCCGCGCGTCACGCCGTCGTTCCCGCCTGCGCGTCGGGCATCGGCGGCGGGACCCACGGCGCGAGGGGGTCTCCTGCGATGGCGGCGGCGATGCGCTCGGCCGCGCGGCCGTCACCGAACAGCTCGTGCGCGCGCGCCATCCGCGCCCGCGCCTCGGCATCCCCGAGCAGCCGCGTGCCTTCCGCGACGATCCGGTTCGTGTCGGTCCCCACGAGGATGCCGGCGCCGGCGTCGATCAGCTCGGGGCGCTCCGTCACCTCCCGCAGGACGAGGATCGGGCGCCCGAGCGTGGGCGCTTCCTCCTGCAGCCCGCCGCTGTCGGAGATGACGAGTTCGGCCTTGTCGAGCAACCAGACGAGCTCGGCGTACTCGACGGGCTCGATGGTGTGGATGTTCGGCGCCGACAACCGCGCTTCGACCGGGCCCAGCACGTTCGGATTGGGGTGCACCGGGTACACGAAGTCGATGTCCGGGTGGGCGCGCGCGAGCGTCTCGATACCGTCGAGCAGGTCGGCGAATGGCTGGCCGAAGCTCTCGCGGCGGTGCGCCGTGATCAGCACGAGCCGCTCGGCCTTCGCGAAGCGCTCCACGATCGGCAGCGCCAGGTCGGACAGCCGGTCGCGCATCCAGAGCAGCGCGTCGATCGACGTATTGCCCGTGACGAGGGCGCGCTCGGGCGGAGCGCCCGCCAGGTTCCCTGCCGCCGCCGGGGTAGGGGGGAAGAGCAGGTCCGCGAACGCGTCGATCACGACGCGGTTCATCTCCTCCGGGAAGGGCGCGTCCATGCGGCCCGAGCGCAGGCCCGCTTCGACGTGCGCCACCCGGCGTTGCAGATAGAACGCCGCCAGCGCGCCGGCCATGGCCGTCGTCGTGTCGCCCTGCACCACGACCGTATCGGCCTCGGTCTCCTCGATGACCTCGGTCATGCGGGTGAGCACGCGCGCCGTGACGCCGGCCAGCGTCTGGTTCGGCTCCATCACGTCGAGGTCGATGTCGGGCTCGAGCTCGAACCGGGCGAGCACCTGATCGAGCATCCCGCGGTGCTGGCCCGTCACGCAGACCACCGTCCGCAGGTCGTCCTTCCGGGCCCGCAGCGCACGCACGACGGGCGCCATCTTGATGGCCTCGGGGCGCGTGCCGAAGGTGACGAGGACGGTATGCACGGCGAGATTCCGGCGGGGGCGCTCCCGCGGGCGGCCCACCATACGGGAGTCGCCCGCGCTTCACCGGTTCTTGAGGCAGCGGTGGCGCCTCGGCGGAATCGCCCCGCGTCCTCGGCTATGCTCCCGACGGCCGGCGCGGCGCCGGCGGGGGCCGCCTCGGATCCATGACGCCTACCGAGACCCATCCCGACTACCTGAACGAGCGCGTGGGCTTCCTCTGGCGCTGCGCGTACCTGCTGGGGCCCCTCGCCCTCACTGCGCTCGTGGCCGGTGGCATCTACCTCTTCATCGACCTGCGCACGATGAACGAGGTCCTGATCGCCGCGGGCGCGAGCCTCTTCGGCGCCGGGACGACGGTGGTCTTCGGCAAGGCGGTCGTGGGCAACGAGCTCGTCGAGCTGACCCTCAGCACCTGGGACCTCGCGTTCATCGTGATGTACGTGAACGCCGTGAGCGCCTGGTGGTACGCGTACAACCTCCCGCTGCTCCAGAAGCTGCCCAAGATCGGTCCCTACATGCGCCAAGCGCGCGAGAACGCCGTGCTCACCTTGAAGCAGCGGCCGTGGATCCGGCGCTGGGCGGTGGTCGGCGTCGGCGCGTTCGTGATCACGCCCCTGCCGGGCTCCGGCGCCCTCGGCGGCGGGCTCATGGGGCGCATCCTGGGCATCTCGAAGAAGGCGACCTTCCTCTCGGTGGCGATCGCCGGTGTGGTCGTCTCCATCGCATACGCGATGCTCGCGCGCCAGGCCGAAGAAGCGCTCAACCAGCTCGAGGAGTTCGTCCCCCCCTGGGTGCGCATCGCCGTCGCGGTGCTCGCCGCGCTCTTCATGATCTGGGTCTTCTCCAAGGTCATCCGCTGGTTCGCCTCGCATCCGCCCGAGGACGCCGAGAAGGCCGAGGACGAGGCCAAGTCCACGCCGCAGGCCGACGTCTTCTCCTGAGCCGTCGCGTCACGCCTGCGTCCCAAAGATGACGCGTGCATGTGCGCACGCGCCGCGCGCGCGGCAGAGTGACGCCGAGATGACCACGAGGTGAGCACGGAGTTACGCCGTCGCTCGAAGGTCGATGCTCCCCCCGCGCAACCCGGAGAGCTCTCATGCGTCGATCGTGTTCCCTCGCCCTGTTGCTCGCGTTGCTGGTCCTGCTTGCGCCGCCGACCCACGCCGAAGACGAAGCGCCGAAGAAGAAGGGGCTGACCCCCGAGCAGGTCGCGCGCATGATCCTCGTTGGCGGCGAGGGCCAGCAAGCGTTCGCGGCGCAGTACCTCGAGGGCGCCAGCGTGGAGACCGTGCGCCGCGTCCAGGATGCGATTCGCAAGCTGGCGCCGACGTTGGTGGAGCGCATCAAGTCCGAGGCCGGCGCAGACCTCGAGATCCCCACGAAGGGGCCCGTCACGGTCGTCAACATCGAGACGCGCATCCTCGAGACGAAGGGTGGCTACAACTTCCTACGCGACGTCGGCGTCTCCGACGGTGAGGGCAAGCGCTTCACGTTCCTCGACGACACCCAGGTGGAGGTGATCCTCCGTGCGGTCGAGAAGAGCGAGCGGATCGAGCAGATCACGGCCCCGCGCATCACCGTCTACGACCGCCAGCGCGCCAACGTCAGCCTGCTCAACCAGGTCTCCTACGTGCAGGACTACGACATCGAGGTCGCACAGGACGACTTCATCGCGGATCCCATCATCGGCATCGTGCAGGACGGCATGACGATCGACGTGCGGCCCGTCGTGAGCAAGGAGCAGCGCCACATCACCCTCGACATCGACGTCACGTGGGCGCATCTCGAGCGGCCGATGAAGGAGCGCAAGATCGTGTTCCGCGAGGGCGCGGAGCCGGTCACGATCCAGCTGCCCGAGATCGAGGTGGGTGGGGTCAACGCCAACGCGACGATCCCGACCGGTGGCACGATCCTGCTGTCCTCGCCCGCCGTCTACGGCAATGGCAAGGAGAAGAACGCGCGCTTCATCCTCGTCACCGCCAAGGTGCTGTCCCTCGACGCGGACTTCCTGCGCGAAATGCAGCCGCCCAAGGAGATCGAAGTCGTGCCGCCGCCGGCGCCCAAGCCGCAGCCCGCCGCCGAGGACGACGAGCAGCAGGGGAAGCGCATCCGCCGCGGCAAGTAGGCGTACGTCGCCGCGCTACTTCTCGGGCGGCGAGAGCCGCTTCAGCGCGATCGCGACCGCCATGCGCACCGTCGCGTCGACGTCCTTCCGCGCACCGTCCAACGCCTCGATGATGGGGGGTGCGGCGTTGCCCAGCTTGCCGAGCGCCTCCGCCACCTGCTGGCGCACCCGGGGTGACGGTGCGGCCAGGTACGGGAGCAGACGGGGTGCGATCGGCGCGAGCCGGCGCCCGCCATCCCCGAGCGTCAAGCTGAGGAGGCCGTTCTTCCTCGCCTCGAGCTCGAGCAGCAGAACGAACAGGGCGTTCTCCGGGGCGGGCGAGACCACCTGCAGCAGCGTCTGCGCGGCGGACAGTCGCAGCTGGCGATCATCGAGCAGCGCCTCCATCGCGGGCGCGGCCGACGCGGCGCCCGGACCCAGCTCTGCCAGCCACATGAGCGCCGCGCTGGCCCGCTGCGGATCGGCGAGCCAGCCCGCCAGCTGCGCGCGCGCGGCCTTGCCCTCCGCGCTCTCGGGGGCGATGCATGCGGTGGCCCCGACGAGGGCCATCTGCCGCCAGCGATCCTCGGTCTGGATCGTCTTCAGGACCGGCAGCGCATCGGCTGCGGCCGGGCCGAACCCGGCCAGGGTCCACACGAGCGACTGGACGGTCGCCGCCTGTGAGCCGTCGCTCTTCTCCAGCTGCCGGATGAGGACCGGGATCAACGGACGTGCGGGCGCGCCCAGGGCCCGTACGACCTGGGCGGCGTAGTTGCGCACGTTGGGATCGTCGTCGAGCAGGACCGAACGGAGCGGGGGTACGAGGTCGGCGTCCCCGGCGCCGGCCTTGATCAAGCCCAGGAGCGCTTCGGTAGCCGCCATGCGCACGCCGATCTCGCTGTCGGCCAGCCGCTCGACGATCGCGTCGCGCGCGGGCGCGGCGAACGCGCCGAGATAGCCGAGGCCTCGGAGGGCGCTCGCACGGACGCCCATGTTCTCGTCCTTCGTGAGGCGGCGGAGCATGGGCAGGGCCGCGGCGCCCTCCGGACCGAGCTGTCCGATTGCCAGCGCCACCGCGCCGCGGATCGCGGGATCCTGGTTCAACGTGCATGCGCTCAACGCGGGCAGCGCGCTCGGATCGCCCAGACCCCCGAGCGACAGGGCGGCGGCACTGCGAACGGTCACGTCGGGGTCCTCGAGCAAGACCTTGGTCAATGAGGGAACGCCCTCGCGGAGCATGAGCGACCAGAAGATGCCGGCCGCGGCGCGGCGCACGTTCGCCACGGGATCGCGCAAGGCCTGCTCGACGGCCATGACGAACCCCTTCGGTACGTCCGCCCGGGTGAGGGGAATCGGCGCAGCCATGCCCGTGACCGCTGCGAGTGCCGCCTCGCGCACGGTCGCGTCCTCATCCCGGAATGCGCGCAGCAGCGCCTTGAGCTGCCCGCGCGGATCCGTCGCGCCGATCGCCTGCGCCATCCACTGCCGCACGCGCGGGTCCTCGTGGTCCAGGCGCTTGCCGAGCAGGGGCGCCAGGGACTTGGCGCGTACGTTCAGGTTGACGGCGACGGACGCGGCGCGGGAACAGAGGAGCGCATCCTCCGACGCGAGCGCCCGCTCGAGTGCGGGAAGGAGTCCCTCGGGGACTTCGGCGAGCGTGGGGCCCACGCGCCACAACAGCCCGGCGGCCTCGCGCCGCACCTCGATGCGCTCGTCGTCCAGCGCCTCGATCAGCTGCGGCAGCACGGCATGGAGCGCAGCGGGGACCTTCATCCAGTCGAACAAGGCGAGCACGCGCGCGGCCGTGGTCCGCACGTATTCATCCGGGTCCCGGATGGCCTCGGCAAGCGCGGGCAGCGCGAACTGGGATCGCCGCTCGAGCTGCCACAGCTCGTAGACGGCCTTGCGCCGCGTGTCGACGTCATCGGCCCGCAGCGCGTCGATGCGCGCCTGCAGGTCGGCACGGAGCGGCTCTTCCTCCGCGGCAGCGCGGGATGCGCTGAGCGCGCTCACGAGCATGAGCAGAGCGACCGTTGCATGCCGGATGCGGGCCATGCGAACCTCCCCTCGGCGTTCGATGCCAGTGTATTGCCGCGCCGCGCGCAGAATCTGCACAGGGGAGCGGTTTCCGGATCGTCGAAGGAAGACGAGGAGGCGCCCATGCGAACCGTATCGCTTGCGATCCTGATCCTGGCCGCACCGTCTCTGTGGGGATGCTGCTGTCCGCCCGCCGGTTCTGCGCCTAAGACCGCTCGGCAGCTCGCCGTGGTCCCGTTCGCCGACGAACTGGACGGCCGCGAGGTCCTGCTCGAGACGACGTGCCTGACGTTCGACCGCCCGGAGCTGCTCGCCGACCTGCCCATGGCGAGCGCGGGCGTCAGCGAGCCGCTCGACGAGGCGGAAGCGCGGGCTCTCCTCGAGTCTGTGAGGGATAGCGATCAGGCCGAGTTCCTGATCGCCCCGAGCATCGTCACGTACGTCGGCGAGCACGCGACGCTCGAGGTCGGGGAGTCCGAAGGCCGTCGCTTCTCCGGTCATCGCGTAGAGCTCGCGCCGCGCTTCGAAGGCGACGCCATCGCGATCGGCATCGACGCCGTCTGGACGCGCGCGAAGGCCCCGCGGCTACGGCGCGCGATCGACGCCAGCGTCGTCGTGCCGGACGGCGGACGCGTGCTCCTGGTCGCGCCGAGGTCGGAGG
>JASJAY010000014.1 GCA_030066775.1 Planctomycetota bacterium
TCGAGCCTCGACGTGAACGGCAACGGGATCGTGGACGAGGTCGAGATCGACATCGACAACGACAGCGTGCCGGACGGCCGCATCAACGCGGGCTCGGTCTTCGAGGACGCGGACAACGACGGTGCGCGGGACGCCGGCGAGCCGGGCGTCGCCGGCGTGACCGTGACCGCCTACGACGTGGCCGCCAACGTGGTCGGCACCGACGTCACGGACGCGAACGGGGACTGGCGCATCGACGACGTGGCAACGCTCACCGGCGTGCGCTTCGCCTTCTCGGGCTGGGCCTCGTGGATGGTGCCCGCCTTCGCCGGTACCGACAACGGCACCGCCCACCAGCTCGTCGTGGGCAGCGCGCTCGGCACCGACTTCGGCCTGAAGGCACGCAACCTCTACAACTTCGACAACCCGGCCACGCCCCCGCGGCTCGCGACCGCCTGCTTCGTGACGGGACAGTCGGCCGGCCAGGCGGCGACGGGCATCGTCTCGATCCGCTATGACCGCACGGGCGGCAAGCAGCACGACGCGTCCATCGCCGAGGTCGGGACGGTGTGGGGCGAGGCCTACGAGCCCGTCACCCAGCGGCTCTTCACGGCCGCGTTCCTGAAGCGGCACTCGGGCCTCGGCGCACTCGGCATGGGCGGCGTCTACGTCGTCGATTACGCGAGCCCGACGCGCGGCGTCTCCCAGTCCTTCGACCTGCAGGGGGTGGTGCCGAGCAACGGCGGCGCCGCCATCGATCTCGGCACGGTGACGCGCACCGGGGGCCCCGACTACGAGATCCCCGCGACGCCCGGCATCAACACCGACCTCGACGCGTTCGGCAAGGTCGGGCGCCGCGGCTTCGGCGACATCGACCTCAGCGAGGACGCGCAGTCGCTCTGGCTCGTGAACACGCACCAGCGCGCGCTCGTGCGCATCGACATCTCGGACCCCGCCGTACTTCCTCCCGCGGCGACGGTCGAGCAGCACCTGCTCGACGCGCTGCCGGGCGTGCCGGCCGCGCCGGGTGGCGTGCTGCGCCCCTGGGGCCTCGCGTTCCACCGGGGCGTCGGCTACCTCGGCGTCGTGGCGAGCGCCGAGACGAGCCAGTCCGCAGCCGACCTGGCCGGCTACGTGCTCTCCTTCGATCCCGAGAACGTCGCCGCGGGCTTCCAGACCGAGCTCACGATCGCGCTCGACTACAACCGCGAGCGGACCTGGCCCGGCACCTTCCTGACCTGGCGTCCCTGGGCCCGCACCTGGGCCGACGTCACGCCCTCGAACGCGGGCAACCGCGTCATCGGCGTCTGGCCGCAGCCCGCGATCAGCGACATCGCCTTCGCCGACGACGGCGCGATGATCCTGGACCTGATGGACATCTCCGGCCACCAGCTCGGCCACCGCCAGTACCAGCCGGTCAGCGGCGCCGCGCTGCTGAACCTGGCCGAGTCGGTCACCGGCGGCGACATCCTCCGCGTCTGCCGCATCAACGGCGCGTGGGTGATGGAAGGGGACCCCGCCTGCCCGACGAACGACCCCGGGACGGGTGGCGCCTGGCTGCGCTCCGACGACGGGCCGGGCAACAACGGCGAGTTCTTCTGGCAGGACAACTTCCGCGGCACGCACGGCGAGCTGGTCACCGGCGGTCTGGCGATCTGGCCCGGCCGCGGCGAGGTCGTCACGACGATCTTCGACCCGTTCGACATCTGGAGCCAGGGGATGGAGTGGATGAGCACCTCCACCGGGCTCGACACCGGCCGCTACGAGATCGTCCCGCGCGACGGTTCACAGACGTACTTCGGCAAGGGCAACGGCCTGGGCGACCTGGAGCTGATCATCGAGCCCGCGCCGGTCGAGATCGGCAACCTGGTCTTCGCCGACCACAACCGCAACGGCATCCAGGACCAGGGCGACGAGCCCCTGCCCGGCGTCACGGTGCGGCTGTGGCGCGGCGGGGCCGAGATCGCCACGACGGTCACGGACGCCGACGGCAAGTACGTGTTCAACAACACGAACGTGCCGGGCGGGCTCGAGGCGTCGTCGACGGCCTACGAGATCCGGATCGATCTGACGGACGCCGGCCTGCTCGGCGGTGCGCCGACCGTCCACGACCAGGGCGCCGACGACTGCGCCGACTCGGACGGCGATCCGACGACCAACCCCGGCTACGTGACGCTGCCCGTCACGACCCCCGGTCCCGGGGAGGCGCTGCACTGCTACGACGCGGGCTTCGTCGTGCGCACGGGCCTCAGTGGCGTCGTCTTCATCGACAGCGACTGCGACGGCGTGCACGAGCCCGAGGTGGGGGAGTCCCCGCGCGCGGGCGTGACGGTCATCCTCTGCGATGCGCTGGGCGCCGAGATCCGCCGCACGACGACGGACGCCAACGGCGCGTACGCCTTCGAGGTCCAGAGCGGCGACTACCGCGTGAAGATCCCCGCGACCGAGCAGGATCCCGGCGAGGCGCTCGACGGCTTCACGCCGGCGGGCGGTGTGACCGAGATGCCGGTCACCATGTCCGGCCAGGACGTAACGGGCATCTCGTTCGGCTACTGCGCTTCGGCCTCCAACATCCGCCTGCACTTCTGCGGCTGGTGGGTCGACAACCAGGACCGCTGGGTCCTCGACAGCATCCCCGTGGGTGACGAGGTCCTCACGCGCCAGGAGGCGATCGACCTGCTCGACAACGGCAATCGCTTGCTCGACGCCGGGCACTCCCAGGCAGTGGGCAACGTCGCCGGCTCGATCGACATGAGCTATGCCCTCGCTTGGGCGCTGATCGGCGCGAAGCTCAACGTGGCGGCCGGCAACGACTCGACGCCGGTCGAGGACGCCATCCGCGCGGCGGACCAGTGGTTCCGCGACGTGGGCGGCATCAGCGTCGGCATCACGCGCGCCCACCCGCGCTACGCCGAGGGCCACGCCCTCTTCAAGCTGCTCGACGGCTGGAACGCCGGCGGCTAGTCGGTCCCCCCCTCGTACGCTTCGCTCCATGGAGCGGAGCGCGACAAAGGGGGTCCTGCTGGCCGGCGTTGCGGCCCTCGTGTGGGGCACGGTGCCGATCGGGGGTGTGATCGCCCTGCCCGGCATGAGCGCGCCGGTCCTGTCGGCGCTGCGCCTGACCGTCGCGGGTCTGTTCCTGATGCTCGTGCTGGCGAGCCGCAAGGGGCGCGCGCTCTTTCAGCGCCCGCCGCGACTGATCTATCTCGCGGCGCTCGGCCTCGGCGGCAACTACGTGCTCTACATGTGGGGGGTGGAGCGCACGGGCGCAGGGACGAGCCAGGTGCTGATCCAGACCGCGCCGCTGTTCCTGATCCTCCTGAGCCTTGTCGTGTTGGGGGAGCGCATGTCACGGCGCCAGGCGCTGGGCACGCTGATCGCGTTCGTCGGCGTGACGCTCGTTTCCTGGCGGGAGGCGTCCGGCGAGCCGCGGACTGCGTTCGGCGTGCTGCTCGTCCTCTTGGCCGCCCTGACGTGGGCGGTGTACGCCGTCGCCCACAAGCGGCTCGGGCGCGAGCACGACGCGGGCGCCACGATGATGTGGATCTTCCTGCTCTCGGCGCTCGTGGCGCTACCGGGCGCAGCGCTCGAGTCGTGGCGCACGCCCGACGGGGTGCAGTGGCTCGCGATTCTCTATCTCTGCATGAACACCGTCGTCGCGTACTGGTCGTTCGCCGAGAGCCTGCGCCACATCGAGGCCAGCACGGCGGCGGTGATCGCCACGCTCGGGCCCGTGGTCACGCTCGGCGTGCTCGCGATCACCAACCGCATGGACCAGGACCGCGTGCCCTTCGAGACGCTCTCGGCGCTCAAGCTCGGGGGCGCGGCGCTCGTGCTCACGGGCGTCGTGCTCGCCGTCACCGCGCGGCGCGCCCCTCGCGCCGAACCCCAGCGGTAGCCCCGAGTGGGCCTATGCTGCGGGGACAGGACACGAGGTGAGGAGTCGATCGGTGCAGCGCTGGATCCTGGGTCTTCTGATCGTCGGCTCGCTCGTCGTCGGTTGCGGTGAGCCCAAGCCGACGCCGACCCGCACCGAAGAGCCGTCGTCGACACCCGAGCCGAAGAGCGAGACCGACCCGGGCGCTTCCGCGTTCCGGCTCGCCGAGGATCCGGACGCGGTGCGCCATACGCTCCGGCGGCCGCTCTTCCGCAAGGGCATCCCGCGCCCGGATCCGCGCGACGCGATTCCTGCGATCCTCGAACCGAAGTTCATCGCGGCGAAGGACTTCCAACCCGGCGGCGAGGACCCGCGCGTCATCGTGGTGGAGATCGGCGAGGCGATCCACGCGTACCCGATCTACATCCTCGACCTGCACGAGCTCGTCAATGACGTCGTGGGCGGCGAGCCGGTGCTGGTCAGCTGGTGTCCCCTGTGCGGCTCCTCGGTCGTGTACTCCCGCAAGGTCGGGGACGACACGCTCACGTTCGGCGTGTCCGGCTATCTCTACAAGTCCGATGTGCTCATGTACGACCACCAGTCGGAGACGTTCTGGAGCCAGCTCCAGCTCGAGGCCGTCGCCGGCCCGCGGACGGGCGACCGGCTCACGGTGCTTCCGAGCCGCATGCTGCGCTTCGACGTGCTGAAGAAGCGCCATCCGGAAGCGTCGGTGCTCATGGAGGACCCGGAGATGTGGAGCAAGGGCTCCTACGCGCGGTCCCCGTATCCGGGTTACGTCGAGTCCGAGCGCATCTGGTTCCCGGTCGGCAAGAAGAGCAAGCTGCTGCATCCGAAGGCCGAGGTGATCGGCGTGATCCGCAAAGGCGGCATGCGCGCCTACGCCCTGGAGGGCCTTCGCCAGCTCTCGAAGCCGCTCACGGACACGATCGGCGACGAGACCCTGACGGTGACGTACGACGCGGAGGCCGACGAGGTCCGGATCCGAGACGCCAAGGGCGTAGAGGTGATCCACTACCGCCTCTTCTGGTTCGCCTGGTACGCGTTCTACAAGAACACGGATCTCTGGCGCGGTGCGGGCCAGCGCATCGTCAAGCCGGCGGCGAAGTAGGGCGCTGGGGACGTCATGAGCGTGGGCTACCAAGAGCTGGACGTGCGCGAGACCGCGCTGGGCACGCTCATCCTGCGCCGGCGTCGCGTGCCGGGGCTCGGCGACACCGACGTGTACGAGATCAAGCTGAACGACGACCTGCTCATGTCGAGCTGGCTCAACGAGTCGGAGCTCCAGCTCTCGCATCTCGCGATCGCCACCCTCGGTGACGGCCCGCACGAGGTGCTGGTGGGTGGTCTGGGGCTCGGGTACACGGCCTTCGCGGCCCTCACCTACGAGCAGGTCCGGCGCGTGACCGTCGTCGAGTTCCTGCCCGAGGTGATCGAGTGGCATGCCACGTCGAAGGTGCCCCTGGGTGCGCAGCTCACGACCGATCCGCGCTGCCGCATCGTCTGCGGCGACTTCTTCGAGAACGTGAGCGGGACCGGGCCGGCGCTGGTCGAGCCGCCCCCGGGGGGCTACGGCGCGATCCTCGTCGACATCGACCACGCGCCGGATCAATGGCTCGCCCGGGAGCACGCGCGCTTCTACGGCGGTGCGCCGCTCGAGCACGTCGCCTCGCTGCTCGCGCCCGGGGGCGTGTTCGCCCTGTGGTCCGCCGGACGGGAGAACGAAGGCTTCACGTCGCTCCTGGGGGGCGTGTTCGCGAAGGTCGAGACCCACGCGATCGAGGTCTACAACCCGATGATCGACGCGGACCAGGTCGACACGATCTACGTGGCGCGCGAGTAGCCTGGGCCCTCGATGCGCCTTCGTACGACCGCCTTGCTGCTCCTGCTCTTGCTGGCCGCGCCGGATGTCCGCGGCGCGCCGGACGGAGACGCGCAGCAGGCCCTGCTCGAGGGGGTCACCACCATCGCCGTGCCGGGGGTTCCCGGCCCGCTCTGTCTCGTCTCGCCGGAGGCGCAGGCGATCGTCACCGCCGGCGACGATCGTGAGCCCGTGGTGGGGGTGGCCTCGTTCGGACGCGGACGCATCGTCGCCTTCGGCCACGGGGGGTACTTCTCCAAGGGCACGCTCGCCGTCGCGGATACGACCCGCCTGCTTCAGAATGCCGTGGTCTGGGCCCGAGGTCGCCGGAACGGCGACGTCCTCGTCGTGCGCGCCGCGGGCCTGGCCGCCGCGCTCGATACGGAGGCGGTGACGGTTCGCCAAGCCGCGGACCTCGCGTCGAACGCCAAGGACCTCCGCGGCGTGGCCGTGCTGTGCGTCGACGTCGGCCGCATCCGCGGTGACGCTGCGCGCAAAGCGGTGCGCCGCTTCGTGAAGCAGGGGGGCGGGCTCGTGACCGCGAGCCTCGGGTGGGGCTGGTTGCAGCTGAACCCCGGCAAGGACCTCGCCACGGAGCACCCCGGCAACACCCTCCTGGCCGAAGCCGGCGTGCTCTGGGGCGACGGAACCCTCCGCGCCTCCAACAAGCGGTATGCGGCGGACGGCAAGCGGCTGGCTCTGGCGAACGCCAGCGACGCGCTCACGCTGCTCGAGGCCCAGGCCGTGGGCGAGGCGCAGGCCAGCAAAGCAGCCCTCCGGCAGGCGTCGGCGGTCGTGCTCCGGGCCGCGGCCACGCTGCCTGAGAACGACAAGCTGCTCATGCCGCGGCTCGTGCGGTTGCTGCGCGACAAGCGCGGCGCCATCGTGCCGACGGCCGCCACACCGCTGCCGGTCACGCGCGCACTCGACCGTGTGCTGCTCGGGCTCGAGGTGCGGCGGATCGAGGCGATCCCGGCAAGAGAGGTGAAGGCGCATCCCGCGGCGGCTGCGTTCCCCGGGGACGTACCGAAGGGCGCGCGCACCGAGCGCCGGACCGTCGTGCTCGAGACGTCGCGGGCAGGCCATCCGCGTGAGGGCATCTACGCCGCGGCGGGCAAGCCGGTCTGGCACTCCACCGGACTCTACGCCGCGCCCGGCGCGCGCATCCGCGTGACCGTTCCGGGGGCCCATGTCGAGGACGGCTTGGGCGTGCGCATCGGCAGCCACACCGACAAGACCTGGCACAAGCCGAGCTGGTCCCGGGCGCCGTCGATCTCGCGCTGGTTCCCGATTCAAGAGACTTCGACGACGGCGGCCAATGCGTTCGGGGGGCTGATCTACATCACGGCGCCCAAGGCGCTGCGTGCGGGCGACATCGAGGTCGGGGTCGAGGGCGGGGTGCCCGCGCCGCGCTTCGTGCTCGGCGAGACGACCCCGCAGGCGTGGCGCGAGACGATCCGCGCCTACCCGGGGCCGTGGGCGGAGCTCGAGACGAAGAAGGTCATCCTCACGCTGCCGGCCGCCAACGTACGCACGCTCGACGATCCCGAACCGGTGCTTCGGTTCTGGGACCGCATCCAGGACGCGTGTGCGGATCTCGCCGCGCGACCGCGCGAACGGCACGCACCGGAGCGCGTCTGCGCCGACGTGCAGATCAGCAACGGATACATGCACTCCGGCTACCCGTTCATGACGCATCTCGACGCGGCGGGCTGGATGGCCGACAAGGCGAAGCTCGCGAAGGGCAGCTGGGGCCTCTTCCACGAGATGGGGCACAACCACCAGTCGCGCCACTGGACCTTCGACGGCACGACCGAGGTGACGGTCAACCTCTTCAGCCTCTACATCCTCGACCAGGTCTGCGGCATCCCGCCCGACAAGGGGCGCAAGAACGTGCCCGTCTCCGCCAAGAAGCTCGCCGCGTATCGCGCCTCCGGGCCCGACTTCCAGCAGTGGAAGCGAGACCCGTGGCTGGCGCTGACCACCTACTGGCAGCTGCAGCAAGCGTTCGGATGGCAGTCCTTCATCGACGTCTTCGCGGCGTACCGCACGCTGCCCAAGCACGAGCTGCCCAAGACCGACCAGGACAAGCGCGACCAGTTCCTCGTGCGCTACTCGAAGCGCGTCGGCAAGAACCTCGGCCCCTTCTTCGAAGCGTGGGGGATCCCCACGACCGAAGCGGCCCGGGCGGCGGTCGCGTCCTTGCCGCCCTGGATGCCGGAGGCGATGCGCGGCGAGTGAGTCGGCGCTTCACTGCGCCAGGCGCTCGAGCCGTTCCCTCAGCTCGGTGCTGCGCGCTTCGTACACGGCGTCGTCGCTGAGCCAGGCGCGTGACGCGGCGGCGCGCTTCAGCGCACGCACGGCACCCTGCAGTACCCCGCGGCGCCGGCGTGCCCTGTCCAGCCGACGCAGCGGGCGCGGCACGAAGCGGCGCTTGGGCACGTCCACGACGCCGTCGTGCGCTCGCAGCTCGGGGAGCGGTACGGGTTCGTAGGCCAGCTCAAGGGACGCTGTCCAGTCGCGCCACTTGAACGGATGCACAGTGGGGTACGCGCGGACGGGCACCCACGGGATGCGCAGGGTGTCCGCCACGACCGCGGCGTGCATCGCCTCGGCAAGCACGAGCGCCGCGCTCTGCAGCACAGCGAGCACGTCGTCTACGGAACGCCGGGGATCCACGTACGTGATTCCGGCGTCTTCACACAGGGGCGCCCAGTCGAAGTGCTCCGTGCTGGTCAGGTGCGGCATGAACACGGTACGCGTGGCGGGTGCGGGTTCGGGGAGCTCGACGAAGCGCAGCAGGGTGGCGCCGTCGGTGACGGCTGCGTCGGCGGAGAGGCCGAGCGCCTCGGCCGTGAGCGGTCCGCGGACGCACACGACGTCCCACGTTTCGTCGAGGGTGGGGCGCGGGCCGTAGCTGTCGTGTTCATCGACGACGTAGCCGCTGCTGAAGACGACCTTGCGGCTGGCTGCGGGGTAGCAGTGCCCGAGGATCGTGCCGATGCCGAGGAAGCGCGTATCGCTCTCCTTGTCGAAGCGACCCGGCAGAAGGCGCGGGAAGAGCCATGGGTTCAGCGCGTCCCCGAAGTTCGGCTGGTCGTCCCAGTAGCACAGGCGCATCGCCCGAGCCTACGCCCGTTCCGCACCGCTCGACGGCCCGCGAATCCGACGCTTTGCAGGGCCGCGGCCCTGGCCGCCCCTGCACCCTCGGTTAGCATGGTGTTCGTGTCAGGAAGGGTTGGGATGAGGAGGATCGAAGATGTGCAAATTGACCGAATTGCGCCGTGTCTTGGCGGCCGCTGACCTCCGCCAGGGCCTCGCACTCGACGAGGTGGAGGCGCATCTGACGCAGTTCGCGCGCCTGAACGATGCGGGCCAGCGGGGGTTGGCCTTCTACCTCGTGGAGATGGAGGACCGGCGCCTCTGGCAGGAGACGGCGCATGCGTGCACGCGCGATTACGCGGAGGACCGACTCGGTCTCGACCGCCGTCGGGTGGGGGAGCTGATCACGGTCGGGCGCAAGCTGCTCGAGCTGCCGGCCATCGACCGCGCGTTCTGCGAACAGCGGCTCTCGTGGTCGAAGTTGGTCCTGCTCATGCGTGTGGTCGTACCCGAACACGAGGCGGCGTGGCTCGAGCGCGCGCTCGCCTCCACCGTCAAGAAGCTCAAGCTCGACGTGAAGCTGGCGACGCCCGGCACCGCGCCCCGTCCCGAGGGATCGACGCGCGGTCTTCCCGAGCCACGTTTCCCCGTGGCCGTGGACCTGGATCCGATCACCTACGGCAAGCTCGAAGCGGCGCGCAAGAAGCTCGCCACGGAGTGCGATCGTTCGATCGACTACGTCGAGCTGTTCGCGGAGCTCGCGGGGATCTTCCTGAATCTGGAGGCCGACGGCACCGTGCCGGGTCGCAAGCGGGTCAACAGCTCGCACTTCCGTGTCGTGCTCAAGGAAGGCGAGGACGGCGGGCTGTACATGGACTCCGATCTCGGGCCGATCCCGATCGTGCGCGCGGACGATCCGCTGCGCGATGCGGACGAGACGAACGACGACCCGACGCCGTCGGCGATGCGCACGCGCGTGTTGATGCGGGACGGCGGTCGCTGCCGTTGCTGCGGTGCGTCCAAGGACCTGATGGTGCACCACATCCAGTACCGCTCGGAAGGCGGGCCCACCGTGACGTGGAACCTCATCACGCTGTGCACCCGGTGTCACTCGCACGTTCACGCGGGGCGGCTGATCCTCGTCGGCACGCGGGCCGAGGCAATCCGGTTCACCGACATGAAGGGACGGCCCGTCTACGAACCCGGAAGCGAGCCGTCACCCGAGCTGTGCATGCCGATGGCCCCGCCGGAGATCGCTCCCGCCGAACCGACGCAGCCGGCGGCGCCGCGTGTGCCGGCCACCATCGATCGCTCGTGGTGGCGTCGCCATGCGCACCGCATCAAGTACCGCCGGGAGCAAGGGTTCCTCTTGCGACCGGGCGCATCGATGCGCGACCTGGCGCCCGACGCGCCGAAGCCCGAACCCGTGTCGCCCGAGGAAGCGTTCCGCGGCCTCGTCGCGCAGGACGCGATGCTCGCGCGGCTGGGGCGACGGGCGGCGGGCCGGCGGGCGCGCGGTGAGGCGTTCCCCCACACGCTGCTCTACGGCCCGCCCGGCACGGGCAAGACGTCGCTCGCCAAGGGCATGGCGCGCTGCTTCGGCACGCGGCTCCATCGGACGACGGGCCCCATGCTCAAGGACATCGGGGCGCTCGTGATCCTGCTCGCGGGGCTGCGCGAAGGCGACATGCTCTTCATCGACGAGGTCCATGGTGCGCAGCCGGCCGTGCTCGAGACGCTCTACGAAGCCATGGCCGAGCGGCAGCTCAGTCTCACGGTCGAGACCGAGGGCGTCGTGCACACCACGACGCTCGAGCTGCCGCGCTTCACCGTGCTGGCCGCCACCACGGAAGAGGGGGACCTGACCGAGGCCTTCCGTTCACGATTCGCCGCCCGCGAGTCGCTCGGCCACTACGCGGAGGCCGATCTCGCGGCGATCGTGCGCGCGAGTGCACGCGGACGCGGCTTCGAGGTCACCGCGGAGGCGGCGCATCGACTCGCGCAGCACGCACGCGGCACGCCCCGGGAGGCGCTGCGCCTGATGGAGTGCGCGCTGGACGACGTGGCCGGCGTCGGGATCCGCCGCATCGAGGAGGGGCACGTCCGGACCACGCTCGGCCAGATGGGCTACGACGGCAACGGGCTCGATCCCTCGGAGCAGCGCTACCTCGCCGCGCTCCGGAGCTGTCCCGACCCCGTGCCGGCGACGCGCCTGGCGCGCATGCTGGGCACGAGCGTGCGCACGCTGGTGGACATCGTCGAGCCGTTCCTGTTCCGCAAGGGGCTCGTGCGCATGACGCCTCGGGGCCGCGTCGCGGTTCCGGATCTGCCGGACGTCCGGCGCCCGGCCCTGCGGCCCGCCATCGAGTAGCGCCGCCGGACGTCCGGCGCGCTCAGCCGCGCCAGCGCTCCACGTACGCGTCCACGTCCGCGAGATGCCGTGCCTTGGCGTCGTCGTCCAGCCAGCTTGCGCGAAAGCTGTTCCTCGCGAGCTCGGCCAGGTCCTCGGTGCCGAAGCCGAGACCCTCGGCGACGGCCTGGTAGTTGGCGTTCACGTAGCCGCCGAAGTAGGCCGGGTCGTCGGAGTTGACGGTCACGAGCAGGCCCGCGTCCTTGAGACGGCGCAGGTTGTGGTCCTCGATGCGGTCGAAGACGCGGAGTCGCACGTTGGAGAGCGGGCAGACGGTCAGCGGGATCTGCTCTTTGCGCAGGCGCGCCATCAGCTCCGGATCCTCCTCCGATCGCACGCCGTGGTCGATGCGACGCACCTGCAGGAGGTCGAGCGCCTCGCGTATGTACGCGGGCGGGCCTTCCTCTCCGGCATGGGCGACGGCCGGCAGCCCCTCGGCGCGGGCGCGCGCGAAGACCTCGGCGAACTTGGAGGGCGGATGGCCGACCTCGGAGGAGTCGAGGCCGACGCCGTCGATCTGCTCGCGGAGGGGTAGGGCCTCTTCCAGCGTCTCCATGGCGGCCTCGGCGGAGAGGTGGCGCAGGAAGCAGAGGATCAGCCGGAAGGTGAGTCCCTGCTCGCGCTCTGCGGCCTCGAGGGCGCTGCGGATGCCGCGGACGACCGTCTGGTAGGGGATGCCGCGGTCGGTGTGCGTCTGCGGATCGAAGAAGATCTCCACGTGGCGCACGCTGTCGGCGATGGCGCGCTCGAGGTACGCGCGCGTCATCTCGTGGAAGTCGTGGGCCGTGTGGAGCACGCCCGCGCCGGCGTAGTAGATGTCGAGGAAGGACTGCAGGTCGCTGAAGTCGTAGGCGGCGCGCACGTCCTCGACCGTGGCGTAGGGCAGCCGCACGCCGTTCTTCGCGGCGAGCATGAACATGAGCTCGGGCTCGAGGGAGCCCTCGATGTGCAGGTGGAGCTCGGCCTTGGGCAGACCGGCGATGAACGCGGCATGGGCGTCGGGCATGGCGATCCTCCGGCGTCGCGCGTAGCGTAGCCGCTCTCCATGAGCACCGACATCCGATTCACCGAAGCCGAGATCCAGGCCGCCGTCGAGGCGCTCGGGGCGCGGATCGCCAGCGACTACGCGGGGCGAAGGCCGCTGCTCGTGGGGGTGCTGAAGGGTGTCTTCGTGTTCCTGGCCGATCTCGTGCGCGCGATCGAGCTCGACGTGGACGTGGAGTTCATCCGGGCGCGTTCGTATGGCGACGAAATGGTCTCCAGCGGGCACGTCGAGATCGTCAAGGACGTGGAGCTGGATCCCGCAGGGCGCGACGTGCTCGTCGTCGAGGACATCGTGGACTCGGCGCGGACCCTGGAAGCCGTGGTGGCCCATCTCGGCGGGAAGCACCCGGCCACGCTACGCACGTGCGCGCTGGTCCGGCGCGAGGGGGCGCGTCTCACGCCGGACTACGTCGGCCTCACCACCGGACCGGGCTTCCTCGTCGGCTACGGCCTCGATCACGCCGAGCGCCAGCGTGGCCTGCGCGACATCCGCGTGATCGGTTGAGGCAAGCGAAGCGGTCGGATTGGCTCCTTTGATCCGCCGGGAGCGGTTGGCAGAATCCGACGATCGATCCGCATGGGAGCGCGCGATGCAGGCGAAGACGACAACCTTCCTTTTCCTGGCGTGCTTCGCCCTGCTCCTGGCGCCCTTGTCCGGCTGTGGCTGCAGCTCGTCGGACGATGGGGCGGGTGTGCTGCCCAGCGTGCCGACGCGCCTCTTCGCGACCACGACCGACAGCGCGAACGCGCGCGCGGAGGCGGTCGTGGAGCTCGATCCCGCGACGGGCGCCGAGCTGAACCGCTTCGCGTTGCCCGAGGTGACGCCGTCCGGCTACGGCTTCGACGGGCTCGCGTTCGACGGAACGCACCTGTGGTTCATCACGGGCGACAACACGGGCACGCTGTACCAGCTCGACCCGGACACGGGCGCGGTGCTCGACAGCGACCCGATCACACCGCCCGCCGGCGCGATCTCGACGTTCGACGGCTTGGCGGCGCTCGGCGGGCTCGTGTACATCTCCGACGGGAACGGGTTCATCCTCGTCTTCGACCCCGCGTCGGACACCGTCGTGAACAGCTTCGACGTGGCCACGCTGAACGCGAGCGTGACGACGATCTCCGGCGGCGTCGCCGGCTTCGTGGGCCTGGACGGGCTGGTCGTGACGGACTTCATCAGCAAGACGGTGTACGAGCTCGACCCGGCGACGGGCATCGTGCGCGGCTCCTGGCCGATCTCGACCGCAACGCTGGAGCTGCCGATCGGGGCGGCCGTCATCAACGGCGAGCTCTACGTCGCGATCGGGTTCGGATCGCGCTACGAGGTCTTCACGCGCGCGGGCACGTTCCTGCGCAGCGTCACCCTGTCGTACGAGATCAGCGCGCTGGCGGGCAACGGCTGAGCACGGGATCGCTCTTGGCCGCGGTGAGCAACGCACGCGCGGCGTCGCGCACACCGGCCCACTCCGGCAAGGCGAGCACGTTGGCCGTCGGATCGTCCGCGAGATCGGGTCGGGCATCGATCAGGTTGAGGAATCCCGACAACGTGTCGGCGAACGCGGCCCAGGCGAGCAGCGCCGGCTCCTCGATGCCGAGCTCGCGCCCCAGATCGCCCGCGATCGTGCGGCCCCGTTCGACGGCGAAGAACTGCTGGGCGGCCTCGCGGACGTAGGGACCGCTGGTGCTCGGATCGGCGACGCGTTTGACGCCGAGCGCCTTGACGGTTCCCAGCAAGCGACCAAGCCGCTCGGCGACGGGATCGAGCGGGCCGGCCGTCGGTGTGGCCTTTCGCGAGCGGCGCGCGCGTGGCTCGGGCGTGGCTGCGGGGGTCGTCGGGCCGGTGGAGAACAGCGACGCGAGCCAGAGACACGCCGTCGCGGTGAACACGGGCGCGAGCGCGTAGAACGAGCGCGTCTCGTGGACGATGTAGTGGTGCCAGAGGTAGAGCCCGACGAGCACGGGCAGGTAGATCCAGAGGAGCCGAATCCAGGGCCGTAGCACGCGCTGGCGGAAGAGGAAGATGCCGAGGAACGGCAGCAGGTAGGCGCCCTGGTACCAGGCCACGAGGTCCCACTTCTGCACGTGGAGCGGCGTGTCGCCGTCGACGGCGCCGCGCACGACGTCCGCGGCCAGCTCGCTGTTCAGGTGCAGGCGCACGAAGACCGGAACCGCGAGGCACGCCGCGAGGATCACGAGCCCCTTGCCGAAGCTGGGCCAGAACGCATCGCGGCGGATGAGGCGGAGCAGCCCCCAGAGCGGGGCGAGCAGGGCGTGCTTCTCCCACACCAGCCCGGTGACGAGCCCGAGCAGCGCCAGCCAGAGCCAGCTCCACTCCTTCTCGATGCCGCGCAGCATCAGACAGAAGAGCGCGAGTCCCCAGAACTCGTATGGATGGTGCTGGTAGCCCCGGAAGAGGGTGAGCGAGAGCGCCGCGAGGAGGAGTGTGCCGACGGCCGCCGTGCGCGCATCGACGTACGTGCGCAGCCAGAGGTGGTGGAAGAAGACGAGCAGCAGGATCGAGAGGAGCGTGTTGCCGTAGAAGACGTCCTCGAGCGGGACGTCGTGGGCCTCGTGGATGTGCTCGAAGGCCTCGCTGACGATCCAGAGCTTGTACTGGTAGGGATCACGCGCCTCGTTGGCGAGCACCTTCTCGTGCAGCGCGAGCTTGAGCTCGATGTTCGGGCTGTCCACCGACTCCCAGTGGCTGCGCACCATCCAACACGCCGCGGCGATCGCCAGGACGGCGAGCAGGAAGCGATCGAGGGCAGGCGGCTTCGGGCTCACCCGTTGCTCCGCAGGGCCTCGAGCGTGGTCGTCATGGCATCGAGCGCGCGCGTGAGTTCGTCGTCGCCGAGCAGGAACGAGACGCGTACGCCGCGGGGGCGCTGGAAGAACGCGCCGGGCACGGCGCGCACGCCGTGTGCCTCCACCAGCTGCGTGGCGAAGGCGGTGCCGTCCACGTCGAGGTCGATGAAGCCCGTGATGCCCGCGTCCGGACGGAGCCACGAGGCCCCGGGCGTCGCTTCGACCCAGGCGTGGACGCGGTCGCACGCCGCGTGGGCGCGCGCGCGCGTCTGCTCGAGCTCGGCGTCGGCGTGGGGCAGGTAGGCCAGCGCGGCGTGCAGCGGCAGCACCGGGGAGCCGGGGTTCACGATGTCGTCCTGCTCGTCGATGCGGCGGATGACGTCGGGGTCACCCAGCACCCAGCCGGCGCGCAGCGGCCCGAAGCCGTGGCACTTCGTGAGGCTGTTGGTGGCGACGATGCGCTGGTGCTTCGTGGCGGTGGACGGGCGCTTGGCCGGATCGAAGTCGAGGTAGACCTCGTCGACCAGCACGTATGCGTCGTGTCGTTCGGCGGTCTCGACGAGCAAGGCGAGGTCGTCGGGGTGCAGGATCTTGCCGCTCGGGTTGTGCAGGTCGGTGACCACGAGCAGGTCCACGCCGTCGATCGTGGCCGCGTCGAGCGAGGCGGGATCGATCCGCCACCCGGATTCACGCGTGCGCTCGAAGCAGTGGAGCGTGGCCGAGACGGCGGTGGCCGTCACATGCAGGGCCTCGTAGGCCGGCGTCTCGGCGGCCACCCGGCCCCCGCGTGCGAGCGTCTGGTAGACGATGAAGTTGGCCGACGAGCTGCCCTGGGCCCGGTGCACGTTCTCGGGCGCCATGCCGTAGCGGGCGGCGATCGCCGCCACGAAGGCGGCGTGCACGTCGGGGTCGAAGGCGTCCGCCAGGTGCGGCAGGTCGAGGTGGGTGGGGGCCCCGACGCCGGAGAGTCCGAGGCTCATCGGATCGTGGGGGTCCAGGTACCGCTTCGCCCAGCGCATGTAGGGGAAGGGCGCACCCTCTACCTCGGGCGGAATGCCCGTGGGCGGGGTCTCCTGGCGCGGTCCGGCGTCCGTGGGCATGGGTAGCCTCGTGGGGTTAGCGAACCCTACCTCCGCGGGGGGGCCCGGCCCTCAAGCGAATCGGGGCGGGGGGCCCAACTGGAGGTGGCCGTGGAACCGACACGTGGAAACCGGGTGGCGTTCTGGACGCTGCTGCTCGGGCTCGGTTTGGCCGGTAGCGCGACGTCGGTCTTCGCCGGCGAAGGCCCCGACGACACGAGCGCGGCGCCGCCGCCCAAAGCCGACGAGGCACCGCTCCCCGACGATGCTGTCGTCGCCGTCGTGCGCGCGAACGAGCTGAACGTGCGCGTCGGGCCGCGACGCGACAACAACCCCGTCACCCAGCTCGACGAGGGGAGCGTCGTGTTGGTCGTCGAGCGCGTCGGCGAGTGGGCCGGCGTGCGCGTGCCGGCCGGGTTCGCCGTGGCGCTCTCGGGCAAGCACGTGGAGCCGGTGGGCGCGGATGCGGTACGCGTCAAGGCGTCCACGCTCAACCTGCGCGTGTCGCCGCCGGACGCCGAGGGTCCCATGCCCGGCGCGTTCCGCGATCAGGTGCATGCGGGCGACCTGCTTCCGCTCGTGCGCAAGGAGGGCGACTGGTATTGGGTCCTGGCCCCCGAACCCGTGCGCGCGTACGTGTTCGCCAAGTACCTGGAGGTGCTCGGTCCCCCGGCGGAGCACGCGGACCTGTTGGCGAAGGCGCGGGCGGAACGCACGGACCTCGTGCAGTCGATGGTCGACAGCCGGAAGCGGCTGCGCGTCATGAAGGCGAGCATGGCCGTGCGCGGGGCGATCGGTACGGCGCAGCAAGCGCTCGAGCGGGCGCGGGTCCAGGGCGGCCACGACCGGCTCGTCGTGATGCACATCGTCGACGGGCTCGACAAGGTGCTCGCCGACCACCCGGACGCCGATCCCCGGGCGGCCACGCTCGCGCGCCTCCTGCGCGAGGACCTGGATGCCGAGCTCGCGCTACGCGAGGCGCGCAAGGAAGCCGAGCTGGCCCGACTTCGGGGTGAGACACCGGAACCCGAGGCGCCGCTCACGCCGACGAAGGACGAGGTCCAGGTGCGCGGGCTGATCCGCTGGGAGGCGGCGCCGCGCTGGCGCGAAGGTGGTGCGTTCCTGCTCTGGGTCGAGGGCAAGCCGGCGTACGTCCTGCGCCTCACCACCGGGACGCCGAGGCCCTTGCCGGATCTGAAGAAGAGCTGCGACGGCAAGCCGCGCACCGTCCGTGGCCGCCAGCCCGGCGACCGCGTCTTCGGACTGCCCGCCATCGACGTCGTGACGATCGGCCGGTGACCGACGGAGAGCGTCTACGATGAGCGCGTGCTGCGCGCCGTCGCCCTTCTCTGCCTCCTCTCGGCCGTCTTCGGCGCGAGCTGCGGGGAGCCGAAGCGGCTGGAGGACTTCCTCCCGCCGGATCCCGATGCCGTGCACGAGGATCCGCTCCTGGGACCGCTCGACGACGACTTCCGCGAGCCCACCGACGTGGACCACGCCACCGCGCGCGGCAAGCTGTCCGAGATCGCGGAGCAGGTGAAGGACTACCAGGCGAGGAGCGGCCGCCTGCCGGACGCGCTGGATTCCCTCACCGAGGGCGGCGACATGGACAGCGGCAAGGCGATCATCCCCGACGGGGCGTGGCGCGTGCCGGTCGACCCGTGGGGATCGCCCTACGAGTACGAGCGCCTGGCCGAGGGCGGCTTCTCCGTGCGGTCGTTGGGCCCCGACGGCGAGCGCTACACCGTCGACGATCTCGTCCACAACGTGCCGATGTCGTCGCCGGACCTCGTGCGCGACAAGTAGCCCTAGGCGTCGTCGATCTCGCCGGGAGACGTCTCTGTGCGACGAGCGGCTTGGGCTTCGCGGCTGCGCCGGGCGGCGTGCGGGTCTTCTGCGTGGGCCTTGCGCCAAGCCGCCTCGCCCGCGGCGTAGCGCGCGCTGAACGTCGCGTGCCACGTCTCGAAGGTGCCGTCCTGGATCGCCGCGCGCGCGCGCTTCAGCAGCGTCACCAGGAAGTGCACGTTGTGCAGCGAGCCGAGGGTGACTGCCAGGTGCTCACCCGTCTTGAACAGATGCCGCAGGTAGGCGCGCGTGTAGGTGGCGCAGACCTCGCACGCGCACTCGGCGTCGACCGGGCCTTGGTCGTCTTCGTGGGCGCGCGCCCCGATGCGCAGGACGCCGTCGTGGGTGTAGAGGAAGCCCCGCCGGCCGTTGCGGGTCGGCAGGACGCAGTCGAAGAGGTCGACACCCAGTGCGACGCTGTCGAGGAGGTCGAGCGGCGGGCCGACGCCCATCAGGTAGCGCGGCTTGTCGGCGGGCAGGAGCGGCGCGGTGTGCGCCACCGTCTTGCGCAGCAGGTCGCCGCCTTCGCCGACGGCGAGTCCGCCGATCGCGTAGCCCGGCAGGTCCAGCGCGATCAGCTCCGCAGCCGACTGCGCGCGCAGCTCCGCGTCCGTGCCGCCCTGGACGATCCCCAGCAGGGCCTGGTCGTCGCGGGTCCGCACCTCGGCGCAACGACGCGTCCAGCGCGTCGTCCGCTCGACGGCATCGGCCAGGGCCTCGCGCGGCGCCGGAAGGCCGAGGCAGTGGTCGAACGCCATGATCAGATCGGCGCCGAGGGCTTCCTGGATCTGCATCACGGACTCGGGCCCCAGGAAGAGCGGGGCGCCGTCGAGGTGGCTCTTCACGCGCACGCCGTCCTCGGTGACCTGCGCGCGCTCCGCCAAGGAGAAGACCTGATAGCCGCCGGAGTCCGTCAGGATCGGACGGTCCCATCCGGTAAAGCCGTGCAGTCCGCCGAGCTCGCGGATGCGCGTCTCGCCCGGTCGGAGGTGCAGGTGGTAAGTGTTGGCGAGCAGGACCTCGGGGTCGATCGCCTCGATCTGGGCGTTCGTCAGCCCGCGCAGGGAGGCCTTGGTGCCGACGGGCATGAAGGCCGGGGTCTCGACGCTGCCGTGGGGCGTCTCGAAGCGCGCGGCGCGCGCGGCACCGGCCTGGGCCTCGATGCGGAACCGCAGATCGGGATGGGGCGGGGTCGGCACGCGCGAATCGTACCGGGCCGGCTGCGCGCGGCTATGCGGACCGGCGCGTTCCCTCGTCGGTCCCGTTCTGCCCGTTGCGGGTGGGCGCGCTCGCGTCCATCAGCGTGCCGAGCCGGTGGGTGAGCTCGCCGGGCGCGAAGGGCTTCTGCAGGAAGTCGACCTCCTGCTGCGAGACGCCGTAGCGCAGGAGCGCGTCGGCCGTGTAGCCGGAGACGAAGAGCACGCGGATGTCCGGGTGCGACGCGCGCACGCGCTCGGCGAGCTCGCGTCCGCTCATCTCGGGCATCACCACGTCGGTCACCATGGCGCGGATGTCCTTGCCGTGGCGGCCACAGAGATCGAGCGCTTGGCGGCCGTCGGCCGCCTCGATCACGACGTAGTCCTTGAGCTCGAGGATCTCGCGGATCAGGGCCCGCACCATGGGCTCGTCCTCGACGAGCAGCACGATCTCGCGATCGCCGGAGACCGCCGGCGTCCTTTCGGCGCAGGGGTTGTCCACCGTCGCCTTCTCAGTGACGCGGGGCAGATAGACGAAGAACTCCGTGCCGATGCCCATCTGGCTCTCGACGCGGATGTGGCCGCCGCACTGCTTGACGATGTCGTAGACGGTGGAGAGTCCGAGACCCGTGCCGTGGGCGCGGGACTTGGTCGTGAAGTACGGCTCGAAGATGCGCTGGAGCGTCTCCTCGTCCATGCCGATGCCGGTGTCGCGCACGGTGAGCAGCACGTACTCGCCGGGTTCGACGGAGGGGTCGCCGTCCAGCTCCCGCTGCTTGATGCGCACGGCACGCGTCGAGACGTGCAGGTCACCGCCGGCGGGCATGGCGTCGCGCGCGTTGACGACGAGGTTGAGCAGCACCTGGCCGACGCGGCCGGGATCGGCGCGCACGTTGCCGCTGGAGTCGTTCAGCTCGGTGAGGAGCCGGATGTCCTCGTTGATCAGGCGACGCAGGAGGTTCTCCATGTCGCCGACCGAGTCGTTGAGGGGGAAGACGCGCGGGCGGCGCTCTTCGCGGCGGCTGAAGGTGAGCAGCTGCCGGGTGAGCATCGCGGCGCGATCGCCGGCCTTGCGGATCTCGCTGGCCAGGCGCGTGGCGTTGTCGTTGTCGAGTCCGAGCGACTCGAGCAGATCGGCGTAGCCCATGATGGCGCAGAGCATGTTGTTGAAGTCGTGCGCGACGCCACCGACGAGACCGCTGATCTCGGAGACCTTCTGCGCCTGGTGCAGCTGCTCTTCGATGCGCTTGCGCTCGCTGATGTTGGTGAAGATGCAGCAGACCTCAACGACGCAGCCGTGCTCGTCGCGTGCGGCGCTGGTGTTGACCAGCACGGGTACGGGCCGCGTGCCCGGGCGGCCGACCTGGAGCTCGACCTCGCGGCGCGGCAGGCCGTCGCGCAGCGTGTGGAAGACGGGCAGGTCCTGCTCGCGGGCGGGGGCGCCGTCGGCCGTGTAGAAGATCTCGGTTGCCGGCCAGCGATCCACGGGCAGCAGGGCGTTCATGCCGAGCAGGTCGCGCGCGATGCGGTTGACGACCTTGGGGCGACCGCCGGCGTCGGCGATCAGGATGCCGACCGGGAGGCTGTCGAGGACCGCCGCGAGTGCTGCCTGGAGCTCTTCGTCCACGGCGCAGTCGCTGGGGCGTAGCGTCTGGCGATCGCTGATGTCGTGCGCCACGATGAGGCTGCCCGTCGCGTCCGGCGCACCGCGACGCCAGGGCGTGACGTCCATGCTGACCCAGCTGCCGCCGACCTGGCCGCGGCGCAGCTTGCACTCGAGGGCGGTCGTGCCGTAGCCGTGGCAGGAGCGCTCGAGCACGCGCGTGACGCGGGAGCGGTGATCGACTTCCACCAGCCCGAGGAAGGGACCTCCGAGGAGCTGATCGGGAAGCTTCGAGAGCAGACGACCGGCCGCGGCGTTCGCGTAGACGATCTGCCCGTCCACGTCGACGCCGAGCACGGCGTGGCGTACCTCTTCGAGCACGGAGGCGCCGAGCTGTTGGCTCTTGCGCATGCGCGAGACCTGCTGGAGCTCACGCGTGATGCGCTTGCGCTCCATCGCGAGTCGTACCGAGCGCCGGAGGACGCCGGGGGTCACCTCGTCGCCGCTGACGACGTCGGCGACACCGAGGATGCGCAGGTCCTTCTCGAGCGAGCCGAGCGGGTTTCGGTGCGTCGCGATGACCTGCACGTCGGCCGCGGCCTTGCGGAACGCCTTGATCTCGGCGAGCACCTCGCGCGGATCGGAGCGGGGGGTGAGGTCGAGCACGGCCAGCTCGTACGCGCCGGTCTGCGCGGCGCGGAGGGCGTCCTCGAAGCGATCGAAGCTGGAGGGCGTACACGGACCCGGAACCGCGCCCCGCAGCAGGGGTGCGAGCCCTCCCGGCTCGGCCACGCCCCGATCGAGCACCACCATACGAACCGCTTGGACCGAACCGTTCTGCGACACCACCGGCTAACCTCGTCTGGACTCCCGGTGGAAGTGAAGCACGTCTTGACACGCTGCAAACCGACTACCGCCCGGATGTCAACGAGCCTTAACGTCGAATGCGCTAACTGCGCTTCTGGTGCAGACGAGCGAAGCGCCGCAGCAGCTTGGCGAGGTCCCGCTTGTCGACGCGCTTGGCCGCCGCGTCCACCGCGACCCACTCGCGCCGGCGGTAGTCCTCGTCCCAGGTGTCGTGCTCGACGAGGACGCGCATCGAGAAGACCTCGACCTCGCAGACACCGCCCCACTTCTTGTAGCGGTAGGATCCCAGCGACTTCGCGTCGGGCACGCCCTCGACACCGGCTTCTTCCAGCGCTTCGGTCATGGCCGACTCGACCGGCGTGAGGTGCGACTCGATCAGGCCCTTGGGGATGCCCCAGCGCCGTCCCGAGCTCGACGTGATGACCAGCACCTCGAGCCGCTTCTTGCGGAGTCGCCACGGGATCACGGCGGACTGCGGGAAGTGGGGGACGTGGTACGGGGCCATGGACGCAGGGTATCGGTCGGTGCAGACGCTGAGCGGTCAGTAGACCTTTCGAAGCGCGATGCCCGGATAGTAATAGCGCAGGATCTCGGACTCGCTCGCGCCGGCTTTGCCCATCTCGATGGCGCCCCACTGACACATGCCGACGCCATGGCCCCAGCCGCGGCCGCTCACCTGGAAGCCGCCGGTGATGCGCTTGATGGTCTGGATGTTGTGGCTGCGCACACCGAGGGCGGTGCGCAGCTCCGGTCCGCTCAGCGTCTTGGTCTTGCGCCCGGCGCCGTAGATCACTTCCGCCGTGCGCACCCAGCCGCCGCGGCCGCGCTCCTTGACGCGGACGCGATGGATCGGCATGGAGACCGGCTGCTTGATGCGCTTGAGGGTGGAGACCAGCTCGGCGTCCGTCACGACGTGCGCCGGCCAGCTGAAGTACTTGCTCGTCTTGCACCAGCGGCAGGGCACGCCCTGGAGCACGTCGCCCGCGTGACCGGGGTCGAGCCGCGACGTGCGGTGGTCGGTGGTGTGCCCGCCGCAGGTCGAGGAGTAGTAGGCGCGGAAGGGGCGGGCGTTCCACGTGAGGATGACGCCGGTGTTGGCGCGGGTGAAGCGCACCATCGCGTCGTACGGGACGCCGTACCGCGGGGACATGCCCCGGTAGACCTGGCTGGCGGCCGTGTCGTACAGGTGGAACGAGCGCTCGTCGGCGCCCGGCGCGGTGATCTTCATCCACGCGTACGTGCGCGCGGCGACGGCCTGGGCGCGGTACGTCGAGGGCGCGCCCTTGGGCCCGACCTCGTTGCCGATCACGCCGGCCGTGTAGGTCTCGAGGTCCAGCTCGTTGACGCACTCGAGCTTGCCCTTGTGGACGCGGATACGCAGGACGCCGGCATACGTGGCGCCGTCGAGCTGGAACGTGCGGCTCGGCTTCACGACCAGGAGGGTGCTGCCCGTCTCGCGGCCTTCGAAGAGGATGCCGCGCGCGCCGACCCCCAGCTTGGTGCGGAGGCCGCGTGCGCCCGACGAGTTGAAGGCCTTGCCGGCGACGCTCTGCGCGCGCCAGCCCTGCTTCTCGATCAGGAGCTCGGCCGAGCGGCGCACGGATCCGAGCCGCACGCGCACGAGCGGGGCCTCGGTCGCGGCGAGCGTGGGCGAGACGTACGGGTCACCGCAGCCGAGGAAGAGGAACGCGACGAGGGCGCCGATCGCGATCGACAACGGAAGCCGAAGCTGGTCCACGCGTCTCCCCATCCGCGGCGGCCTACCTCTCCTCGAAGGGGAGCTCCGGCTCGCCCAGCGCGTCGACGGAGGCCTCGAGACCGAGCAGGGCGCGGCCGCCCGGGGTGAGCTGGCGGCCCTTCGGCGTCTTGACGATGAGCCCCTCACGCAGGAGGTGCGGCTCGTAGACGTCCTCGAGCGTGCGCTCGTCCTCGCCGATAGCGGCGGCGAGGCTCTTGAGCCCGAGGGGATGGCCGCCCGTGCGACCGATGGACTCCAGGATCTGGCGGTCGACCCGCGTGAGCCCGGACTCGTCGACGCCGATGCGCGTCAGCCCCTCGCGGGCGATGTCGACCGAGATGTGGTTGTCCGACGTCACCTGCGCCAGGTCGCGGACGCGACGCAGGAAGCGGTTCGCGACGCGCGGCGTGCCGCGGCTACGCGCCGCGAGGTAGGCCGCGGCGTCGTCGTCGATGGCCACGCGCAGGATGCCGGCCGAGCGCGCCACGATGCCCTGCAGCACGTCCGCCGGATAGGGCTCGAGCCGCTCGTGGATGCCGAAGCGGCTGCGCAGCGGCGCCGAGAGCAGGCCTTCGCGCGTGGTGGCGCCGACGAGCGTGAAGCGCGGCAGGTCGATGCGTACGCTGCGCGCGCCGGGGCCCTGGTCGATCAGGATGTCGAGGACGAAGTCCTCCATCGCGGCGTAGAGGTACTCCTCGACGGCGGGCGCGAGGCGATGGATCTCGTCGATGAACAGCACGTCGCCGCGCTCGAGGCGCGTGAGGATGCCGGCGAGGTCGGCCGCACGCTGGAGCGTCGGCGCCGACGCCTCGTGCAGCTGCGCGCCCGTCTCGTTCGCGACGAGGTGCGCGAGCGTCGTCTTGCCCAGCCCGGGGAGACCCGAGAGCAGCAGGTGGTCGAGGCACTCGCCGCGCCCCTGTGCGGCGCGGATGGCCAGCTCGAGGTTCGCCGTGACCTGCGGTTGGCCGGCGAACTCCTCGAAGCGCTCGGGGCGCAGCCGCTGCTCGACCGCGTGCTCCTCCGGCAGCGACGCCGCGGCGGCGGGGCCGAGTGGGGCGGAGACAGGGGGGATGGCGTCGGTCACGGGCGCCCTCGGGGAACCACGGCGGCGGAAGGAGCAAGGTAGCCCGAGGTGGCCGACCCCGCAACCGGTGGGGGGGAAAGCGGCTTCACCCCCCCAGATGCAGCGTTGGACGGATCCCGACGGGACGGCCCGGCCCGATGCCGGAGCGCGCCTCGACTGGACTACCATCTGCCTCATTGTGGCAAGCCCCGCCGACGTCCAACGCCTGCGATTCCAAGACGAAGCCGAGCGCAAGCGCGGCCAGCGCATCTCGCACATGTTCGATCGGATCGCGCCGACGTACGACCTGCTCAACCACCTGCTCTCCGGCAACGTGGATGCGCGCTGGCGGAAGACGGCCGTCAAGCTGCTGGGCTTGAACGGGACGGAGCGCGCGCTCGACGCCTGCACGGGGACCGGCGATCTCGCGATCGCGTTGAAGAAGGGCGGCGCCGGCGAGGTCGTGGGCACGGACTTCGCCCCGGCGATGCTCGAGGTCGCGCGCGAGAAGGAACCGTCGATCCGGTTCGACGTGGCCGACACGACCGCGCTGCCGTTCCCCGATGACAGCTTCGATGTCGCCACCGTCGGGTTCGGGGTGCGCAACCTCGACAACCTCGACGCCGGCCTCGCGGACCTCTGTCGGGTGCTGCGGCCCGGTGGGCGCCTCATGGTGCTCGAGTTCAACCGTCCGCCGAACCCCGTGTTCCGCGCGATCTACCACACCTACTTCATGATCGTGCTGCCGATCATCGGCAACCTCGTGAGCGGCGGTGCGGACAACGCCTACGCGTACCTGCCGCGCAGCGTGATGGCGTTTCCCGGGCCGACCGAGCTCGCCGACCGGATGCGCGGCGCCGGGTTCTCCGAGGTCGAGATCAAGCCGCTCACGTTCGGCGTCGCGTACGTGCACATCGCGACGAAGTAGCGGCGGTCACGCCGAGAGCATGACGATCACGTCGTAGAAGCCGTGCGCGAACGCGGCGATGCCGAGGCCGCGCAAGAGGAAGATCGCGCCGAGGATCAGTCCGGCGTGGAAGCGGAACGCGAAGACGGTCGCGTCGTACGGCTCGCCGCTCATGCCCCAGTGGTGGTAGTCGCTGAACAGGTAGGCCGAGACGAGCACGGCCAGGAGACCGGCCGTGATGCGGTCGGCGCCGAGCACGTGGCGTACGACGGTGAACAGGCCGAGGCAGAGCAGACCGCGGAACAGGAGCTCCTCGAAGATGCCTGCGCCGATGGCGAGCCCGAGCTCGCGCAGCGTGCTCTTCATCTCCAGCATGGCGATCGGGGCGGAAGACGCGGCGGTCGCCGAGGCGGCGTCCCCGCCCGTCAGGCGCTCCATGGGCAGGGTGGTCGCCATGAAGCCGGCGGCGGTGCCGAGCAGGGCGCCGTACACGACGCCCTCGAGCATCATGCCGCCGAAGACCCCGCTGTCGCGCGTCGCGTCGCGGAAGCGCAGGATCAGGACGAGCAGGAGCGCGAGGGAGCTGAGCAGGAGCAGCAGCAGGAGCCCCTCGCGACCGAGACCGCGGCCGAGGGCCCGGAGCCACGCCGCCGCGGCGTTCTCCACGGGGCTCTGGGTGCCGAAGAGCGCGAGCTCGTAGACGAGCACCCAGGGCATGAGGAAGAGCAGGTTGACCGGCCACTCGCGCGTGCGCGCGACGTAGTCGTAGTCCAGCAGGGGCTTGGGCTTCCGCTTCCGGGCCATCGCCCCCTTGGGTCGGCTCGCGGCGCGCAGGACTTGCGGCCCGGCAGGGACCTCAGACCGTGCGGTGGAACCAGCGCTCCAGGTCGGCCTTCGTCAGCGTCAGCCGCGTCGGGCGGCCGTGGGGGCAGGAGTGGCTGTGGTTCAGCGCCTCCGCCTGCTCGAGCAGGGCCAGCACCTCGTCCGGGTGCAGCTTGTCGCCCGCCATCACGGCGCCCCGGCAGGCCATGCGGTCGACCGTCTCGCTCAGGAGCGCCGTGCGGTCGAGCCCCTTGGCCTGGCCCCGGCGCAGCACCTCGAGCACGTCCGTGAGCGCGGCCTCGGGATCGGGCCGGCGCAGGACGGCGGGCAGCCCCTGGACCGCCACGGCGTCCTCGCCGAAGGCGTCGACCTCCCAGCCGAGGGTCTGCAGCAGGTCGCGCGCCTCGAGCAGCTCGGCCTGGGCGCCGGCGCCGACGTGCACGACGGCCGGAACCAACAGGCGCTGCACCTCGAGGTTGCCCTGCTCGCGCAGGCGGTCGTTGATCTGGTCGAAGAGCACGCGCTCGTGCAGCGCGTGCTGGTCCACGAGGACGAGGGTGTCCTCGGCCTCGAGCACGAGGTACGTACCGAGCGCCTGGGCGAGGGGCCGCAGGGCGGGTGCCTTCGCGTCGGCTTCGGCGGCGGGGGTCGGCGCCTCCGCCGGCTCCGGTGCGTGGGCCGCCGGCGTGCGATGCGCCTCGCGCACGTACGACGTGCCACCGCTCCATGCGGGACGGCCGGTCGCGCGCTCGAAGGCGAAGTGCACCGCCGCCGCCGGGTCGGGTGTGCCGGCGCCCGGGGTGCCCACGGGGACCCGTACACCGGGCGCGACGCCCTCGAGTGCCCGGCGCAGCGAGCGGCGCACGACGCGGTGCGCGCTCTGTCCGTCGCGCCAGCGCACCTCGGCCTTGGCCGGATGCACGTTCACGTCGACCTGGTCCGGGGCGCACGCGAGGAAGACGAAGGCGATCGGTCGATGGCCGCCCGGCGGCAGGATGTCGCGGTACGCCTCGCGGATGGCGTGGGCGATCGTCCGGTCGCGTACGTAGCGGCCGTTCAAGAAGACCTGCTCGAGGCGGCTGTCGCGCCGCGTGAGCGTGGGCGGTCCGACGTACGCCTCGATCTCCGGCTGGTCGTCGCGGTTCTCGACGTGGATCAGCGCCGACGCGATGTCGTTGCCGTGCACGCGCGCGATGCGCTCGCGGCGCGACTCGTCCGCGCCACACTCGAGCAGCACGCGGGGTCCCTGGGTGAGGCGGAAGCCCACGTGCGGGAACGCCAGGGCGAATCGCGCCATGAGGTCGTTGATGTGCCCGAGCTCCGTCGCGGGGCGGCGCAGGAACTTGCGCCGCGCGGGCACGCGCGCGAACAGCGTCTCGACGCGCACGACCGTCCCCGGCGAGCCGGCCGCCGGCGTGACCGGCGAGACCTGGCCGTCCGCGTTCTCGACCGCGTGCGCGACGTCCGCGCCGCGCTCGCGCGAGACGATGCGCACCCGCGCCACGCTGCCGATGCTGGCGAGGGCCTCGCCGCGGAAACCCATGGTGGCGATGTGCAGCAGGTCGTCGACGCTCTCCACCTTGCTGGTCGCGTGGGGGTGGAAGGCCAGGGCCAGGTCGTCGGCGCCCATCCCGGAGCCGTCGTCGCTGACCTCGATCAGCTGCCGGCCGCCCTCCTCCAGGCGGACCTGGATCCGCGTGGCGCCGGCGTCGAGGGCGTTCTCGACCAGCTCCTTCACGACGGAGGCCGGGCGCTCCACCACCTCGCCGGCGGCGATCTGGTTGACGATGTGCGGTTCGAGTGCGCGGATCCGTGCCATGGCGCCACACGGTAGACCGCACGACCGACTCCACCGCGTCCGTCGGCGACGGCAGAATGCGGGCATGGCCGCTCGCCGCCGCGCCTCACCCGCCATGCCTGCGCCCCAGCTCGAGGTGCGCCTCGAGAAGGAGCGGCCGCCCGCCGTCGTCGTGGTCGCCGGCACCGAGCGCTGGTTCCGCCACGGGGCCGTGGAGCAGCTCGTGGCGCATGCCCTGCCGGACGGGGATCCCGGCGGTGCGCTCGTGCGCCTCGACGGGCGGACGCTCGAGGACCAGCCGGGCGTCTCGCGCGCCCTCGACGAGCTGCGCTCCGCCTCGCTCTTCGCGCCGACGAAGCTGGTGGTCGTCAAGAACGCCGAGGCCCTGACGCATGCCGGAAAGCGCGGGATGCCGGCCTTGACCCAGCTCGTGAAGGACGCGATCGCCTCGGCCCCCCCGGGGTCCCTGCTCGTGCTCGCCACACCGCGCCCGGTCAAGGGCAAGAGCGCGGTGCCCGCGGCCAAGCTCGCGCAGGCCGGCGCCTGGGTCGTCGACTGCCGTGCGCTCTACGACGCGCCCGGGCCGTGGGAGCGCGGCGCGGTTCTCCACGACCACGAGCTGTCGCGCTTCCTGGCGCGGCGGATGCACCGCAAGTACGGCAAGCGCCTGCACCTCGAGGACGCGCATGCGTTGACGCGCACGGTGGGCTCCGAGCTCGGTGAGCTGGACGGTGCGCTCTCGGCGCTCGCGCTCTACGTCGGCGACCGGAAGGACGTCACGGCGGAGGACGTGCACGAGAGCATCGGCGAGACGCGCGAGGACCCGCTCTGGCGTCTGGCCGACGCCGTCTTCGAGCGGCGCGTCGAGGACGCGATCGCCTTGGTCGAGGCGGCGTTCGACCGGGGCGTCACAGATCAGCGCGGCAACGTCGTCGCGCGCGCCGAGGCGCTGGCGCCGATGATCATCGCGACGCTGCAGTCGAGCTGGCGGCGCATCCTGGCCGGGGCCGAGGGCCTCGCGCGCGGCGAGAGCGCGGAAGCGGTCACGAAAGACGCGGGGCTGCCGCCCTTCCTCAGCGGCGCGTTCAGCGCGCGCTGTCGCCGGCGCCCCGACGACGTGCTGGCGATGTCCGAGGCCTTCTTCCAAGCCGAGGCGGGCATCAAGGGCGGGGGCGTGCCGCCGCGCCTGGCTACCGAGCGGCTCGTCGTGCGACTCGCGTCCGGCAGCTGAGCCGCCGGTCTAGCGGCGCATCGGGTCCCCGAAGGTGTCCGGCAAGAGGCGCGGGTTGATGCGGATGTCGCTGGGGAACGCGAGCAGGAAGCGCTTGTACTGGCTGCCCGCCACCCAGTCGCGGCGCGAGTACGCCTCGATCTTGCCGGGGTAGCGGAACTGCGGGCCCTTCTTCCAGTTGGAGAGCACGTACGCCTCGGTGGGCTGGCGCTCCGCCGCGTTGCCCTTGACCACGACCACGCCGGGGTACGTGACCTTCGAGACGCGCCGCTGGTCGTTCACCTCGTAGGCGAAGAAGAACTCCATGTTCGCGCCGCCGGGGAAGGTGCGCAGCACCTTGACCCAGTTGCCGGCGAACGTGCCCGTGCCCGACGTGGGGCCGAGGTACTTGAACGTGACGGTCGGGCCCTTGAGACCCTGCAGCGTCAGGAACTTCGCGATGTCGGCGAGGCGGTCGCGATCCTGCTGCAGCTGCTTGATCGCCTTGGCGCCCTCGGCCGTGCCGTGGATGCGTCGCGCCGCGCCGCTCGCGGGGATGACCCACATCTGGTTGCCGCGCAGGATCTTCGTGGTGATCGGCGTGTTGCCGGTCAGCTGCCGCGTCTGGCGCCACTCCTGGCGGAACTTGTCGGGCGCCTTGAACCAGAGGCGCAGGAAGCCCTCCTGGTGGGTGTCCTCGACGTCGAGCTGCACGTCGTGCAGGTGCGCGAAGAAGGACGTGATGTCGTTCACGCCCGGCTTGCCGTCGTTCACCCAGCGGATCGCCTGGTCGAACATGTTCGCGCCCCAGACCAGGGTGGGGTCCTGGCCGGGCTGACCGGGCTGGCGCGGCGTCCCGCCGGCTCCCTGCGCGTTGGCTTCGGGGAGGACGTCGACGGAGCCGGGCACGCCGATCACGGCCGCAGCGAGCAGCAGCAGGCCGAGGCGGGCGAGGTGGGGGAGGCGGATTCGGTGCATGGCGTTCGAAATTCCTTTGACCGCCGGGCATGGTCCCACGGCGGCGTCATCGCTTCATCTATTTGGGCGGTCCGAAGACCGTGTCGGCCAGCTTGGGGTTCAGCTGCACGCGCTCCGGGAAGAGCAGCACGAAGCGCCGGAGGCCCCCGGTCGTCGCGGGCGCGAAGCCCTGGATGCGCGCCGGCCGCGCGTGCCCGTTCGGCATGCGACGCCAGCGGTCGAGCACGAACCACTCCTGGCGCTGTCCGCTCGCCTTGTCGCCCTGAATGCCGACGGCGTGGGGATGCCGGCCGGCTGCCTGCCCCGCCGCGGCCGGGGCCTTGGCGAAGAAGAAGACCATCGTCGGCTCACCCGGTGCCGTGCGGCGCACGCGCTCGAAGGCGGGCGCGTCCTTCGGGGCCAGCGGCGCGGCGAGGCGCTGGGCGCCCTCGAGCGTCCAGGTGACGCCCTTGCCGTCGAGCGAGACGGGGCTGAGGAACCGCGCGAGGTCGGCCAGCTGCTTCAGGTCGCGCTTGAGCTGGCGGATCGTCGCGGCGCCGTCGCCGCGGCCGTGCTGCGCCTTCCACGTCTTCGAGGACGGGGTCTTGATCCACGCCTTGCCGCCGTCGAGCACCTTGATCGTGGGCGAGGTGTCGCGGCTGGAGGTGCGCCACTCCTCGCGGAAGCGGTTCGGGGCCTGGAACCAGAGCTCGAGGTGGCCCTGGTGGTGGCGGCCGGACGACGCCTCGTCGTCGATCTGCACGTCCTTGAACAGCAGGTGCGCGCTGGTGACCGCCTGCATGGCCGGCCCGGTTCCCTGCATCCACCGCACGCTGTCTGCGAAGACGGCGCGCCCGCGAACAGTCGGGTCGTCGGCCGTCGCCGGCGCGAGCGCCAGGAGCAGCAGGGCGGCGGGTGCCAACAGACGCAGCATGCCGGGGGCGGCGGCCCGTCCTAGCGGCGGCGCCGCGGGGGCAGGAAGAGCGACTCGTCGATGCCGGCGTTGATCTTGATGTCCTCCACCGTGGCGCGCAGGAAGCGCGCGGGGGCCTGGCCGGAGCCGGGCATGAAGGAGTAGGCGTCGATCGAACGCGGATAGCGGAACGCGCGCGGCGAGCCGGCCGGGCTATCGCCCCAGCCCTTCAGGATGTAGTCCTCGGTGGGGATCTGCTGGCGGCGGTCGCCGTCGACCCGGACCACACCCGGGTACGTCGCGCGGATGGTGCCGGCCTGGTCCTTCTGGTACGCGAGCCAGAAGTGGACCGTGGCCGCGCCCTGGGCAAAGCGGCTGATCTTGGCCCAGTTGCCGGCGTAGGTGCCCTTGCCCTGGCGCAGGCCGGCGAAGGCGAAGCGCACGCCGGGGCCGCGCAGCTCACCGAGCGTGATGAACCTCGCGAGGTCGCCGAGGCGCTCGGCGTCGGTCTGGAGCTGCTTGATCGCGCGCGTGCCCTCGGCCGTGCCGTGCATGCGCCGCGTCTGTCCGTTGCCCTGGATGATCCACATCTGCGTGCGCGGCGGGTTCACCTGCCGGTTCACGTTGAGGATCTTGGTCATGCGCTTGCCGCCGGTCGTGAGCTCCCAGCGGAAGCGGTCGTTCGTCTTCCACCACAGGCGCATGGGGCCCTTGTGGCGCGACTGCTCGAGATCGAGCTCGGCGTTCAGCTTGACGTAGAAGCTGCTTGCCTTGCCGATGCCCTGGCCGCCGCGGGCGACCCAGCGGATGCAGTCGTCGAAGAGGCGCGCGCCCTGGTCGGCGGTGGGCGGCTTGGCGGGCGGACGCACGTCGCCGCCGGCCTTCGCCTGGGCGGGCGTGCCCGTGCCGAGCACGACGGCGAGGCCGATCAGGAAGGCCACGGCCAAGGGCGTACGCACGTGCGGGAGGAAACGTCGGATCATGGAGCGGGCTCCTGGAGGCGGGGAGGGCGGGGCGCGCCGGGCGTCGCCCAGGAGAAGGGGGCCACTCCCTACTTCCGTGTAGTCGGTTCGTTGCGCCGCAATCTACCGCCGCAAACAGGCCTCCACGGACGATCTTCGAGCGCTGCGGAGCCGGGCCCGGGCCGAGGTAGGTTCTGCGGTCACCCAATGGCCACCGCGACCCGTCCCATCCCCGTCCCGCGCCCGCGCGTGCTCGCCCCCGGGGTCCGGCTCTTCGTCGTGCGCACGAAGCGGTTCGCCACGAGCGTGTGCCGGATCGTGGTCCATCGGCCGCTCGGCCCCGACGCGGCCACGGCGGCGGTGCTCGCCAAGGTGCTCGCGTCCGCGACGGCGCGCCACCCCACGCGGCGGGCGTTGGCGGACGCCCTCGCCGATCTCTACGGGGCGACGCTGCACGTCGGGGTCGGCAAGCTGGGCGACCGCCAGCTCTTCTCCGCGAACCTCGAGTGGCCCACCGCGCACGTGACCACGGCCCGCACCGCGTTGGCCCAAGGGCTCGAGCTGCTCGGAGACGTCTTCACCCGGCCCGCCCGCGAGCCCGGAACGCCCGCGCTCTTGCGGCGCGATCTCGTCGCGAGCGAGCGCACGAACCTGCTGCGCGCGCACGCGGCGCTCAAGGGGGACAAGGCGGCCTGGACCCTGCGCCAGCTCATTGCCACCACGTGCCGGGGCGAGCCGTTTGCGCGGGATGCGCGCGGCCGCGCCGCCGAGGCGCGGGCGGTGACGGCCGAGGCGGTCACGGCCTTGCACACGGAGGTGATCCGGCGGGCGCCGATCGACATCTGGTTCGTCGGCGACGTGGCCCCGGCGGCCGCGGAGCGCGCGGTCGCACGCCACCTGGCCTGGCCCGAGCGGGTGCGGCGTCCGATGACCGCACCCAAGGCGGTCTCGATGCGCCCGGCACGTCCCCGGCCGCGGCGACGCGTCTTCGAGGACGCCGTCGCCCAGACCCGGCTCGCGTTCGCGTGGCGCGGGATCGTCCCGCATCGCGGACCGGCCGCGGCGGCCGCGCTTGCCTTGGGCGGCGTGCTCGGGGGCGGCGCGTACGGCCGGCTCTTCAAGGAGCTGCGCGAGGCGCAGGGCCTCTGCTACGACGCGTCCGCGTACTACGACCGCAGCAAGGGACTGGTCGTGGTGGAGCTGGGCGTGGATCCCGGGGACGAGCGGCGCGCGGCGCAGGGCGTGCGCGCGCTGTGGCGCGAGGTCGCGTCCGGTCACCTCGACGCGCACGCCCATGCGGCCTTCCTCGAGGAGCAGGCGCATCGGATCCGCACGCTCGGCGATCAGCGCGGGGCGTGGCTCGGCTGGCTGCAGCAGGCCGACGCGCTCGGGCTCGACCCGGATCCGCAGGCGCGCTTCGAGCGGCTCCGCCGGGTGACGCCGGCCGCGCTGCGTGGCGTGGGGCGGCGCCTCGGCCTCGACACGACCGTGGTCCTGCGTCCGCCGGGAACGAGCGGATGACGCGCGCCCGCTGGACGATCGAGCCGGAGCCCCTGACCGGGCGGCCCGTGCACCGCGCCACCGCGCGCGGGGGCACGGAGGTCTGGGTGCTGCCCATGCCGGGCTTCGCGCGCAGCTATGCCTCGCTCACCGCCCGCTACGGCTCGCGCGACGTGACGCTCCCCGACGGCGCGCCGCTGCCCGACGGCGTGGCGCACTTCCTCGAGCATCGGATGTTCCAGACGCCCGAGGGCGACGTGTTCGACCTCTACGCGGCGCGCGGCGCCTCCGCCAACGCGTACACGACCTTCGACCACACCTGCTACCTGTTCCACTCGACGACGCGCTTCGAGGCGAACCTCGACACGCTCCTCACCACGCTCGACGCGCTGGAGCCGGACCCGGAGGGCATCGAGCGCGAACGCGGGATCATCGCCCAGGAGATCGCCATGTACGCCGACGACGCGTCGTGGCGCGGGTACTTCAACCTGCTCGAGGGCCTGTACCGGTCGCATCCGGTGCGGCGCGACATCGCGGGCACGGCGCGGTCCATCGCCGGGATCGACGCGGCCCTCCTGGGCCGGATCCACGCTGCGTACTACCACCCACGGAATCTCGTGCTCGTGGCTGCGGGCCCGGTCGATCCCGATCTCGTGCTGGATCGGGCCGATCAGCTCCTCACGGGGCCGGGGCGCGGCCGCCGCAATCGGCGTCGGCGGGCCTCGGAGCCGCCCGAGGTGTGCCGCGGGCGCCGGCGCGTGCGGCTGCCGGTGGAGCGCGCCTCGGTCTACCTCGGTCTGAAGGAGCGCGCGCCGGGGGGCGGCCGGCGGCGGATCGAGCGCCAGGTGGCCGCCGTCGCGGTCCTGGAGATGCTCTGCGGGGACGGCGGCCGCGTGCAGCGGGCGCTCTACGACGAAGGAGTGATCGACGCGGGGTTCTACGGGACCTACGAGGACGACCAGGACTACGCCTTCGCCACGATCGCGGCCGAGGTCGACCGCGCACAGCCCTTCGTGCGCCGGCTCACGCAGGCGCTCACCGCCGCCGCCGCGACGCCGTTCACCGCCGATGAGGTCGAGCGCACGCGGCGCAAGCTGCTCGGCCGCCATCTGCGACGCTTCAACGCCCCCGTGCAGGCGGCGGACTGGTTGCTCGACGTCGCGCTCGACGGCAATCCGATCGCAGCGGGCGTCGAGGCGCTGGCGCGGCTCACGCCGCGCGCGTTGACGCATCGCATGCGCGCGTTGCTCTCCGCACCGCGGTCGGTGTCGATCGTCGAACCGCGGTCCGTGTGAAGACAAGCGAAGCGCGCGGTTGTGGCGAAACGCCAACCGCGTAGAATCCCCGACCATGTCATCCGTCGCCCGCGACCGCATTCGGCGTTGTCTCGCCATGATTCCCCTCATCCGGGCGCGTCCCGGCATCCGGATTCCGGAGCTGGCGTCGATCTTCGGCGTGCCCGAAGACGACATCTGGGAGGACATCACGGAGGTGCTGACGATGTGCGGCGTGCCGCCGTACCTGCCGCACAACTACTTCGTGTTCTCGATTCGCGGCGATCGCGTCTGGATCCGCTTCGCGGAGCACCTGAGCCGCCCGGTGCACCTGACGCTCCAGGAGGCGCTGGCCATCGATCTGGCCCTGCGCAGCCTCAGCGGCGGCCGCGTGCCCCAATTCCGGGACGCCGCCCCGCGCCTGCGCAAGAAGCTGGGCGAGCTCCTGAGCGGCCCCGACCGGCGCGCGCTGGAGACGTTCGACGCGTCGGTGGGGGGGCGCAAGCCCTCGGATCTCGTGACCGAGACGATCCGGCTCCTCAAGGAGGCCATGCAGCGCAACCTGGGCGTCGAGATCGAGTACTACACGGCCAGCCGCGACGAGGTCAGCACCCGCGTCATCGAGCCGTTCGGCCTGATCGATCACAAGGGCTTCTGGTACGCCGTGGCCCACGACCGCCTGCGGGAGCGCGAGGTCCCGTTCCGGGTCGACCGCATCCGCTCCGCCACGATCCTCGAGGACGACGAGTACGAGGTGCCCGACGGCTTCACGATCGAGGACTGGCGGCGCGACGAGATGTGGTCCGCCGCCCCCAGCGACGTCGAGGTCAAGGTCCGCTTCTCGGCCCGCGTGGCCGGCCGGATCCGCGAGGACACGGATCGCCGCGCCCTGCGCGAGCTGCCCGACGGGGGGGTGCAGAAGACCTTCCGCATCAGCCGCGATCGCCCGCGCTGGCTCTTCACCCACATCGCGCGCTACGGCTGCGACGCCGAGATCGTCTCGCCGAGCGAGGTCCGCAAGGGCATGGCCGCCTTCCTGGACGAGCTCCTCGACGGCTACGGCGGCGCCCTGCCCATCGAGGGCGACCCCCGGCGCGCGGCCAACGCCCCGCGGCGCCGGGCCGCGGCCGCCGTCGCCCGCCCCAAGAAGCGCCGCACCAAGCGCAAGCCCCGCCGCCGGCCGTCCTAGGGACCCTCGGACGGCCCCGCAAGAGTCGATGTCGCGGCCTGTGGTACGGCCATTACCACCTTGCTAGACTGGGCTTCCGGGCATTTTGGGAACGCGTGGACACGCTTCGTCGTTGCGTGGGCCCAGATTGCGGAATTCGTGCTGCGGGCGCCCCCCCGCCGCGCGGGATCCTGACCGGCTCGAACCGACCTGCATCCACGCGGAGGCTTCATGCTCGCCACGCTTCGGCGCGCTCATCGCGCCAACCGGCAGCCTGCTTCGACTTGGCTTCGAAGGGGCGTCCTCACGGCCGCGCTCCTCCTCACGCCCCTGCTCGGCACGGCGGCGGGACCCGCGTACGCGGAGGACCAACCCGAATGGGTCAGCATCACCAGCGGCCTGTTCGCCCAGGGGGTGAGCGGCCTGTGCATCCACCCCAAGGAGCCCGACGTCTACTTCGCACACGTGCACGGCATGGGGGCGGCGCGTAGCAAGGACGGCGGCAAGACCTGGGAGCGGATCATGGAGGGCGTCAAGCCGACGCCGGATCCGCGCAGCCCGATCCGCATCTCCCTCGATCCGACCAAGCCGCGCTGGCTCTACATGGTCGCCGAGGGCCAGATCTACAAGTCGACGAACTCCGGCGACAGCTGGCAGAACATCACCACCGGCGCGCTGGCCTCGTACAGCCGCGACCGGCGCAGCACGTCGTACCTGGCCTACGAGGTCCGCGTGAACCAGGGCAAGAGCGTGCATCTGGTCGTGGGCACGCGGGGTACGTCGCTGCACCACGGCGGCGTGTTCGAGTCGCGAGACGGCGGCAAGACCTGGGAGCAGCTCGCGGGCAGCAACCTCGGTCGCTCGGGCATGGGCGACGAGGGCCACGACACGTTCATGGTCCGGCTCGATCCGAAGACCGAGAAGAACCTCCTCGCCGCGGGCCGGTGGCACGTCTGGCGCAGCACGGATCGCGGGCAGTCGTGGGAGATGGACGATCCCGGCGGCGAAGGCCGGCACGAGATCCGCACCGTCACGGATGCCCACACGCTGAAGAACATCTACCTGGGCGACACGCGCGGGATCTGGGAGGCGCGCGGCGTCTCCAAGAAGTGGGGCAAGAAGCCGATCGTCGAGGGCGACGTGCTGCACCTCACCGGCGCCAACAAGAAGCTGTACGCCGTGTTCGCCGACGAGGGCATCAAGCTCTCGGAGGGCTCGCGCCACAAGAAGTGGTCGCCGGCCGCGACCGACGGCTACGCGAATGCGGAGCCGCACGACATCGTCATCCACCCGCGGGATCGCCGCACGACCTTCTTCGTGACGTCCGAGGCGACCGGCATCCACAAGACGACGGACAGCGGCAAGACGATCGCGCCGATCGAGGGCACCAACGTGCCGACGATCGTGCCCGGCATGGTGCACGCAGGCGTGCATCCCGCCGGCAGCCGGACGTCGCTCGCGCTGACCGAGCACGGCGTCGTGTTCGGCTCGACCGACGGCGGCCAGACCTGGAGCCGCGTCGGACGCATCGGGCAGACCCCGCATCGGATCATCGCCTGCCCCGCGGAGGACACCTGGTACGCCACCGGTCGGCGCCTGCTCCGCTCGAAGGACAACGGCAAGACCTGGCTCCCGTTCTTCTCGCCCGAGCAGCCCGAGAACCGCGTGCTCGACGTCGCGTTCGCCGAGGTCGACGGCAAGGCCACCGTCATGGCCCTGCTGGAGCGCAGTGGCGAGGTCGTCAAGACGAGCGACGACGGCAAGTCCTGGACGAAGACCGACGCGCCGCCCTTCTCGAAGGGCACGTGGGCCAGCGACTTCGCCGTCAACCCGGCGAACCCGGCCCACATGGTGATGGCGACGCGCTCGCTCCGGCTCGTCTGGTCGGACCAGGACACCGACGGCGGCGTCTTCGAGACGATGGACGGCGGCAAGAAGTGGGCGAACGTCTCCCGCAACCTGAAGCCGACGCGCAAGGAGAGCGCCGACGCCCGCCGCAAGAAGAGCGGCTGGAACTTCGGTCGTCGGATCGTGATGGACCCGGTCTCGGGCCTCATGCTCTACGGCGCCGACGGCGGCGGCCTGTGGGCGCGCACGATGCCCGGCGCGGACGGCAAGATCGAGAACCACGACTGGTTCGCCGTCACGCCGAAGCAGATGCCCAAGACCACGTACGGCGTGTTCGCCTACGCGATGAGCCCGGGCGCGGACGGCGCCGAGGCGACGAGTCGCATGACGCTGCAGCTCTTCACGCCGGGCGCCGAGACGAGCGGCATGGTCACGATCGACGGCGCGGGCCTCCAGGCGATGTACGACTTCGCCTGCCCGGCGCGGAAGAAGAAGATCGAGGAAGAGACGGGCGAGACGCTCGCCGAGCCGGGTGGCTGGCAGGAGATCAAGTCGCCGGGCTACCCGATCGCGTCGCTCGACTCGATTCCCGGCACGGTGCAGGGCCTGATCGGCACCGATCTGGAGCACGGCAAGGGTGTGCTCTTCTTCGGCGCGTCGGTCAAGCAGGAGGCGCCGCGGGAGGCGGGGGACGCGCCGGAGAAGCCGGCCGGTCCCGCGAAGCTGGATCCGCCCGAAGGCATGTGGGGCTTCTCGGCCAGCGCGGACCAGGACATCAACGTCTGGGAGCTGCGCAGCAAGAAGCGCTCGGTGCCGCTGCGCGGGCACAACGCCGAGGTCTATGCCGTGCGCATGTCGCAGGACGAGACCGTGGTGGCCTCCGGAGGTGCCGATCGCAAGGTGCACTTCTGGGACGGCAGCCAGCTGACGGCGCTCGGCCAGGTCGAGGCGCCGGGGGCCGTCACATCGCTCGTGTTCGACGACGACAGCGAGATCCTCTACGCGGGCTGCGACTCCTGGCAGATCGTCGCGGTCCAGGTGGCCTCGAAGAAGTCGCTCGGCCTGCTGGAGGGCAGCGCGGGGGCCGTGCTGTGCCTCGCCGTGAGCGAAGAGACCAGCAAGCTCTACTCCGGCGGCAAGGACGGCAAGATCCGCATCTGGGACACGCAGAAGCGTGAGGAGCTGCAGGCCATCGACTTCGGTGCCGAGGTCTACGCTCTCGCGGTCAGTCCGGACGGCGGTCGCATCTACGCCGGCGGACAGGGCAACACGGTCCGCGTGTTCGACGCGCTCGGGGCCGAGGTGGCGAAGCGCGAGCTGCCGCAGACCGTGGTCATGACGATGCGACTCGGGCCCGAGGGGAAGCACCTCTTCGTGGGCGGCGAGGGGGGCGTCATCGTGCTCAAGGCCGAGGACCTCTCCGACGTGCGCAAGCACACCGGTCCCGAGAAGGCGATCCTGTGCCTCGACGTGAGTGCCGACGGCATCTGGGTCTTCGGCGGTGACGAGGACAACGGCCTCTGGCTCTGGCAGCACAACATCGACGAGTCGGTCTGGAACAACCCGGGCGCCCACGCCGGCGCGGTGTTCTCGGTCGCGCTCAGCCCGGACGAGACCGAGGCGGGCAACTCCGAGATGGAGGACTCGGGCGGCGGCGAGGAGCCGCCGGAGGACGCGGGCGGCAAGTGACCGCGCGTGCCGTTCGCTAGCGCGGACGGTTCTCGAGCAGGTACAGGTCCGTGCGCCCGGCCCCGGCGAACGGTCCGCCCACGATGCGTCCGCCGAAGTACGCGACCTCCGCCCAGCGGCAGATGAGGACGGCGCGGTCGGGACCGCGCCAGACCTGCATCAGCTCGTCCGTCGTGAGCACGTTGCCGCGGCCGGTCCACCGCGGGGCGCCGTTCGCGTCGCGCGGAAGCGCGGCGTGGGCCGCTTCGGCGTAGCGCTGCACGATCTCGCGCTGGAGGAAGTCCCCCTCGCGGTCGCCGCCGATCCAGACGCGTCGCTCCGTGTACCAGCCGAGGCCCTGGGGGTAGCGCTTGTAGGCCAGCACGCGCGTGTCGTCGTCCGTGGCCTCCTGAATCGCAAGCGCCACGTCCCGCGCCGAACCGAGGTGGTCGACGTGGGCCATCGCCGCGTCGACGGCGATCCAGAACAGCCCCGCGCCGCCCAAGAGGAGCGAGAGGCAGGCGAGGCGTCCTTCGTCGCGGCGTCGGCGCGCGAGCCAGGCGAGGGCGAGCAGCAGCACGCCGGCCAGCGCGATGAGCGCGCCCATGCCGGCCCAGCGCGGGCTCTCGACCTGCATGGGCAGGCGCCCGGTCGAGAGCGGGAGCAGGAGCCGCAGGTGCACGAGCAGCCCGACGACGAGCGCGCCGAGGCCGAGCGCGGTGGGGAAGACCCACGGACGGCGCGCGGGGGTCGCGACCAGGGCGTGCAGGCGTGCGCCGGCCAGCACGAAGAGCGGTCCGGCGGCGGGCAAGAGGTAGTTCAGCAGCTTGCGCGTGCTCGCGCTGTAGAGCAGGAACCCAACGAGGAACCAGAGGTAGAGCAGGCGGCCGGCGCGGACGCCGAACACGCCGGGGCGGGTGAGCGCCGCGTCCCACGGGCGCGGGGACCAGGGGCTGGTGGTGAAGGGCAGCAGGGCGCGGCGCCATCCGCGGTCGCCCGGGCGCGCGTCACCCCAGGCAAGTGGGGTCCACGGCGTGAGGTACACGATCACGATCGGGACGTAGAACCAGAACGGGTGGAAGTCGCGGTGGTCGCCCTGCCCGAAGCGGCCGAAGTGCTCGTACGCGATGAAGTGCTGGATCCAGCCGGGCATCGCTTGTTCCACCAGCACGTACCAGGGCGCCGCGACGGCGAGCGCGACGAGCCAGGCGGCCGGCGCGAACGCCACGGCCAAGGTCGCGCGCCACGGCACGCCGGCGAACGACCAGGCAACGGCCACGAGCAACGGCACGGCGACGACGAGCGGCCCCTTCGTGATCAGCCCGAGCCCGATGGCGAGGCCGAGCAACGCCTGGGCGGGCAGCCGC
>JASJAY010000107.1 GCA_030066775.1 Planctomycetota bacterium
CACAACTTGCAGCAGTTTTCCCCGGTACCAACGCTGCGTGTTGGTTAGCGGCCTTCCAGGGGGATGATGAGGCGGAGGGTGTTGCCCTTGAAGCTGATCGTGCCGCGGTCGAACTTGCGCTCCGGCCGGTTGTGCCGGTACGTGACCGCGTCGTAGAAGGTCTCGCCGCGCGCCGGAAGCGTCAGGCGCGTGCGCTGGGACTCGTAGCCGGGATGCTCGAGCCACAGCTCGTACGGGCCCGGACGGAGCGGGCCCAGCCGATAGCTGCCGCGCTGCTGGGTACCGAAGAGCAGGAGCTCCGAGGCCGCACGCCACTCACGCGTGCTGCCGATCGGGCCGGCGAACGCACCGAAGTGGATCAGGTCCAGGTAGTCCTCGCCGTCGACGGCGTACTCGATGTCCATCATCGCGCCCTCGATGGCGCGCTTCGTGCCGGCGTCCTCGAGGATCAGCAGCAGGTATGAGCCCACGGCGAGGCGAATCTCGATCTCGGCGTCGACGTCGTCGCTGAAGGGCGGCAGCAGCACGTTCGCCGCCACGGGTGCGTGATCCTCGAACCAGGCCACGATGTTCGCGCCCCGGCGCGGATTGAACCCGACGAGCTCGAAGCGGCCCTCGGCGTCGGTGCGCGCGGTGCGGTAGAGCACTTCGCGCTCGCGCTCCGGATCCGTGCCGCGGCTCTGCCAGCCGGCGTCCATCCCCGCGACGCGCGCGTTCGCGAGCGGTCTTCCGCCCGCCGTGCGCACGACGCCGCGGATGCGCATGCCGCGCTTCATCAGAACGCGGCCGGCGTCGACCCCGCGACCCGCCTCGGCGAGCACCTCGGCCGTGAGGCGCCGCGCGTGGGTGCAGGCGAAGACGCTGAGACCCCCCTTGCGCACGGGTCGGCGCGGCGTCGCACCGGGCGCGTGCGTGCGCGCGTGGTTGAACGGCGACACCGCGGGCAGCTCGAGCCGCCCGTCGCGCGTCGCCATCACCCGATCGATCAGCACGTCCCCGCGGGAGCCGCGGACGAGGACGTGCGCGAACGTGATCGGCGCGTCGTCGATCGCATCGGCAAGCGTGAGCGTCAGCGGGACGGCCCGCGCGAGGACCAGGTCGAGCTCCTTGTCGGAGCCGGGCACGACATCGGCGAACGCACGGCCCGCATAGCCCTTCGGATGCGGCGCTCCGTCGGGCACGGGACCGGGCTCGAACCCGTAGGCAACGCGCACGACGGGCTGCCGTGTAACGACGCCGTCCAGGCGAAAGCGCCCCTCCGCGTCCGTCTGCGTGCGCACGCCCGCGGCCTGCACGGTGACGCCGGCCAAGGGCTCGCCCTGGTCGTCGCGCACGCGGCCTTGAATGCGTTCGCCCTCGTCGGTGCCGGCAGGCTCGAGCGCGATCTCGAGCGGCGCCTCGAGCGGAAGCGCGACGCGCCGCAGCACCGGGCGGTAGCCGTCGACGTAGGCGCGCAGGAATGCGGTCGAGCCAGCGACGCCGAACACCTCGACCCCACCGCCGAGACCCGTGTAGGCCTCGTGGTCATCGGGTAGGCGCAGGTCGCCCTCGCGCGCGAGCCCACTCACGAGCACGCGCGCACCGGCGATCGGCGCGCCGGCGGGATCGCGAACGAGGGCCGCGACGGTGTGGCCCGCCAACGGCGCCAGGGTGATGGCGCGTGTCTCGCCCGCCTCCAGCGTCACCACGGCGTCGACGGGCACGCCCGCGTCGCGTAGCGAGACGCGCAGGGGAATACCGACGGGCAAGCCCTCGAAGCGGATCGTCTCACCATCGCCAATGTGTCGCGATCGCGGTCGGTCGAGCGCCTGGGCGCCGCCGAACAGCTCGCGCGTGACGGCCGCCACGGCCGGCTCGACGCGCACCTCGGCGTGCGTCCCCGGAATCGAGCGTCGCGCGGTCACGTCCACCGCAGCGCCCGGGCCCTCGAAGGCGAGCGGACCGAGGTCCGTGGACAGCGCCCCCACCGCGGGCGGCGTGGTCTCGACCGCGAGCTCGGCGAAGTCCGGATGCCGCACGCGGAAGGCCGCCGCGCCGGCGACCGGACCGCGCCACCGGAAGCGACCGGCGGCGTCGGTCACGGTCGGGCGCCCGAGCCGCCCGGCGCCGCCGAACGCTTCGACACGCGCGTCGGCGACGGGCCGGCCCCCGGGCGCCTTGACGACGCCCGTCACGGTCCAGACCGGGTCGAGCACGAGCTCGACCTCGCGATCGACGCCCGCGCGCAGGCGAACGAGCGGACCACTCCGCTCGCGGGTCGTCGGATCGACCAGCACGTTCCCCGGCGGCAGGTCGTCGAGCACGAGGGCGCCGCCCGCGTCGGTGCGCCACTCGACACCCTCGGCGGAGGGCCGGACGCGAACCGGGATGTCGACCGCAGGCGTGCCGTCGGCCTCGAGCACGCGCACGACGATCGCCGGCGCGGCGGTCGGCAGCTTGATCGTTGCTCCGTCGACGAGATCGGCCGCGGCCACCCGCACCCACTGGTGCCCCAACGCGCCGAACGACACGAAGGCCCCGATCGGCCGGATGCGTAGATGTCCCGGGGTGTCGCCGACGTCGCGTTCCTCCATGACGACGTTCATCAGGGGCTTGAGCGGCCCGCGCAGCGCGCCGTCCTCGCCGGTCACCTGCACGCGCAGCACGCCCGGCAAGGCGGTCGCCGCCGGCGGCAGCATCGACGTCGCGGGCTCGGGCAGCGAGCCGGGGTCGACGGTCGGCACCGCCCCGGGCACTTCGCGCTCATCCGATCCGTCCGGCTCGGTCGGGGGCGCGTCCGTGGGCGCCGGCTCGTCCGGCTGATCGACGCGCGGCGCATCGACCTCCCGGCCCTGCTGCAGGCGCGGCAGGATCAGGAAGACCCCGGCGCCGAGGATGAGCAGGAAGGCCAGGCCGTAGATCAGCGTCTCGCGCATCGAGGAGGGATCCTACGTCGGGGGGCGGGCCTTGGACGACCCACGCGCGCGAACCGGGTCAGCGGCTTTCGCGGACCTCGGCATCCACGTCGCGCATGAGGCGGTCGATCCACGCGGGCAGGATCAGGCCCTCCCGCACGGCGCCGCCGCCACGCACCAGCCAATTGGCGGCGTGGGAGCGTCGCGCGGTGTCGCGCCAGCTGCCGGTGGCCTCCGCCGTGCCGGCATCGCGTCGGAGCGAGATCGTCGCGGCGCCCTCGGAGGCGGGCCACGCGAGCAGGGCGTACCCGACGAGGAGCAGCAGCGCCGCACCCTTCACCGCACCGAGCGCGGCCCCGAGCGCACGCCCCCCCGGACCGCCCGCCCCCACCTTGCCGGTGAGTCGGCTGAGCGCAGCCAGGAGGAGACCGCCGGCGACGAGCACGAGAAAGACACAGAGGCCCCAGGCCAACGCGGCGTTCTCCTCCGGGCCCAGGCCACCGACCTTCGCCACGAGCGGTTCGGCGTGGGGCAGCAGCCGCGGCGCGACGAGGAAGGCCAGCGCGATGAGCGACAGGGAGAGGAGCTGGCGCAGCGGGCCGCGCACCGCGCCCCAGAGGGCGAAGGCGAGCAGAACGGCAAGCGCGACCCCGTCGGCTGCGCTCACGGAAAGGCCCGCACGGACGACACGCTCTCGAGCTCGACGCCGCCGTCCGCCGTGACCCGGGCGACGCCCTTGGCGAACACGCCGTCCCGCTCGGCCTCGACGAGCACGCTGCCGTCGGCGCGTGTGTCGACCACCGTGACCTGGTGGTAGCCGCGGCCGCGCAAGGCGTCGACGACCTGCGCGCTGACCTCACGCGGCGTGCCGTCATCGCGCGGGCCGCCGGGCGCCCCACGGCGGTCCACCGTGCGGCGCAGGCGTTCCTCGAGCTCGTCGATGCGGGTGGCGAGCGCCTCCACGCGGCGCGAGCCTTCGGCGTCACCGGCATGCGGCACGTCACCGAGCCCACCCTGGCGTTCGGCGCGCAGCAGGCGCTCACGCAGCTGCACCAGCTCGCGTGCGAGCTCGCGCGTCGCGCGACGCGTACGCACATCCGCGGCGATCGCGACGACGACGGCCGCGATGCCGAAGCTCAAAGCGAGGATGGCGACACCCATCTCCATGCGCAGATGGTACCGCCACCGGAACGGAGGTCGGAGCGCGGAAGGCGCCCCGGGTCTAGACGGCGACGAAGACGGCGCCGGTCGCGAAGACGACGGTCAGCAGGCTGACGATCGTGAAGGCGAAGACCAGCATGCTCCGGCCGATGCTGCCGCCCAGCAGGAGGCGCGCGGCGACGGTCCACGTCACCGCCTGCACCGGCAGCACCCAGATCGCGCGGTCCGCGCGCAGCAGGGTCTCGTACTGCAGCAGGTCCGCGATGAGGAACCCGCCGAGCAGCCCCGCCAGGAGCAGCGTGCTGAGGAAGGAGAGGTCGTCGACATCGGCGAGACGCGCACCGCCGTTGATCAGCACCATCAGCACGACCAGGAGCAGGAGCGCGATCGTGGCCTTGCCGTGCGGCGTCTCGGGCAGGCCGACCTCGGCGAGGCGCAGGAAGCGGCCGACGAAGGTCTCGTCCTCGATGTCGGGCTCGTCCGCGGGGAGCTCGCTGAGCGGATCCTCGTCGAGATCGGGCGGGCGCACCGACGCCTGGATGCCGCCGCTGCCCGGGGTCTTCGTCGGATAGACGGGCGGGGCGAGCTTCGAGCTCGAGGTGGTCGGCAGATCGGCCGCATAGCGCTTGCGCACGCGGTTCTTCGTGACCGTAACCGTGCTCGGCTTCGCGAAGCCCGTGAGCCGGATGGTGATCTCGTCACCCTCCTCGCGCATCACGTAGCCCTTGAGGATGACGCCGTTCTCGAGCTCGAAGATCTCGTCCGCAGACGCATCGGGGGCGCTCCACGCGAGGGCTCCCAGCGCGATCAAGACAGCGAACAGACAATGGCCGAACACGCGTCGCATACGGGTACGTCGTCCCTGTCGGCAGCGGGGGACGAGGCACCCAAGGCGAAAATCCCCAGGGCGCCGCGAACGCGCTCGATTGGTACCGGGGAAAACTGCTGCAAGTTGTGACAGGCGCGCCATTCGGCCCGCCTGTCACAACTTGCAGCAGTTTTCCCCGGTACCAGCGCGGCGAGTTAGGCGTAGGTGTCGAGGGGGGGGCAGGTGCACATGAGGTGGCGGTCGCCGTAGACGTTGTCCGCGCGGCTGACGGCCGGCCAGAACTTGTGCTCGTAGAGCCAGGACGCGGGGTACACGGCCGTCGTGCGGGAGTAGGGGTGCGTCCACTCGTCCGCGGTGGCCTCCGCGCCGGTGTGCGGCGCGTTGACGAGCGGGTTGTCGTCCTTCGGGTACGTGCCGTCGGCGATCTGCTTGATCTCACCGTGGATGGCGATCATCGCGTCGCAGAACCGGTCGAGCTCCGCCTGCGACTCGCTCTCCGTGGGCTCGATCATCATCGTGCCGATGACGGGCCACGAGATCGTCGGCGCGTGGTAGCCGTAGTCCATGAGGCGCTTGGCGATGTCCTCGACCTCGACGCCGCTCTCCTGCTTGAAGCCGCGCATGTCCAGGATGAACTCGTGGGCCGCGAGCCCGTGCAGGCCCCGGTACACGATCGGGTAGTACGGCGCGAGGCGGTGGGCCATGTAGTTGGCGTTGAGCACCGCGACGGCGCTCGCCCGCTTGAGGCCTTCACCGCCCATCATGAGGATGTAGGCGTAGGAGATGAGCAGGATGCTCGGGCTGCCCCAGGGCGCCGCCGCGATCGGCCCGATGGCCTGCTCGCCGCCCGTCGGCACGATCGGGTGCCCGGGCAGGAAGGGCGCCAGGTGCTTCACGACGCCGATGGGCCCCATGCCGGGACCGCCGCCGCCGTGCGGGATGCAGAACGTCTTGTGCAGGTTCATGTGGCAGACGTCGGCGCCGTAGTCGCCGGGCCGGCAGTAGCCCACCTGCGCGTTGAGGTTCGCTCCGTCGAGATAGACCTGGCCGCCGTGCTCGTGCACGACGTCGCAGACCTCCTGGATCGCCTCCTCGAAGACACCGTGCGTCGACGGGTAGGTGACCATGATGGCCGCCAAGTGCTCCTTGTGCTTCTCGCACTTGGCCTTCAGGTCCTCGAGGTCGATGTTGCCGTCGTTGTCGCACTTCACGACCACGACCTTCATGCCGGCCATGACCGCGCTGGCCGGGTTCGTGCCGTGGGCCGAGCTCGGGATGAGGCAGATGTTGCGATGGCTCTCGCCGTTGGCCTCGTGGTACGCCCGGATCACGAGCATGCCGGAGTACTCGCCCTGGGAGCCCGCGTTCGGCTGTAGCGACACGGCGTCGAAGCCGGTGATCTCGCACAGCATCTGCTTCAGGTCTTCGAAGAGCTCGGTGTAGCCCTCGGCCTGCTCGCGCGGGGCGAAGGGGTGCAGCCCACCCCACTCGGGCCAGGTGACCGGCATCATCTCCGCCGTGGCGTTCAGCTTCATGGTGCACGAGCCGAGGGAGATCATCGACGTGTTGAGGCTCAGGTCGCGCGACTGCAGCCGGGTCACGTAGCGCAGGAACTCGGTCTCGGAGTGGTAGCTGTTGAAGACGGGGTGCTCGAGGTAGGTGCCCTTGCGCGCCAGCTCCGGTGCGTAGCCGACGGCCACGTCGCTCAGCAGGTCGCCGGCGCTGAAGTCGACGTACATGCCCTCGGAGAAGACCGACAGGATGTCGTCGATGTCCTGCAGGTCGACCGTCTCGTCGAGGCTGATGCCCACGTGGGTGTCGTCGACGGCGCGCAGGTTGATCTGCTTCTCGGCGGCGGCGCTCAGGATCACGGGCTGACGGGCGGCGCCGACCTCGACGCAGAGCGTGTCGAAGAAGATCTCGTTGACCTGCGTCGCCCCGAGCCGCTCGAGGCCGAGCGCGAGCAGCGTCGTGAGCTTGTGCACGCGCGTCGCGATGTTCCGCAGCCCGTCGGGGCCGTGGTAGACGGCGTACATCGCGCTCATGATCGCGAGGAGCACCTGGGCCGTGCAGATGTTGCTGGTGGCCTTCTCACGGCGGATGTGCTGCTCGCGCGTCTGCAGCGCGAGGCGCAGCGCGTTGTTGCCGTTGCGGTCCTTCGTGACGCCGACGATGCGGCCGGGAATCTGGCGCTTGTACTCGTCGCGCGTGGCCATGTACGCGGCGTGCGGGCCGCCGTACCCCATGGGCACGCCGAAGCGCTGGGCGCTGCCCACGGCCACGTCGGCACCCATGACGCCGGGTGCCTCGAGCAGCAGGAGCGACATGAGGTCGGCCGCGACGATGACGAGCGTGTTCGCCCCGTGGGCCGTCTCGATCCAGTCGCTGTAGTTCTCGACGGCGCCGTAGGTGTCCGGGTACTGGACGACGGCGCCGCGGAAGCCCTCGCCCTCGGCGAGGTCGACCGTGCGGTGATCGCCGACCACGATCTCGATGTCGAGCGCATCCGCCCGCGTGCGCGCGACCTCGATCGTCTGGGGGTGGCAACGCTCCGAGATGAAGAAGCGGTTGGACTTCGACTTCCGGTTGACGTTGAAGCAGAGCGACATCGCCTCGGCGACGGCCGTGCCTTCGTCCAGGAGCGAGGCGTTCGCGCAGGGCAGCGCGGTGAGGTCGCTGATGAGCGTCTGGTAGTTCAGCAGCGCCTCGAGGCGCCCCTGGGCGATCTCGGCCTGGTAGGGGGTGTACTGCGTGTACCAGCCCGGGTTCTCGAGGATGTTGCGCTGGATCACGGGCGGAACGATCGTCCCGTGGTAGCCCATGCCGATGTAGGAGCGCCAGACCTGGTTCTTGTCGGCCATCGTGCGCAGCTTGGCGAGCATGTCGTACTCGCTCATGCCTTCCGCCATCGCCAGGTCGCCCTTCATGCGGATGGAGAGCGGCAGCGCGTTGTCCATCAGCGTCTCGAGCGACTCGACGCCGATCGCTTGGAGCATGGCGTCGACCTCGTCGCCCGAGGGGCCGATGTGGCGCCGGACGAAGTCGTCGGTGTAGGGGAGGTGCTGCGTGGGGGTGACCTGGGTCGTGTCCATGGGTGGCTCCGACAGTTCGGCCCATATTGGAACCGGAGCCCATCGGGGCGCGAACACATGTCGCGGCGCGCCCGGGACATCGCCGGGCGTTCAGGCGGCCGCAGATCCAGGGCCGGGCGGGGCCGGCCTCCCTACATGACGCCGTAGGCGAGCATGGCGTCGGCCACGCGCACGAAGCCGGCGATGTTGGCGCCCTTGACGTAGTCCACGTGCTCGCCCTCGACGCCGAACTGCACGCACTGCTCGTGGACGCGCACCATGATGTCCGACAGGCGCCGGTCGACCTCCTCGGCCGACCAGGTGATGCGCATCGAGTTCTGGGTCTGCTCCAGGCCGGAGACCGCGACGCCGCCGGCGTTCGAGGCCTTGCCGGGTGCGTAGAGGATCTGGGCCCGCTGGAACACGTCGATGCCGTCGAGCGTGGTGGGCATGTTCGCGCCCTCGCCGACCGCGATCACGCCGTTCTTGACGAGCGCCGCGGCGTCCTCGCCGCTCACCTCGTTCTGCGTGGCCGAGGGGAACGCGACGTCGACCGGGACCTTCCACGGGCGCTCGCCCGCGTGGTACTCGGCGCCGAACTCGTCGGCGTACTCCTTGATGCGGCCGCGGCGGTTGAACTTCAGGTCCTTCGCCCAGGCGAGCTTGTGCGCGTCGACCCCGTTGGGGTCGTAGACGAAGCCGCTCGAGTCCGAGAGGGTCACGACCTTGGCGCCCATGTGCCGGAGCTTCTCGGCGGTGTAGAGCGCCACGTTGCCCGAGCCCGACACGCTGCACGTCTTGCCTTCGAGACCCTCGCCGTTGCGGCGCAGCATCTCGTTGACGAAGTAGACGCACCCGTAGCCCGTGGCCTCGGGGCGGATGAGGCTGCCGCCCCAGCCGGCGCCCTTGCCCGTGATCGCGCCGACGTACCGGCCTTCGAGGCGCTTGTACTGGCCGAAGAGGTATCCGATCTCGCGCGCCCCGACGCCGATGTCGCCGGCCGGCACGTCCGTGTCCTCGCCGATGTAGCGCTCGAGCTCGGTCATGAACGCCTGCGAGAAGCGCATGACCTCGCGGTCGGACTTGCCCTTGGGATCGAAGTCGGCGCCGCCCTTGCCGCCGCCGAGCGGCAGCGTGGTGAGCGCATTCTTGAGGATCTGCTCGAAGCCGAGGAACTTGATCACGCCGAGGTCGACGGACGGATGGAAGCGCAGGCCGCCCTTGTAGGGGCCGAGCGCGTTGCTGAACTGGACCCGGTAGCCGCGGTTCGTGTGCACCTTGCCCGCGTCATCCTCCCAGGTGATGCGGAAGAGGATGCAGCGATCGGGCTCGGTGATGCGCTCGAGCAGGGCCGCGTCCTTGTAGCGCGGCTCCGCCTCGAGGAACGGGATCACCGACTCCGCCACCTCCTGGACCGCCTGCAGAAAGGTCGGCTGCCCGGGGTTGCGGGCCCGGAGGCCCTCCATGAATCGTTCGACGGTCGCACTCGCCTTGTGCTTCACGGGTTCTCCTCGCACCGCATCCTGGTGTGCGCGTGAGCGTACAGACGGCCCCCTGGAGGACCAAGACCGGCAGGCGCGAGGGGCCGAATCGCGGGCCGGCGGTGACGCGGCGTCCCCCGTGCACACCGGATCAGGCCTGGACGGGCCGAAAGAGGGTGGGGGGCCTCCCTGGGGACAAGTTCGCGTCCCAATTCGCGGGATTAGAATCGGGGGCCCCGCGTACGGTTCCCCAGTCCCCCCGTCTCCCCCCCGCAGGTGGCCCATGCCGGCTCTCTTCCGTGCCCCCTCCACGCTTCTCGCTGCCGGGGGCGCGCTGCTGCTCGTCGGCGCCGCCCTGCCCTTGGCCGGGTGCGGCGACGACGGCCCGCACCCGATCGACGACGTGCGCAAGGTCTCGAAGGTCGACCCCCGCGAGCTGCTCGAGCGCAGCCACGACGAGCGCTTCGCGCGCGCCTTCCCGGGCGGCCAGCGCACCACGCCGCCTCCGGGGATGGGGTCGGGGTCGCCGAAGCCGGCCCCCGCCGGCTGGACCTGGACCACGCCCGAGGGCTGGAAGGCGCGTCCCAAGTCGGGCATGCGCGAGGTGAGCATCGAGGTGCCGGGCGAGCCTCCGGCCGACCTCGCCGTGTTCGTGCTGCCGCCCAGCGGCATGCTGGACAACGTGAACCGCTGGCGACGCCAGATGGGACTGGGCCAGGTCGCCGAGGCCGCGCTGGCCGGGATGGCCTACGAGCACCGCGGTGAGAAGGCGATCCTGGTCGACCTGCGTGGCGCCTACGAGGGCAGCGGTCGCAAGGACCGGTTCCTCGGCCTGCTCAAGATGCACGCCGGGCGGCTGCTCTCCGTGAAGTTCGTCGGTCCGGAGGACCTGGTCACGGCGAACGAGCAGAAGTTCCACGCGTTCCTGAAGTCGCTCGCGCCGCAGAGCGGCGGCGCCTCGCCCCACGGCGGATCGCCGCATGGCGGGTCGGCCCATGGCGGCGGTGCGCCGGGCACGCCGCCCGTCGGCGACGAGGGTGGCTTGAAGGGGCGGCTGACCTGGGACACGCCGGCCGGCTGGGCGTCGATCGCGAGCGCCAGCGGTCAGCGCATCGCGACCTTCCGCATCGACGGTGCCCCGGACATCGAGGTCCGCATCAACTCGCTCAAGGGTGACGGCGGCGGGCTACAGATGATCGGGCGCATGTGGGCCAACATGGCGGGGCAGACACCGCCTACGGAGGAGGAGTTGGCCGCCCTCGAGACGATCTCCGTGCTCGGCCGCGAGGCCGTGATCTTCGAGTTCGCAGGCAAGCGGCCGGTCGAACGCGGCGGCGAGCCGGTGGACGTCCTGCTGCTGGGCTTGATGTGCACGCTCGACAGCGAGACGCTCTTCGTGCGCATCATCGGCGAGGCGAGCGCCGTCGCGCCGCAGAAGGCCGCCTTCCTTTCCCTCTGCAAGTCGCTTCGGATGAAGGAGTAGCCCGTGAGCCAGACCGAGACATCGGCCAAGCCCCGGACGCTGCCCCCGCGTCCCACCAAGGCGCCGAAGAGCGTGGGGACCCGCATCCTCGACTTCCTGGGGTCGTACGCCCTGGCGATGGTCATCCTGACGATGCTCCTGGTGCTGACCTTCCTCGGCACGCTTGAGCAGCGCCACCGCGGCATCTTCGACGTCCAGAAGGACTACTTCGAGTCGTTCTTCCACGTGTGCGACACGCTGGGCTTCCCGATCCCCCTGATCGGGGCCGTGCCGCTGCTGGCGCTCTTGTTCGTCAACCTCACCGTCGGCGGGATGATCCGCCTGCGTAAGGGCCGCGGCACGATCGGCATCCTCGTCGCCCACCTCGGCATCGCCTTGCTGCTGATCGGCAGCCTGGTGGAGCACTCGCTGTCGACCAACGGCAACATGAGCCTCCGGCCCGGCGAGACGAGCAACACCTTCCGCAGCTACTACGACTGGGACGTGGTGGTCACCGAGTTCGCGAAGGACGGATCGGGCGAGCGGTACGTAATGCCGCACGAGCGGTATGCGGACATGAGCGACGGGGAGCGCGTGACGTTCCAGTCCGAGCGTCTGCCGTTCGACCTGGTGCTCTCCGGGTATCAGCGCAACAGCGTTCCGCGGCGCGCCCCCGGCGCGGGCGGGATCGACGGCTACCTGCTCCAGGAGCTCGAGCCCGAGGAGAAGGCGGAATACAACCGACCCGGCGTGCTCGCCACGCTCGTGGCCGACGGCCAGCGCGACGAGCAGATCCTCCTGTGGGGCATGCAGACCGGCCCGCACCTCTTCGAGCGGGAGGGGCGCCAGTTCGGCATCGACATGGTGCGCAAGGAGTGGGTGATCCCCTTCACCCTCAAGCTCGACCGCTTCGTCAAGGACGACCACCCGGGCCTCGCCATGGCGCGCGAGTACTCGAGCTACGTCCAGAAGATCGAGGACGGCACGGCGCAGAGCATCCACATCACGATGAACGAGCCGCTGCGCCACCGCGGCCACATCTTCTACCAGAGCGGTTACGACGACATCGGGCGTGACCGCAACGGCGAGATCATCTACCGCACCGTGCTCGCCGTTTCGGTGAACCCGGCCGACAAGATCCCGGAGATCAGCTGCTACGTGATCGCCCTCGGGCTGCTGATCCACTTCCTGATGAAGCTCTTCCGCTACATCAAGTCCGAGAACCGGAGGCAGAGACATGCCGCAGCTGCTTGATCGGCGCCGTTCCCCGCGGGTGGTGTTCATCGTCCTGCTCGCGTTCGCTCTCGGCCCCTATCTCCAGTCGGCGTTCGCCGGCGAGGGCGATGAGGGCTACGGGAACGAGCGCAAGGAGACCACGATCCAGCACGACGGCTGGTCGGAAGAGGTCCTCGACACCGCTGCGCGCATCCCCGTCCAGCAGGGCGGGCGGCTCAAGCCCTTGCTGACCTACGCCCGGTTCACGCTCTTGCGCATGCACGGGTACGGCGTGTACCGCAAGGACAAGGGCACGGACGACGAGCGCCTGATCGGCCCGATGGAGTGGCTGCTGGACGTGCTCTTCGTCCCCGAGGTCGCGATGCACTACGAGTGCTTCCGCGTCCAGGACGCCGGTGCGCTGATCGACGTGGGGCTCGAGAAGCTCACGAAGGGGAAGAAGAAGAGCGACCGCTACACGTTCGCCCAGCTCTTCCCCGCGGCCCAGACGATCGTCAACAAGGCGCGCGAGTACGAGAAGGTCGAGCCGCGTCACCAGACCGGCGTGCAGCGACAGGTGCTGCTGATGGCCCGCAACGTGGACGAGTTCTACCGCCTCATGCGGTTCATGGACTTTGCCCGCATGAAGCTGGACCTGAGCTCCTCCCCGGAGCTCCAGCGGATCTTCGACGGCAAGGCGGAGCTCCGCGCCAGCGATCTCCTGCTCGGCTCCGAGGCGCTGCTCGGGCGCTTCCAGAAGCTCACCGCGGGCTCGAGCGGTTCCGGCGAGCTGACGGGCGAAGCCAAGGCCATCCGCGACCTGCTCGGCGAGGCGGAGGGCCCCGTCAGCCGCGCCTCGGCCCTGCGGATCATCCCGCCCGCGGGCGCGCACGCCAAGGACGAGGGCTGGTACTCGCCGGCCTCCATGTCGAGTCTCGCGCCGACGCCGCCCGAGATGGCGAACCTGCTCGTGCCCCTCGAGCGCGCGTTCGACGCGCGCCTCGACGGCGCGGCGTTCCAGACCGCGATCCAGGACTTCCAGGCGCAGTCCAAGAAGCTGGCCGAGGCGCGGGACGAGTACGACAAGATCCCGCTCGAGGTGACGCTCTTCGACCTCAGCCCCTTCAGCTGGGCTCTGTGGATCTGGGTCGGCGCCTTCATCGTGGTCGCCCTGAGCTGGATGTGGCCCGGGGCGCGCTGGCTCGCGTGGGGTGCGATGGGCCTGCTCGTCGTGGGCCTGGCGTTCGCGACCTACGGCATCACGCTGCGCTGCCTGATTCGCGAGAAGCCGCCGGTCAGCAACCTCTACGAGACCGTTGTGTTCATCACGGCGGTGGCCGTGCTCTCGAGCGTGATCACCGAGTGGATCAACAAGCAGCGCATCGCGCTCGCGCTGGCCCCCGTGGTCGGCGCGCTCGGCCTGTTCATTGCCGGGCAGTACGAGACGCTCGACGCGAAGGACACGATGACGCCGCTCGTGGCGGTGCTGCGCAGCAACTTCTGGCTGACGACGCACGTGCTCACGATCTCGATCGGCTACTGCGCGGGCCTGCTCGCCGGACTGCTCGGTTGCGTGTACGTGCTGTCGCGCGCGTTCGACTTCAAGACGAAGGACACGCGCTACTACACCTCGCTCACGCGCATGACGTACGGCATGTTGGCCTTCGGCCTCCTGTTCAGCCTCGTCGGCACCATCCTCGGCGGCATCTGGGCAAACGACTCCTGGGGCCGGTTCTGGGGCTGGGATCCGAAGGAGAACGGGGCGCTGATGATCGTCCTGTGGAGCCTGGTGATCGTGCACGGCCGGCTGGGCGGCTACTTCAAGGCGTTCGGCGTGGCGATGTCCTCCATCGTGCTGGGCATCATCGTGTCGTTCTCCTGGTGGGGCGTGAACCTGCTCGGGGTCGGGCTGCACAGCTACGGCTTCACCCAGGGCGTCTACTCCGGCCTGATGACGTTCATCCTCAGCCAGTGCGCGGTGCTCGTGACGGGCTTCTTCTGGCACTTCTTCGTGCGCAAGGAGCCCACGCGCCTCGCGACGTAGCCGGCCCGGCGCTGCGGGCGCCGCATCGCACAACCGACCGAAGGGGTTGTGGGCTGGATCACCGAGCTGCTGACGCGCACGTCGCCGTGGGTGACGGTGCTGTGCCTTGCGCTGTTCCTCGTGACCGGCCTCTGGCTCGGGCTGCGCGGAGCACGTGTGCGCGTCGAGCGCCGCACGGCGGGCCACCGCCGGCTCGGGCGCCGCGGCGTGGCGCGGGCGCTCAAGCGCCTGCGGCGCGCCGGCTACCGGGTGCTCGCCGAGGAGGTCGTGCAGGACGGCGCCGTCGAGGTGGACGGGGTCGTGCGCTACTTCCGGATCCGCTGTGACGCGCTCGTCGAGAAGGGCGGGCGCACCTACGTCGCCGAGCTCAAGGGCGGCGCGGAGGCAGCCCGCATCGAGAACCGGGCCACCCGGCGCCAGCTGCTCGAGTACGCCTGGGTCTTCGACGCGGAGGCCGTGCTGCTCGTCGACGCGGATCGCGGGGCGATCCACCGCGTGGCGTTCCCCGTGGACCCGCCGCCCCGCGGCGCGGGTCAGTAGCCGGCCGCCTGGCCGTCCTTGCGCGACTCGGAGGCGCCGATGAACACGTCGCGCACGGGGTCGTAGCCAATCGCCTGGTAGCCGCCGAACTGGCCGCGCGCGCGTCCCATGCGGTGACCGCGTCGCTGGAGCACCGCCCGCACGGCATCCGGGATGCCGGACTCGAGCGCGAGCACGCCGCCGTCCCGCATGCGCCGGCCGGTGGGGGAGCTGGAGCCGCCGTGATGGAAGCGCGCGGCGTCGCCCGCCTCCTGCAGGTTCATGCCGAACTCGATGATGTTGAGCAGCACCTGCACATGTCCCTGGGGCTGCATGTCGCCGCCCATCACCCCGAAGCAGAGGAACGGCCGGCCGTCCTTCAGCACGAACGCGGGGATGATCGTGTGGAAGGGACGCTTGCCGGGGGCGTAGACGTTGGGGTGCCCGTCCTCGAGCGCGAACAGCTGGCCGCGGTCCTGCAGACAGAAGCCAAGCCCATCGGGGCAGAGCCCGGAGCCGAACCCGCGGTAGTTGCTCTGGATGAGCGACACCATGTTGCGGTCCTTGTCGGCGACCGCGAGGTAGATCGTGTCGCCCGTCGCGAGGCGCGGATCTCCGGGATCGAGCGTCGTCCGTGCCTGCTCGGGATCGAACAGCGCGCGACGCTGCTTGGCATACGCCTTCGAGATGAGCGCCGCGACCGGCACGTCGACGAAGGCCGGGTCGGCATAGAACCGCGCGCGGTCCTCGTAGGCGATCTTCTTCGCCTCGACCAGGTGGTGTAGGTAGTCCGCGCTGTTGTGGCCCATTGCCGCCAGGTCGTAGGGCTCGAGCAGGTTGAGCATCTGCAGCGCGGCGATGCCCTGCCCGGGGGGCGGCAGCTCGAACACGTCGTAGCCGCGGTAGCGCGTCGAGACCGGCGCGTCCCAGGTCGAGGTGTGGGCGGCCAGGTCGGCCTTGCGCAGGAAGCAGCCGTGTTTCCTGCAGAAGGCGTCGATGGCGTCCGCGATCTCGCCCTTGTAGAAGGCGTCGCGCCCGCCCGCGGCGATGCGCTCGAGGGTGCGGGCGAGTCCCGGGTTCTTGAACAGGTCGCCCTTGGCCGGCGCGCGGCCGCCCGGCAGGAACGTCTCGGCGAAGCCGGGCTGCTTGCCGAAGACGCGCTCGCTGCGCGCCCAGTAGTAGGCGATCAGCTCGGAGACGGGGAAGCCGTCCTTCGCGTAGCGGATGGCCGGCGCCAGGAGCTCGGCCATGGGCAGCTTGCCGAAGCGTCCGTGGAGCTCGAACCAGCCGTCCACGCAGCCGGGCACGCTCACCGGCAGCGGTCCGAACGGCGGGATCTCCTCGAGGCCCAAGCTGCGCAGGTGCTCCAGCGTGAGCCCCTTCGGCGAGCGGCCGCTGGCGTTCAGGCCGTGGAGGGTCTTCGTCTCGGCGTCCCAGACGATGGCGAACAGATCGCCGCCGACCCCGCAGCCGGTGGGCTCCATGAGCCCGAGCGCGGCGTTGGCGGCGATGGCGGCGTCCACGGCGCTGCCGCCCTGCTTGAGCACGTCGAGCGCGATCTGGGTCGCCAGCGGCTGGCTCGTCGCCGCCATGCCGTGCCGCGCGATGACCTCCGAGCGCGTCGCGTGCGGACGGCTGCTCACCCGGTCGCCCCCGGCCGCCGAGCGCGCCGACAGCACGAGCAGCAGCCCGAGGAACATCGCCAAGGCCCAGAGCGTCCCATGCATGCCCACCTCCGCGGTCAGTGTACGCCTCCGGACGTGGACGCCGCGCGGCGCGCTGCGCATGGCCAAAGACCCTGCGGCAGGCCGCGCAGGCTTCGACGCCGCCGGGTTTTCGGCCAGGACGGGCCCGCTCACCGCCGTTGAATGGGGGAGAGAGGGATTTCCCGCGCCCGAACGACTATCCTGGGGCGTGCGCCCCGCGCACGGCGATCGACCTGCACCGGCAGGCCGAGGCTGCGGGCCCGCCTAGACCATCTGGAGCACTGAGAAGGACCATGAAGCGCCTCTTCGCCCTGAGCCTCATCGTTGCCCTCGCCTTCACGCTTGCCCCCGTCACCAAGACGGCGGACGCGGAGAAGAACCCGAAGTTCAACGACCTGCTGAAGCAGTACAAGGACCTCTTCAAGACGAAGAGCTCCATCAAGCAGCGCCGGAAGGGCGTCAGCCTGCTCGCGAAGTCCAAGGACCCGCGCGGCATCAAGGAGCTGATGAAGGCCCTCAAGAAGCAGGAAAAGCACAGCGGCAAGAAGCGCAAGGAGTGGGAGACCCAGGAAGCCGAGTGGCAGGAGAAGACCGACCGGATCGAGAAGCTCACGGAGGAGAAGCGCAAGCGCGCCCGCGAGCGCGGCGAGGACACGATCTCCGTCTCGGGTGAAGAGGCGGAGTGGCTCGGCGCCAACGGTCAGGAAGGCAAGATGCACCGCGAGAAGCGGCGCCTCCAGAAGCTCTACAAGGAGGTGCTCTCCGAGGAGGACTTCTCCGAGTACATCCTGCGCGGCATCGCCCGCATCCTGAACAGCCTCGAGGGCGAGGAGTACGACAAGAACGTGCGCGGCGTGACCCAGGCCGCCATCAAGGCCAAGGCCCGCTACAAGCCGGCCTACGTGCGCGTGCTCGGCTACACCAAGGGCGACGCCGTGACGGGCGCCCTCGAGAAGATCACCAAGGACACGGATCCGCAGATCGTGATGATGGCGCTCGAGAGCATCGGCCGCCAGAACACCGAGCGCGGGATGAAGATCCTCTTCCGCTTCCTCGAGGACGGGCGCTGGCAGATCCGCGCCGCCGCCATCAACGGGCTCGCCTTCTTCAAGCGTCCCGAGGTCATCGACCAGCTGATCGTGCGGGCCGAGAAGGAGGAGGGCGCCGTGCGCCGTCGCTGCTTCGGGGCCATGTCCGCGATCGTCGGCGAGAAGGTGAAGGGCACGATCGAGGCCTGGAAGTCCTGGTGGAAGTCGAACCGCGAGGAGTGGGTCGAGCGCTGGGAGCGCCTGCCGAACAGCGGCATGCCGGTCCAGGAAGACCCGCCCGTGATCGGCGTCGACGCCGAGGAGAACAGCGGCTCGACCTCCTTCTACGGGATCAAGACCGACAGCAAGCACATCATCTTCGTGGTCGACATCTCGGGCTCGATGCGCCCGCGCGAGGACGCGCCCGAGGATGAGAAGCCGAAGATCGATATCGCCCGCCAGGAGCTGATCAACGCGCTCAAGACGCTGTCGGCGGCCGACGAGGACGAGCGCGGCGCCGCGACGTTCAACGTCATCCTCTTCAACACCTACGTCCACACCTTCAAGGAAGGCAAGATGGTCACGGCGACGAAGAAGAACAAGGACAAGGTCTTCAAGTACATCGAGGAGAACGTCGTCGCCGACGGGATGACGAACATCTTCGATGCGCTCGAGGGCGCGTTCAACATCATCAGCGGCTCCGACAAGAAGCAGATGGCCAAGGGCGCCGACACGATCTTCTTCATGACGGACGGCGCGCCGACGCGCGGCAAGTTCTGGGAGCCGGAGCTGATCGTGAAGGAGATCACGCGCATGAACAAGGAGCGCAAGATCGCCATCCACTGCATCGGCGTCGGCAAGGGCCACCACGCGGGCTTCCTGCAGGCGCTCGCCGCCAACAACAACGGCAAGTACATCTCGCGCGAGTAGTCGCGACGAGATCACCGTTCGACCGGGGCCGCGGAGCAACGCTTCGCGGCCTCGTTTCGTTCGGGCTCAGACCAAGAGGCCCGACAGCTCCTGCATCGCGCGCGCGTCGTCGAACCGGTCCTGGTTGACGAAGACGTCCTTCAGGTTGCCCAGCATGCGCAGGACCCACTGCTTGTGGGTCGCGACGGGCAAGAGCGCCGGGTCGTACGCCATCTGCCGGCCCAGGATGCGCGAGATGAAGTCCGCCGCCTCCGCCGTCGAGAGGATGCGGCCCCGGTGGAAGGGGTCCAGGATCATGGTGGTCCCGTCGGCCTCCCGGATGGCGGCGAGGAAGTGCCCCGGCGCGTTGAGCCCGTCGACGCGCACCCCGAGGCGGCGGCCGACGCACTTGAGCAGGAGCGTCAGCGAGATCGGGATCCCTCGCCGATTGGTCAGCACCCACGGCAGGTAGCTGTTCTCGGGCAGGTAGTAGCTGTCGGCGTTGCCCGTGAGGCCGAAACCCGCGAAGAGCTCCTCGTGCAGGACGGCGATCGTCGCGCGCGGACTCAGCGGGGGGCGGTCGCCCTGGACGCGCAGGGCGAGTGCATCGAGACGGGCTTCCTCGCGGTCCAGCACGACGTCCGTCAGCTCGTGCATGGCGATCGCGATCGCGGCCCGTTCCAGGCCCACATCGGTCTCGAGATCCGGGAGCTGGGCGCGGAAGACCTCGAACGCAGCGGCGCGGCAGTGCGTGGGCGGGATCGTCGTCATGGGGCTCGCCTGCGGACTCCGGCCGGTGCCCGGATCCTACGCGGGCGGGGGCCCGTGTGTCGCCGCCTATGCGCTCACCCCGTTCCGCCGCGCAGGAGCGGGATCCGCGAGAGAGGCGCAGATCCGAGCGCGCGCAAGCGCGCGTCGCGAAGCGGAGGCGGGGGAGGGGCCCCGCGGGACTTGTTCCGTGGGGAGGGGGTCTGC
>JASJAY010000108.1 GCA_030066775.1 Planctomycetota bacterium
AGCGGCTCGACCTTCGTGAGGTTCGGCTCGAGCGTGACGTTGGTCAGCACCTGGGCCGTGATCAAGGGCGCCTTGCGCTCGAGGCCGAGCTGCAGCGCCATGTCGCCTTCGCGGTGCTCGAAGCGGTACACGAGCGGCAGCGGCGTGCCGCCGCCGGGCAGGCCCTGCGGCTCGATCGCCGCGCGTGCGGTCGCGTCGAGCGGCGTGAGGTCCGTGCTCTCTGTCTCGCGCCGGTCGAGCGCGCTCTCGACGTGGATGCCGACGTAGCCCTTCAGGTGCGTCGCGCCGAGGATGCGCACGAGCGGCACGTCGAGCAGGAGCTCCTGGTTTTCGTCCTCGGGCACGAGGATCCGGCTGCGGCCCTGGATGCGCACGGTCGCGTTGCCGAGCAGGCGGTCGCGGAACGTGACGCGCAGCCGCGCCCGGCCCTCGCTCGCCGCCTCCTGGCGGTAGTCGTCGAGCTCGACGCCGGCGAGGGTCAGGTTGGTGACCTCGACGTCGTCAGGCAGATCGAAGTCGACGCCGAAGATGCCGGCGCGGTCGACAGTGAGGTTCGCCACGGCACGCAGCTCGATGGCCTCGGCGCGGATGCCCACGCGGTTGCCCACGACGGCGCTCACGCGCGGCTCGAGGTCCTCGACCTGGACCGACAGCCCCGCGGGCCGCGAGGGATGGCGGTAGTAGACGGCGCGACCCTTGGCCCCGGCGAGGAGCCCCTTGGGCACGTCCTGCTGATCGATCTGGATCAGCCCCGCGCCGGCGTCGGGCTCGATCTTCACGCCCTCGGCGGCGTCCAGGCGCAGGAAGCCACTCTCGCGCTCCATGCCCTCGAGGGCCGCCAGCGGCACCGCGACGGTGAGCGGCGTCTCGCCGAACGGCTGCTCGAGGCCGACCTCGAGCGCGTACTTCTCCTTCACGGGATCGCGCAGCTCGATTGCGATCGACGTCCCGTCGTCGCTGCGGGTCCACGTGCGGATGCCGTCGCCGTTTACGTAGAGCACGACCGCGTCCTTGGGCACGGACACGGCCAGGCGCGTCAACGGCGCGCGCAGGATCGACAGCTGGGCGGTGAACTCGGTGCGCACGACGCCGCGGTCGACGCGCGCCGTGGTCTGCTCGCTGGCGAAGACCATCGGCGCGACGGTCGGGCGATCGTCGGGCTTGCGTCGCCACGTGAGCTTGACCTTGCTCGTCGGTCCCAGGAACGCGAGCAGCTCTGTCGTGTCGCCACCGCCCGGCCGGACGGACGACGCGAGGCGGGGTGCGATCTGCACGTCGGTGTCGGTCCCGGGCACGCGTACGGTCATGCGCGCGAGCGGGACGGGGGGCAGCTCGAACTCGGACGTGTGCGTGTCGCCGACCGGCGGGGCGCCGGCGCGCAGCGTGAGCTTCAGCGCGCGTCGGCCCGCGTCCTTCAGCAGCAGGTCGTAGCCGTGCTTGGCGGGGACGAGCAGCGCGGGCTCGTCGCCGATGGTGGCCGTCTCCACGCCGATGCCGCGGAAGCCGAGCGGCACGCGCTGCCAACCCTCGGCGAGCACCTCCACGTCGAGCTCCGCTTCGAGGCGCAGCATGTCACCGTCGACGACACCCTGGTAGGCAGCCGAGCGCACGGCGGCGGGCACCGGGGGCGTCGTCGTGTCGGGCGGCACGCGGTACGCGCGCTCCCACAGCTTCTTGAATTCCGCGTACGGGAGGAAGACGCCCTCGCCTTCCTTCTCGAAGATGTCGCGCAGGTCGCGGAACGGCACGTACAGCTTGTGGACGTCGGGCCGCTCGGGCACCTCCGGCGCGTCGGGGTCCTTCGCCTCGGGCGGGTCCGCGGGCGCCGGCTCGTCGTCGGGCGCGGGTGCGCCGGGCTCGTCGTCTGCGAACGCGTGGGAACCGGATGACACGACGCCCATGGCAAGGGCGCCGACGAGCAAGCAGAGCAGCCAGGCTGCCCGCGTCGGGCGCGTCGTCACTTAGATTGTCTCCCGCCCCGGGCGCACATCTCCCCATCGGTCCGGGGCCGCCAGGAAGGTAGATCCGCACCCAAGCCCGGACCTGCAAAAGGTAGGCAAAGCGCCCGTGCGGAGCGCGTGCGGAGAGCTACGCGACAGGCACGTAGCCGGGTACGACGCGGCAGCCGAGGAGCTCCACCTCCGGCGTGAGGTAGTCCTCCCGCACGGGCTCGTCGTGGAAGAGGTCGGTGCTCAGATACTTCTTGTTGCTGTCGCAGAACACGGTGCCGACGTGGGCGTCTTCGCCCTGCTCCAGCGCGATGCGCAGGGCCCCCACCAGGTTCGCGCCCGAGCTGATGCCGACCCCGAGGCCCAACGTCTTCGCGAGCTTCTGCGCCATGAGGATCGCGTCGCCGTCCCAGACGTCGACGATGGGGTCGAGCTCGTCGAGATGGATGATGCGCGGGATGAACTCGTCGCTGATGCCCTGGATGCGGTGCTTGCCCACCTTGGTGCCCGTCTTGAGCGTGGGCGAGTTGGCGGGCTCCAGGGGATGCGCCGTCACGCCGGGCACGTGCTCGCGCAGGTAGGAGCCCGTGCCCATGACGGTGCCGCCTGTCCCCACGCCGGCCACGAAGGCCGTGGGCTCGACGCCGAGCTCACGCATCTGGCTCAGGAGCTCGGGGCCGGTCGTCTGGTAGTGGGCCTCGACGTTCGCCGGGCTCTCGAACTGGCGCGGCATGAACACGTTGTCGTGCGAGGCCGCGTAGTCCTCGACCATCTGGATGCTGCCGACGAAGCCGCCCTCATCGCGCGACACGGGAATGATCGTCGCGCCCAGGCTCTGGATCACGAGCACGCGTTCGCGGCTCATCCAGTCGGGCATGTAGATGCGCACGGGGTGCCCGAGCGCACGGCCCACCGCCGCGAAGGAGATGCCCGTATTGCCGCTCGTGGCCTCGGCGATCTCCGCGCCCGGCTCGACGCGGCCCTCGTTGTAGGCGACCTCCATGATGTGGAGCGCCATGCGGTCCTTGATGCTGCCCGTGAAGTTGTGCGCCTCGTACTTCGCGTAGATCGGGATCTCCCGACCGCGCACGCGGCAGCGCACCACGAGCAGCTTGGTCGCGCCGATCAGGTGGCGCAGCGAGTCGAGACGTTCCTGGACGACCGGGTCGATCACGGCCGTGAGGATAGCGCGTGAAGCGCGGGGACTATACCCCGTGCTTCTTGAGGAACTTCTTGTTCGCGTCCATCCACTCCTTGAGCTGGACGCGCTTGGTGATCTTCTCGCCGGTGAGGACGTGCACGCACTCGACCATCGCCTTGAAGGCGTTGGGGCGCGCCTTCTTCGCGCGACCGCCGTACTTGGCCTTCCACTTCGCCTTGGCTGCCTTGGCGTCCTTGTCGCCCGCGGCGCCCGTGTCGACCTTGACCGAGCCGCCTTCCCAGCTGAGGCCGTCGGGGTAGTGGTGGAACCACTCGTAGATGACCGGGATCGCCTTGTACTCGAGGCGCGCCTCGCAGAGCTTGATCATGGCGATCGCGACGTCGTCGTTGTTGTGATCGAGGAAGCCCTTCATCTTCTTCCAGTCGATCTTCTGGCCGAGCGCCTTGTAGCTCGTGAGCCCGGCGACGAGCACGCTCGCCTCGAGGTCTTCCTGCAGGCGCTGCGCTTCGGTCTCCGGCGTCTTGCCGGCGAGCTTGGCGTACTTCTCGAGACCCTGCAGGGCGATCTTGGTGGCCTGCTTCGGATGCGAGGTCTGGAGCGCGAGGCCCGCACCGGCCGTTGCAACGAGCTCGAGGTTCTTCTCCTTGAGGTAGATCTTCTTCAGCAGCGCGACGACCTTCTTGTGGCGGTGCATCGAGATCCACTTGAGGATCTTGATGCGCTCGTCCATGTCGTCCGACGCGTAGTCCTTCTCGAAGCGCTTGAGGCGCTCCTTGACGAGGTCGTCGCCATGCGGCTTGGGCAGCTCCTCCTTGCCCTTGGCCAGGGCGGTGCCGCCGCCGAGCAGCGCGACCAACGAGAAGGCGACCAGAAGCAACGAGAGCGTGCGCATCGGTAGATCTCCCAAGGGGATACCCCAGGATAGATGCACTCGGCCACCCCCTCAATCGGGGACGGCCAGAACGCTCAAGCGACCCGCCGGCGCTCCTCGGGGGTCAGCGCGAGCGCCTCCCAGACGCGCCGCCATAGGGACTTGCGTCGGGTGCCCGTGCCCTGCCCGGGATAGCGGATGTGCTCGAGCAGCGCCTGGACGATGCGCTCCTCGTTCACATCGTCCGCCTCCGCGGCGTACGACAGCACCATGCGGTGCCGGAAGACGGCCGGCGCCAGGGCGCGCACGTCCTCGAACTCGGGGCGGCTGCGGCCGCGCAGGAACGCGCGCGCCTTCGCGCCCACGATCAGGGCCTGCGCCGCGCGCGGGCCCACGCCCCACTCGACGTACTCCTTGATCATCGGCGGCGAGAGCTTGCTCTGCGGGCGCGAGGCCTGCGCCAGCTCGACGGCATAGCGCACCAGCGCAGGCGAGGCCTCGGCGGACTGGATCGCGTGCGAGATCTCGAGATAGTCGTCGCGGGTGAGCACGCGCTTCAGCGGCTCGTCGACGCCCCGCGCCGTCAGCCGTGCGATACGCGCCTCGTCCTCGTAGTCCGGGTAGTCCAGACGGATCTTGAACAGGAACCGGTCCGACTGCGCGGCCGGCAGCGGGTACGTTCCCTCCTGCTCGATCGGGTTCTGGGTCGCGAGCACCACGAAGGGCTCTTCGAGCGCACGCGAGACGCCGAGGCTCGTGACCTGGCGCTCCTCCATCGCCTCCATCAAGGCGGCCTGGGTCTTGGGCGGCGCGCGGTTCACCTCGTCGGCGAGGACGAGGTTCGCGAAGATCGGGCCCTCGGCGAACTTGAAGACGCGCTCGCCGGTCGTCTGGTCCTCGATCAGATACTCGCTGCCGGTGATGTCCGACGGCATCAGATCGGGCGTGAACTGGATGCGCGAGAAGCTCAGGTCCATCAGCTCGGCGACGGTCGAGAGCAGGAGCGTCTTCGCCAGGCCGGGCACGCCCTCGAGCAGCGCATGGCTCTGGGTGAGCGCCGTGATGAGCACCTGCTCGACGACGTCATCGAGCCCGACGATGCGCCGCGCGGCCTCGCCGCGCAGCTGCTCGCCCGTCTGGTAGATGTGCGCGGCAGTCGCGCGGTCACGGTCGAGGGCGGCGGTGGGCGTCATCGCCCCAAGACCATACGGTCGATCGGGGGCGACGCGACGATCCCCGGGCGGCATTTCGGCCCGGGCGCCCAGAACCCGGGTCGAGGCGCCGTGTCAGGGCCGGTCGTGGGCGCGGGAGGCGAGCACGAACGCGCCGATCTTCCGGCGGCAGATCGCGCACTCGATCGTCAGGACGTCGCCGCGCACGCGGGCCCACGTCGGCGCGCAGGGGTGGCAGACGGAGTGCAGGTACATCTCGCACGTGTCGCCGCCGTGCGTGCAGCCGGGGACGGCGCACTTCGAGCCGTCGCCTTCGAAGTCTTCGCGGTACAGGGGCATGCACGTACCACGGCCGAAGAGGCCGACCGGTCACGCCCTTTTCGTGAGACGGGTTCGCACGGCCCCTACTTCGGGAGTTCCTCTTCCTCGAAGCCGCCGCGCGGGAGCCGGCGCCACTGGCCGATGACCTCACCCGTTTCCTCGAGGATGCGCTGGATGCGATCGGTGCGACCGTCCTGGTCGAGGTCCAGCCAACGCTCGAAGCGCCCGTCCTTGGCTGGGTAGTCGACGCGCTCGGCCACTCCACTCTCGTCCTCGTCGAACCACGTCGCCGATACGGTTCCGTCTTCGCGATGCTGCGTGCCGCGTTCATCGACGCCGTTCCCGTTCTCGTCGTACCGCACGCTCAGGAGCAGCCCCTCGGTGTTGAACTGGCGGTACTCCTCGTAGACCCCATCGCGATCCGGGTCAACGAGCCGCGAAGCCAGTTCACCGTTGCTCTTCCAGCGATACGACCATCCGCTCGCCTCCCAGGCGTAGCTGAACAGGGGATCTTCCCGATCGAGTGCGGCGTCCTCTTTCAAGTCCTCGAGCGCCAGCCAGCCCAGCCACCCGGCAGCGATCAGCAAGACGACGAGCGCGGCGTTGCGCCAGTCGCCGTCGTCCTCACGGCGGGGCCGGTCGGTCATCGTCTCCGCAGGTTCGCCTTCGTCCCACGGCAGCGACTCCGGATCCGGAGGGTTCGCCCGCACGTCGGCCAACATGGCGCGGGCCCGCTCCAGCTCCTCATGGGGCACGAGGATGCGAATGCCCTGCCCCATCAAGTGCTGGCTCATCGTGAACTCGTCGACGGGACCTTCGGGATCCGTCGCGTGCGGGATGCCCGCATCCTTCAGCAGGCCTACGATCAGCTGGGCATCGAAGGGCGTCCCCACCTCTTCGAGCACGACGAACTCGCTCATCCGACCCTCCTCACGGCACAAGCGTAGCGGATCGCGGAGGTCGAGCGCTTCGCGCTGCGGCGATCGGGACGGCGCCCATAGCATCTGGGTGTGCCCGACCGGGAGAGGGATGCCATGCGCCGTCGATCCGCCAGCTTCATCAAGTCGATTGCCGCGTTGCTCCTCGGGCTCGCGCTCACCGCGTGTCAGATGCCCACGCTCCAAGACGAGTCGCCCGCCGGGGACGCAGTCCGCCTGCGCATCGCGCGCATCCAGCAGGCGATCGACGACCAATTCCGTGAGGCGTACGGCATGCCGGACGGCCACGCGCGCACACAGAAGGTCGGCGCCTTGAGCCATGCGCAGGGCCGCCTGAGCGCCGCCGAGACGATGGCGGTTGGCGCGAGCGTGACGGGCGACGCCGGTGCCACGGCACGGGCCGACTTCGAGCTCCGCCGGCTCGAGATGGAGTTGGGCATCGTCCCGCAGGCCGGCGCCGTGCCGCGCTAGCGGCGCCTCCACGCTTCGCCTGTAACGCCGGGGCCGTCGGTCCGGAGTACCCTCCGGAGGCACCCATGGCGAACGACCAGGACCTGTACCGCCGCTGGCTCGAACAGCGTGACGAGCGTGCATTCGGCGATCTCGCGCGACGGCACGCGAACCTCGTGGCGGACGTGGCCTGGCGCGTGCACCGCGATGTCGACGCAGCGGAGGACGCCCTGCAAGAGGCGCTCTTCCGGCTGGCGCAGGACGGCACCGATCGACCGGGAACGGTTGGGGTCCGGGCCTGGCTTGCGCGCGCCGCCATCTCGATTGCACGCAACGCGCGCACGTCGGACGCCGCGCGGCGCCGGCGCGAGACCCGGGTCGCCTCCCAGACGAGGGAGGCCGTGATGCAAGACCAAGGGAACGAGGGGCTGCCCCAAGCCCTCGACGCGGCGATGGCGCGCATGGGCGGCGAGGATGCCGCGATCCTGGCCCTGCACTACCGCCACGGTCTGCCCACGAAGGAGATCGCGGCGGTGCTGGACGTGAAGGAGGGGGCGGCCCGCACGCGCCTCAGCCGCGCACGGCAACGCCTGCGCGCCGAAGCGGGCACGGAGACGGTGGACGGTGCACGCGGACGCGCGGCCCTCGCTGCCCTTCCGGCGCTGCGTCTCCCGGACGCGTCCGTGGCGCGTGCAATCGAGGGCGCACTCGCGCGGCGTCCCCTCCCGCCTGTCATCCCTGCGACCGGCATCTCCTCCATGCCGCTCGCGGCCGTCGCGCTGGCGGTCGTCGTGCTCGTCGGAGGCGCCGCGTGGTGGGTCGTCTCGTCGGAGCGGGCGCAGGAGGCCGGCGAGGTCGCGCGCGAACAAGCCGGCGACACCGATGCCTCGGCACCGATGCTCGTCGGCCGCGGACCGGACGACGTGCCGCCCCCGACGGCTGCGGCGACCCCGTCAACGGCGTCGAAGTCGCGAGCGAAGGCCGAGTCCACGCCGCGTCGAGAGGGGCCCAACCCCGACGGCACGCCGATCGACCTACGCCTGGAGCTGGTGCGGACCGGCGCACGGCCCGTGCGCGTCGAGATCGCGCAGGTCATCTACAGGGGGACGACGTTCAACGGACGCTTTCTCGACAAGATCCCCGACCTGGTGCGCGTCGATCCGGGCCGGCCGATCGCCCTGTCGACCGACGATCCGCGCGCCGCATGCGAGTTCGTCCTCGCGCGCGTTCCGGATCCGGTGCCCGAGCAGCTCACGCTGCAGATCCCCCACAAGGACGATCCCGCGGAGACGCGCCTGACGCTCGAGATCGTGGACGCGCGCGACGGCCGACCGATTCCCGGGGCGACCCTCGCCTGGGGCCCGCTGCACGGGACGCCCGCGACCCAACGCGCCGACGAGCGGGGACGCATCGAGCTCGACCTCGCTGGGCGACCGGGTGTCGAAGGACCCGCCCTGATGGCGTTCGAGCAGGCGGAGACGTGGATCCACGCATCCGGCTACGAGGGGGTCGGCTCGCCCCGCGGCATGAAGGAATACGTGCCGGCCCTCGACGCCGACCTGCTGGCGGAGCTCCGGCGCCGGGGCGTCCACCGCATCGCGCTGGAGCCGACGGCCAACCCCGGCTGGAAGGAGCGTGAGCTCCGCTTCGTGCACCACGACGGCAGCCCCGCGAGCGGGCTCGGGGTCTACCTGAACCCGCCGATGACGCGCGCCAATGCCGCGGAATTCGATCCGTGGCACGAGGGCCTGCGCCGCACGGACGCCCGCGGCCGCATCGTCGTTCCGATGGGATCCGTGATGGGCCTCGACGTGCGGATCGGCGCGGACCTCCTCGCCTCGTACGTGATCTTCGACCAGGAGACGCCGCGCACCCTGCGTCTGCCGCCGCTCTGCAAGATCCGGCTCGTGGTCGGCGGGGTGCCCGAGAACATCGAGGTGGACTGGTCCGTGGACGACCTGGGCCGCATGCGCTTCCCCGTCGATCCCCCGGGTGTGGCGCCCGCGTGGGATCCCGCCGCCCGCGCCTGGGCCGATGCAAACGAGCACTTCGTGCGCGTCGGCCGCCGCACGCGGCGTGAGTCGTTCATCGGACCGGAGACGACGATCGAGTGCCTCGTGCGAACCGACGTCACGCGCCGGATCTGGTTCTTCGACGGCAGCGAGGCCCGCGCGTGGGAGCTCCCCTCGGCACCCACGAACGACGTGCACCGCGTCTTGTGGGACGCCATGCCCGTGCATGAGCCTGCCGACGACCGCTGAGCCGGCGTTCCGAGCTGTCCGCCGACAGCCGCATGCTGATGCAGCCGACCCAAGTCGGTAGGAGGCCTGCATGCACCGCACCCCCCACCCCGCCACGCTCGTCCTGCTCGTCTTGCTGCTGGCCGCCGTGGCGCCCCCGTCGACCCCGACCGCGCGCGCGGACGGCGATCCGCTCGAGGAGTACGACTTCAGCGGGAAGGTGCCGCCCAGCGGCTACCTGCAGCAGAGCTACACGCACGCGTACCGCTACGGGCTCTGGACGATCCAGCACTACACGACCCTCGATCCGTTCGAAGGCTCCTACTGGGCGCTCGGCAGCAACACGTTCGAGCGCGTGAACGTGTACTACGGCACGCGGCCCCTGTGGCACAGCGACACGACGCACCGGGTGCGGTTCGAGATCCTCCGGCCGAAGGGAGAGCGGCGACGCGGCGCCTTCCGCCGCATCGTGGACACGCGAACGGACGACTGCGAAGACCGCGGCGACGCGCAGCTGAAGCTCGGTGACGTGACCGGCCGGGGCGGCATCACCCTGCGCGTCTCCTCCTGGAACGGCGCGGCCAACGGCGGCTCCAGCGCGGAGCTGATCCACCTGTCAGGCGACTCGCCCGCCACGGCGAAGGTCGAGGAGCTGTGGTACGGCAGCTACGAGAAGATCAAGGACCTCGACGGCGACGGCCGACCCGAGATCATGGACTCGGACCGCGTCCACGAATACGCCTCGTACCTGCCGCACAAAGGCCTCTGGTGGTCAGTCGTGCTCGTCTGGGATCCGAAGGCCGAGCGCTACGTCCTCGATGCCGACGGCTCCCGTCGCCGGGACCCAGAGCAGCCGGCGCCCACGCCGGAAGAGCGCGCCGCCGGGGCCGCGCGATTCGCGGCGGGTGTGAAGGAGGACATCGCAAGCCGGCGCGCAAAGAGCGAGTCGTACGACTGGGTGCACATCGAGGTCATGATCACGCTCGCACGCGGAATCCAGCACCTGCTGTGGTCGGGTCAGGTGGAGGAGGCCCGGCGCCTGCTCGAGGCGGTCGACCTGCCGTACTACGGCCCTTCTTACGAGGAGGGGCGCATGGACAAGGCATCCTGGTGGCGTGCCTTCGTGGCGGGCAGCCGGAAATCCAAGTACTGGAAGGACCTCGTCGCCGCATTCCCGGCGCTGCGCGAGCTCGAGTAAGCGCCCCGACCTACGTGTAGGTGTTCGCGAGCCCCGTCGAGACCAGGCAGACGCAGCCGTTCTTGGTCGTCTGCTCGGCGTGCAGGGTACCGGCCGGCGCGAGGAAGTAGTCGCCGGCGACGTACGTCTTGTCGTCGAAGGAGAGGTCGCCCTCGAGCACGTAGCACTCTTCGTCCTGGTCGTGGACGTGCTCGGGAATCGACCCGCCCGGCTCGACCCGCAGCAGGGCCGTCAGCCGACCGCGGCGCGGATCCAGGTGCAGCATGCGTGCGGTGACGCCCGGCCACGTCACACCATCCATCACCACGGGCTGCCACACGGCGCCTTCCGCGTGGCTCGAAGAGAAGCTCGTCGAGGGCTTCGGCGCCTCGCCGATGCGGGCCAGGAGCGACGCCTTGATGCGCGGATCGGGCTCGATCGCCGGGCTGTTCTCCACGAGGGCCTCCACGGTGGTCTCGAAGGAGCGCACCGCCTCCGCGAGCGCGGTGTCTCCGGCCTCGATGCGCGCCTCGACCTCCGCCGCCTCCTCGGGCAGCAGGGCCCCCGAGGCGTAGAGCGCCGCGAGGGTCTGCACGTCGTCGTGCGCGGCCATGTCGCCTGCGCGCTCGGTCATGCGGACACCTCCTGCGGACCTTCCAGGAGCGACTTCAGCTGGTGCATGCCTCTTCGAATCCAGGTCTTGACCGTTCCCAAGGGTACGGAGAGCCGGTCCGCGATCTGCACGTGGGTCATGCCCGCGTAGAAAGCGAGCCGGATCGCGCTGCGTTGGTTGTCGGGCAGGTGCTCCAAGGCGCGCTCGACGTCGGCCCGCGCGTCGCCCGCCGCGACGCGCGCATCGGGCGCGCCGACCTCGTCCTTCGCGGCCGCGGCCTCGGAGGACACGACGGGTCGCCTGCGCCGGAGGACGTCGGTCGCGCGCGAGCGCGCCACGACGTAGAGCCACGCGGCGGCGCCGGCTCGACTCGGGTCGAACTGGCCGGCGCGTCGCCACACCTGCAGGAACGTCACCTGCAGGACGTCCTCGGCTTCCGCCGCATCCCCGAGCAGGCGCGTGAGGAACCCGAGCAGCCGCGGCGCGTACTTGTCGTACAGCATGCCGAACGCGCGGGCGTCGCCGCGGGCGATGCGTGCCAAGAGCTGGGTGTCCCGGTTCGCCACGTGGCTCGTGCTTCCCTCCAACGACGCGGCAAGGCTAGCACCGCAGCCCCTTGGATACGCAGCGGCGGGCCTTTCGGATTCAGTCGCGTGGGGATTTCCTCGGATTCACGAAAAGGCGCCCACGCATGAATCCGGGGCGCGGCCTCGGTGCGTATGGGGAGCAACGTCGCGCGTCCGCGGCGTCCCCTCCTGGAGAGCACCATGACCAGACGACTGCGCCGCCTGTTCGCGGCCCTCACGCTCGGGGCCCTGACGGCCCTGGGCTTTGGCCACGCAGCCGAAGCCTCGAGCCACCGCGAAGCCCCGGCCATCACCGAGATGCCGAAGGTCGACGGCACCGACTTCTACATGTTCCGCTCGTACGAGCCCGGTCGCGAAGACTACGTGACGCTCGTCGCCAACTACCTGCCGCTTCAGGATCCCTACGGCGGGCCCAACTACTTCTTCCTGGACGACAACGCCCTCTACGAGATCCACATCGACAACAACGGCGATGCGATCGAGGACATCACCTTCCAGTTCCGATTCCAGAAGGTCCTCAAGGACATCCAGCTGTCCGTGGGCGCGCCCGGCGAAGAGAAGCTGGTCTCCGTTCCGCTTGTCAACGTCGGTCCGTTCGGATCGGGTGACACCAACAACCTGAACGTCGAGCAGCGCTACACGGTGAACCTCGTTCAGGGCGATCGGCGCACGGGCACCAGCACCCCCATCGCCGCAACCGATGCCACGACGTCGTTCACCAAGCCGGTCGACAACATCGGCCAGAAGTCGATTCCCGACTACGACGCGTACGCCGGTGACTTCATGTACGACATCTCGCTTCCTGGCGGGGGCGTGGGCCGGATGTTCGTCGGCCAGCGAAAGGACCCGTTCGTGGTGAACCTGGGCGAGACGTTCGACCTGATCAACACGAACCCCCTGGGCGCAGAGAACGGCGAAGCCGACGATCTTGCCGACAAGAACGTCACCGCGTTCTGCCTCGAGCTTCCCATCTCGTTCCTGACACAGGGCACCGAGTCGGTGATCGGCGGTTGGACGACCGCGAGCCTGCGCCAGGCGCGGGTGCTCAACCCCAAGCCGGCCGCGGACAAGAAGCCGGCCGTCCACGGCGGTGCGTTCACCCAGGTGAGCCGTCTCAGCGCGCCCCTGATCAACGAGGTGATCATCGGTCTCAAGGACAAGGACAAGTTCAACGCCTCGGAGCCCAAGGACGACGCACAGTTCCTGGACTACGTAACGCACCCGACCCTGCCCGAGCTCATCCAGATCCTGTTCGGCTCGGCGGGGGTCGAGGCGCCAAACCTCTTCCCGCGTGACGACCTCGTCGCTGCGTTCTTGACGGGCGTATCCGGGCTCAACCAGCCGGACAGCGTCGTGCCGAGCGAGATGCTGCGGCTGAACACGGCGATCGCGGTCACCCCCATGGGCTCCCAGCAGCGGCACGGCGTGATCGCGGGTGACCTCGCCGGCTTCCCGAACGGCCGCCGTCCCGGCGACGACGTCGTGGACATCGAGCTGCGTGTGGCCATGGGTGTGTTGGTCGATCCCCTGCTGGCGCCAAGCGGGCAGCTCCCGTTCACCGACGGGGCCCTCGTAGACGACAGCTTCTTCGACAACGCGTTTCCCTACCTCAAGACGCCCCTTCCCGGCAGCCCGAACTAGGAACCGCCCCATGCAGCGCATCGCTCTCATCCTGCTGATCGGGCTCGCCTTCCCGCTCGCCGCTTGTGGCGGCGGCGGGGGCGGCGCGGCGCCGGCCACCGGCCCGATCGACCCGCCCGGAGGGGCCACGGACTTCACCGCCTTCGTGAAGTCGCTCTTCGACCAGACCGACGACACGTCGGACCCGGTCGAGATCAACGATGTGACGTTCACGGGCACGGACAACGAGGACGCGACCGCGTTCGACGACGTCCTCCAATCCAACGGAGGCTAGGCCGTGCGCACGCACCCACGCCCCTCCCCTCGCATGAAGAGGGCCGCCACGCTGGTGGCGGCCCTCGCCCTGACCTGGGCAGCCTCCGCAGAGGCCCACGACTTCTGGCTCGAGCCCACGACCAAGAGCTCCGAGGTCGGCAAGCCGCTTTCCCTGCGGCTTCTGATCGGCCACGGCGAGGACCGGACCGAGTACGCCCGCAACCCGAAGCACATCCGGTCCTTCCGCGTGCACGGGCCCGATGATGTTCGCGACGTGCCCGGCACGCCGGGCGAGACGGCCGGGCAGCTCGAGCCGAAGCAGCGCGGCCTTCACGTCGTCACGTACGCGAGCCATCCGTCGTTCACGCAGCTCGACCACGCCGCGTTCCTCGCCTACCTGGAGGAGGAAGGGCTGACCGCCACGCTGAAGCAGGTAAAGGACGAGCCGACCTCCGCGCGCCCGGTGCGCGAGAGCTTCGCCCGATGCGCAAAGGCACTGATCGCCGTCGGCGGGGCGCATGCGGGGAAGCACGACCAGGTCATCGGGATGGACCTCGAGCTCGTGCCCGAGACGAACCCGTTCGCGCTCGCGAAGGACAAGGCGCTACCCGTGCGCCTGCTCCTCCGCGGCAAGCCGCTCCCGAACGCGCACGTTGCCGCCTATCGACGCACGCAGCCGGATCGCGTGCTCTCCGCCAGGACGGACGCGAAGGGCCGCGCGCGCCTTCCGCTCGACGGGCCCGGCGATTGGCTGATCAAGTGCGTCCACATCGAGCGCGCGCCGCGTCGTGCGGCCGAGGACTGGCGCAGTCTGTGGGCCACGCTGACGTTCGAGACCCAGGCGGCGACGAAGCCGTAGCAAGACAGGCGGTCGCGGGTCACGTGCGCACGCCGAGCGCGTACACGCGTTCGCTCGGGTACTCCTCGGGATAGGGCGGACGCGTGCGCACCCACGAGACGGCGAAGCCGGCGTTCATGAGCAATGCGCGGATCTCGTCCGGCTCGAACAGGGTGACCACCATCCGCACGGGCTCGCCGAAGAGCTCCTCGGCCTCGTGCACGCCCTCGCCGCGGTGCACCGCAAGCAGCAGCGGCGCGCCTGGGCGGAGCACGCGGGCGATCTCACCGAGAGCGTCTGGCACGTCCTCGCGTCGGAGGTTGATCAGGGAGTAGAGCGCGATCGCGCCACCCCAGCTCGCGTCGGGGTGCGGCAGCGAGAGCATGTCCCCCACTTCGAAGCGCGCATCGGGCGTGAGCGCCTGCGCCCGCTCGACCATCTCGGGACACAGGTCGATGCCGACCGTATCGAGCCCGAGCGTCTTCAGGTGCCGCGCGACATGACCGGGACCGCATCCCACGTCGGCGACCGGCAGGCCCTCCAGCACCCGGGTGGCGAAGTCGGCGAGCAGCGCACGATCGGCGGGCTTGCGATCGAGCTCGTCGAACAGCTCATCGACATAGGCGTCGGCGACGCGACCCCAGCCTCTGGCCATACGACGCATGTCCTCGCGATCCACCTGACGCTCCTCCCGGGACGACGACCTGAGTATCAGCGCAGCCCCGACCAGGCGGGCTTACGCGGCGTGTCATAGAACGCCTGAAACAGGATCGTGATCGGCGGCAAGGTAGGGTTGATGAGCGTGAGCCCCTCTACCCTCTGGACAGCCTGGGTTCGCGACCGCGACGAGGCTGCGTTCGAGACGCTGGTTCGACCGGAGCTGCCGGCGTCCTACAACCTCGCTCGTCGCATGGGTCTGGCCGACGCCGACGCACAGGATGTCGTCCAGGAGGCGCTCGGGGAGCTCGCGCAGACACGCAGCCAGCGACCGGCGCAGGTCGGCGTCGGTGCGTGGTTGATGCGCGCGGTCCGCTTACGCGCCTTGATGAGCCGCCGGAGCGAACGTCGTCGGAAGCGGCGCGAGGCGACGCACGGGCGTCCGTTGCGCAAGGCGACTGCCACAGGAGCCGCCGTCGACGTCGAGGAGGAGGTGGAGCACGCGCTCTCGCTCCTCGGCGAGGACGACCGCCAGATCCTGGTGCTGCGCTTCCTGTACGACCTCGAGTATCGCGAGATCGCCTACGTGCTCGGGGTCTCGGAGAACGCGTGCCGGATTCGCGTGCATCGCGCGTCCGAGCGCCTGCGGGCCCGTCTCGGCAACAAGGCCCCGACGCTGTTGGCGGCCATCCCGCTCATCGGCCTGCCCAACGCAGCACCCGCCATCGCCGCCGCAACCCAGGGCGCCGCCGGCGCCGCCCTCGGATCGACCTTCCTGGGAGCCGTGATCGTGAATACCGGAATGAAGATGGCCGCTTCAGCGGCTGCCGCCGCACTGCTCACCGCGGGTGCCTTCGTGGCCTTCCAGAAGGAGGCGGCGCCCCCGATCACGGAGCCCCCCACCGAGGTCGGCGCGGTACCTGCGGAAGGCGAAACGCCGTCCATGGAAGGCGGCGCCGCGCCCATGCGCGTGGACGACCCCATCGCGCCGTCGCTCGAGGGCCGCAAGCCGCTCGGGGGAACAGGCGTGATCGAGGGTCGCGTGACGACGCGCGACGGCGCGCCGATTGCCGACGTGGTCCTGGTCGGCACACCGCAGATCACGCACGCACACACGAGCGGCGCCGGCGATCCGCCGCCGGTCGCCGATGTCGAAGAGGAGATGCGCAAGGCCGCTGCCGCTGCGCATCTCCGCGTCACCGGCACGCGTCGCACGACCACCGGCGCCGACGGTCGCTATCGGTTGACCGGGATCGCGGACACGCCCTATCGCATCGCACCGTATCGAAAGGGCTATCGCTTCAACGCCGTGCGCGGACACGATGCCTGGCGTGCACGCGACGGCCAGACGGTCGACTTCAACGGAACCGCCATCGCGTCCGTGAAGGTGCAGATCAAGGGCATCGACCGCGCCGACGCAGGACAGGTGGGCTTGCTCCGCGCACGCGATCGCGAGTCGCTCAAGCGCGCCGGCATGAGCCGGTGGCGGGCGGATCGACCGCACTTCCAGCTCGAGCCAGGCACCTGGTGGGTTCAGGCCGTCCAGGGACGCAACCGAGAGCGCGCGTCGGAGCCAAGGCAGATCACCGTCGTGTCGGGACAGGAGCCGCCGGCCCTCACGTTGACACTCAAGGGCCAACCCGGCCTGCGGGGGCGCGTGACGTTCGCGGGCGGACTGCACTCGAGCCGCATCGAGATCCACGGGTTGCCGCTCGGCGATGCGGAGGTGCCGGACACCTGGCACCCGCGTACCAGCCAGGGCGTGCTGCGCGCGAATTACGACCGTCGCGACGGGACATTCACGTTCCGCGACATCGCGCCGGGACGCTACCTCGTCGGAGCCACGATTGACCACTCGGCGGCCCTCGGACTCGGAGCGGTGGTCGTCGAGGAGGACACCGTCGACCATGAGATCAGGATCGAGATCACGGATCTTCGGCCGTACGCAGTGCTGCACGTGCTCGGAGCGGACGGCAAGCCGGTCCCCGAACGCCTGCTCGACATCAGCGCCTCCTACAAGGGACCCGGCATGGGCTTCGCCGGGGGCGGCCACAACCTGCGCCGCTCGGACGACGCCTGGCTCGTCGCACAGAGCAGCCAGGTCCCCATGCCGTGGAGCGAGGGCGCGCCCAAGGGCGACACCGAGTACAAGCTGCGCGTCATCCATCGCAAGCTCGGCACGAAGTACGTGACCTACGATCCCGCCTCCGGCGAAGAGCTGACCGTCTCGTTCGCCGACCCAGCGTCCTTGAGCGTGACGCTCGAGAACCTCGAGGGGGGCCCGCTCGACGGCAAGGTCTCTCTGCGCCTGGTGGACTCGCTTCCGACGGAGCACATGTCCCTCGAGGGGTTGCTGGCGCTCCAGGCCGACAACGTATTCACCTTCACGAACGCGCAGCCCGGCTCGCAGCGGCTGATCCTGATCGCGAGCCCGGAGAAGGCGTCCGCCTTCCGTGGCGAGTGGGTGATCGTCGACGTGCGTCCGGTCGATCTCCGTGCAGGGGACAACACGCTCACGTGGCGCATCCCGGATCTCCATTCGCTCGAGCTCCACCCTCCGACGGGTGAGGAGCGCGTGCGCTTCGGCTTGGTGCGCAAGCACCGCGACGGGGACTGGATGCAGCAGTTCGCGTCCTCGAAGGAGAAGCACGCGCCCGCCGTCTTCCGCTACCTCCCGGCCGGAAGCTACGAGCTCGTCGGCAGCGTGAATCGGAAGCCTCGCCGCATCCCGGTCCAGGTGCCCGGCGACAAGGTCGTGCGGCTGGACTGATCGAGGCGCGAGCGCGCGGCTCAGACGTCCTGGAAGAGGACCTCGGGCTTGCGCTTGTTGTCGCTGTAGAAGCGGAACCAGTCCGAGGCGCTGCTGATCTCCTGGCCTGTGAGGCTGTTGGCCGTCTTGACCATGGGGCCGGCCAGCGCTTCCCAGCGGGTGCGTGCCCGCGCGCCGGTGTGCGTGCCGAGCGGGCGCTCGCGGCCCTTCACACCGGGTGTCTCCTTGCGCACGGTACCGATGATCGAGTCCAGGATCTTGGACTTGGCCTTGTTCGAAGCGGACCGGTAGGCACCGAGCACCTCCATCGCACGCGAGGCCACGCCGAGGTTCTTCGACTTCTTGGTGAGCGCGAGCAGCTTCGGCACCGCGGCGTCGGGCTTCAGCGTCTCGATGGCGCGCATGGCCGGATCGAAGAGCGGCGGCTCCTTCTTGGCGTTCGACTGCTTGATGAAGGGCAGTAGGTACTTGCACGCGGCGGGATCGCCCATGCGCGCAAAGGTATCGATCGCCATGTGCTGGACGTCGCGGTCCTTGAATCGACAGACGCGACCGATGGCGGCACGCACCTTCTCCTTCAGCTTGTCGTCGACGATGTCGTCGTAGCGGATCGACAGCGCCGTCATGGCGTCCGTGATCGCGTCGGTGTCCTTGGCGCTGCATGCCTGCTTGAGCGCCTTGATGTGACCCGCGAGCTCGTCTTCGATGGAGGCCTTGCCATCGGCTGCGGCATTCGAAGCCATCAGAGCCACGGCGATGACATACGTACAGATATGGGTGAAACGCATGGGTTTCCTCCTCCCGGTTTCCAGCGACTAAGCGGGAGCCCTTCGGATTCAGCTGAGCAGCAGAACCGAATTGACCTTCTCTCGACTCAACCGGTTAGACGCACGGCAGCAGGCTTCGTTGGGCAGAAAATGACGTCTTGCAATTTCGTTACACCGCACTCGCGGCTTCCTTACGCCAACGCACTTTTTGCAAAACGGCTTTGCACCACGCGCCGATTCACACGTCTTACAAGCAAAGGGGAAGGTGCGTACACGCCAGGGCGTCGAAGCGGCATACGAGAGCGCACGACGGTTTTCCTGCGCCTACTTCGTGCGCCAGCGACCCTGTTCGTCGAGCGAACCGACGGGGAAACGCAGCGTGAAGCGCACGCGAAGATGCAGCCGCGGATCCGTACGCTTGCCGCCAACGGGGACGAAGGTCTCTACAGAAACCTCATCCAAGTACTCATCGAGGTGCAGCACCGTCGGCGGGACGACAGCCCCGGAATCGAGCTTCACGACCTCGATCGACGCTCCTTCTTCCAAGCGGCCGACGAGCTCGCGTGCGGGTGTGGCCAGGCAAAGACGGCCACGCCACCAGGCAAGCAGGTATGTGCCTGCTTCGCTTCCGCCGCGCACGTAGCGCCGGCGACCCGGTCGCTGCTTGGCCTGGGCCCCTGACCGATCGGGCACCTCGAGGCCCGCGAGGAAGAGATCGCTGTGGACGGCGCCCAGCACGATGGCCGGGCGATCGGCGTCGTAGCTCCGCCGCGCGAGGC
>JASJAY010000015.1 GCA_030066775.1 Planctomycetota bacterium
CCGGGCACGACCGGGGTGTGGATCGGCACGCCCACGTTGCGCGCGAGACGCCCCGTGACGCCCGTCACGCGCGAGAGGTTGGCCAGGCCCTCTGCCAGCACCTTCACCTGGGCGAGCGCGTCTGCGTCGCCCGTGACGTGCCAGCGGCAGGCCTGCGCCGCGGCGTAGCAGCCGGTCCAGATGGCGGCGTCGGCGCGGTCGATCGACTCGTTGCTGAGCTCGGCCGGTCCGGCGCCTCGCGGGTGCCGGTAGACGAGCAGGCCTTCGGGCGAGATGTGGTGCCACATCTGCGCCTGCAGCGTCATCGCCTTCTCGTACAGCATGGCGTCGGTGCGGCCGGGCTTGGGCCAGAGCGGGCGAGCGGGCCCGGGCCCCCCATCACGTGCCTCCGTGGGCGAGGCCCCGAGGCAGAGCACGAGAAGGAGCGTCGCGCGGAGGATCATCGAGCGGCTCGGAAACGGCATCGCCGGATTCTAGTCCTCGCCCGGGGTGGTGCGCCCCCAGCGTGGCGCGGTGAGGGCCAGGAAGAGCATCACAAGCGCCGGCTTGAACCACTTGCTCGTGAGGCGATGGAAGGCGCGTCCGTAGTTGTCCGAGCCGAGCCCCAGGCACATCGCGCTGAGGGCGGCCGCTCGAACCCGGCTGCCTCCGCGGACCCACGCCTCGGCGGCCGCCAGGGCCATCCAGGGCGCTACCAACACGTACGAGTTGGCCTCCGAGCGCGGGTTGAAGAGCATCAGGTAGCTCGTCGCCACCGTGCAGAGCAGGATGCCGACGTCCTGGCGCGGCACGCGTCGGCGGGCCCACCAGAACAGCCCCAGGGCAAGCAGCGCGCCCACGGCCTGCAGCGGGCGGCGCAGCGGATGCGGAACGGGATGCCCGGCCACGCGGACCAGCCCTTCGATGTTCGTGTAGACGGTCTCGCCGGGGTCGCCGGCAGCGGTGAGCTTCGGTCCGTACGCCTGGTACTGCTCGATCACGTACCCGGGCGAGGCCGTCAGGAACGGCAGCAGGGCCACGACGACCGTGCCCACCGCGAGTCGCCACGCGAGCGAGCGATCGTGGACGATCGCGAGCAGCATGGGCACCAGCACGATCGGCTTGAACACCCATCCGGCACAAAGCCAAGCGGCCGTGGCGCCGCGTCGCGCGCGTCCCAGCTCGACGGCGGCGTGCAGCAGCACGCCGGCCAGGTGCAGGTTCGACTGACCGTTGCGCAGGCTGCTCAGCGTGACCGGCAGGACGAGCCAGGTCAGAACTGCGAAGACGATCGAGGAACGCTCACGTCCCCCGTGACGCGCGAGGCGGAAGAGCCCCGTAGCGAAGAGCGCGACCCCGGCGAGGCGCCACAGGAACGACCCGAAGATCGGCTCGGGATAGAGGAAGGGCACGTAGACGACGGCGCTCGGCGGCGCATAGAGGAAGCCGTGGTACCCGCCCCCGTAGAGCGACTCGCCGTCGACCCAGCGCTTGGCCGCCATCTCGTAGACGTCGGTCACGCCCCGGTCGTTGCCGTTCGCCGCGACGATCGTGAGCACCACGAACACGAGCACCCAGAGCCCCCACGTGACGCGGCGGTCCGTGGGCGGCAGGGCACGCGGGAGCCCGCTCATGCGCCGCCCCCCCACCGAAGGCGCGCGGCGATCCAACCGGGTACGCGATTGAGCACGTGCTCGACGCCGGTGTCCGCGCCGCCCCAGATCGGCACGCGGCGCCCAAGGGAGGCGAACGCGTCGTCGAGGATCATCTCCCCCACGCGACTGCCGCCACCGGTGCCCGAGTAGAGCAGCTGGAGCGGATAGGCGAAGTTGCCCACGACGGGGATCGCGCCCGTGAACAGGGCGATCCACGGACGACGCCGCCCTCGCACGGTGGCCTGGGCCAGTCGAACGAGCGTGTAGACCGTGCGCACGAGCGGCCCGAGCAGGAGGATCATCGCAGCGAGCGTCCAGCCGTCGATCGCGCCCGCTGCGAACAGCGCCGGTGCCAGCCACCACTCCGCCGCTTTGACGAACGGCTTCGTCGCGAGGTGGAAGCCGAAGTCCGTCATGTAGAGGCTGGCCTCGCTGCCGTGGATGTCGGCCTCGAGCGTGGCGTGGTCGGCCTCGGTCATCTGGCCGCGCGTGCGCCAGCGGTCGATGCGCCGCAGCCCGTAGTTCCGCGCCAGCCGCATGCGGTACTCCTGCGAGACGAGGAATCGGATCCCGGCGCGGAACAGGCTCCAAAGTGGGAAGCGGATGATGCTGCGGCCCAGGCCCGCGATGGCCCGGCCGACCTTGCGACCGACGGAGCCCACCGCCTCACGGGCGAGGCGCCCGTACCACCGAAGCGGCCGTGTCCGGTAGTAGGCGACCTCCGCCTCGTCGATGCGGCCACTGCGTTCCTGCGCGCGCAGGCTGCGTTGGAGGCGCGAGCGTCCCTTCCACCGGGTCTGGTGCGCGGCGAGCGCGGCGGTGTCTCGCTGGATCGCCTCGAAGGCGGCATCGCCGACATGCGCCCGGAGCTCGTCTCGATGCGTCTCCACGTACGCCTCGAGCCGGCGCATGTCCACGTCGTCGAAGAGTGCCCCGCGGTGCTTGAGGCAGCGCGGCAGGTAGAAGGTGAAGAGCGTGAGCGGGTTGAGCGGCGCCAGCGCCGGCACACCCGACTCGAGGTCGATCCAGACCCAGCGGTGCGAGCCGTCGGGGCGCTCCTCCATGAGGAAGTTGTTCCAGGCCACGGGATTGCCGCGGCCGGCTTGCCAGACGAGGCCGTCGAAGCCCGCTTGCTCCAAGCGCTTGGCGAGCGCGGGCATGACCTCCCGCGTCAGCTCGCGGATCAGTGTGCGCGTGCCGAGCCGGAGGGGATGCCGGAGCGGGGCGTGGCGGCCGTCGATGAACTCCGCGTGCAGCTCGTAGGCGCGCTCGCTCTCGTTCCAGGCATGGCCGGTCGCGGCGGCGACGCGTAGGTGGTCACCGAACCACCAGTCGACGAGCGGCACGAGGATGCGTCGTCGGAGGTCAGCGCAGGCAATCGCATGCTCGTCCCAGGCGTACGGGTTGGGCGCCCCCAACAGCACGATCTGCGCGAGCTTCGTGACGCCGTGCGCGCCGAAGACCTTGCGCACGATCTCGCGTCCGCCCTCATCTTGGGCCCGGAAGACCACACCGGAGCGACCCCGGCCCAGGACCGGAGGTGCTGCGGGGGCGGGTTCCGCGGACATGGGCGCGGATTGTAGGAACGGCCTCGCCGTCTACGAACGACGAGATTCTCGGAAAGCCCTGCGAAGCCTAGCGGAAGCGTACGGTGTGGTCGCGCCCGACGCCGGCGCAGCGCGTGCAGACGTACGTGATCGGCACACCATTGGACAGGATCTTCTGCTCCATGCCCGCGCCGTTGCACACCGGGCACTTCGTCGACTTCGCGTCGTCGGCGAGCTCGAACAAGCCGCTGTTCTCGACGAAGTAGGCGAGCACCCACTCGGCACGCTCGTTCGGAGACGCGCGCTGCCACCACTCGTCGCGCGTCGGCGGCTTGGGCAGCTTCACCCCTTCAGGCATCTTGGTCGCACGACGGCCGGGATTGGGCCGCGGCGGCTTCACGATGTACGTGCCTGAGCCGTACTTCGCCGAGAGCCAGGTTGCGCGGGGGCGCGCCGCCCAGTGCTCCTTGGCCGACTCTACCGTGACGCCGGCGCCGCCGTCGCGGTTCAACCACTGGGCAACGGCGACCATCATCTCTTCCGGCAGCTCCCGCCGCGTCCAGGCGACGGCGTCCGTGATGCGGACAGTCTTCTCGCGCACGATCTCCTTGAGGCGGATGCGTAGCCAGCGAACCGTGCGCGGTCCGAGGCCGGTGGTCTTGACCACCTTCGAAGGCTCTGCCTCCGCGGCCGGCTGCTCGTCCTTGCCCAAGGCGTTGAGCGCGTCCTCGATGCGGCCGAGCCGCTCAACGAAGTACTTAGCCGCCGTCTCGGTGCGGCAGTCGCGAAGCAACCCTTCGTAGTAGTGGCGCTGCCCTTCGAGCTCCTGCCGGCGATCGCTCTCATCAGCAGCACCGCTCGGCGCAAGGAAGAGGAACCCGAGTACGAGGACCCAGAGTGCATTCCGCATCGTCCACCTCCGTGTGCCACCGTAGCACGGCGTGCGTGCTGCGTTCGGGCGGGCGGCGGCTGCGGCTATTGCACGTGGGCGCCGGCGCGCTTCTCGGGCTGGTCTTCGACGAGGTACTTGCGAACGCCTTGGGCGAGCACGGACGCCGCGCGATCGATCTCTTCGAGGTTCATGCCGCCCGGTTCGGGCACGAAGGCCTGATGGCCGTCGGCCATCGTCTGCCAGCTGCCTTCCCAGATGCGGTCCTTGCGCAGCTCGACCTCGATCGCGTTCGGCCGGTAAGCAGAATACCGGTAACGCTCGACCGCCTCGTAGCGATGCGACTCCACGAACCGCTCGAGCTCGTCGAGGAGCTTGTGCACGTCGGCGGAGATCTCGCGTGTCGACCACGGCTCGTCCACGTGCGAGAGCACGGGCCAGAGCGGCTCGAACCGTGAGACGTCGTCCGGCGTGCCCAGGCGCTCGACGGCTTGGCGCAGGTGCTGCATGTAGCACCACACCTGCAGTCGCATCTCCGCGCCGCCCAGCGGCAGGAAGTAGGGCGAGTTGACGGCGACGGGCAGGTAGTTCTTCTCGAGCATCAGCGCGATGCGATACGCGAGCGCGCGGTCGGCGGTGAACTCCGCGAGACGATCGTGGAAGACCGGCGGGTACGCGCCGGACGGGAGCCGCGACGCCTCGTGGTACTCGAACGGCGTGAAGATCAGGCTCGCCTTCGGGCGGCGGTGGCCCTCCCCCACGCGGTCGTCGTAGGTGTGCGCCGTGATGCGCAGCAGACGGCTGGTGGCGATGGGCTCGCCGTTGAAGCACTCGTGCGCGCGGTCGAAGACGGCCTTCGACACGGGGTCGAAGCAGGCCTTGAGCGCCGCCTCGCCCTCTTCCGGGGTGAGCAGCTCGCTCGCGGGCGGGAAGAGCGCATGCCGCCCGACGTGGCCCGCCTCGCGCACCGATCGGCCGCGGAACCGGTTGTAGTCGCACACCACGCGGGCCGCCTGGATGCTGTAGTAGCCGCGCAGGCCGAGGTGGTACGCGAGCCGGTCCGCCAGGGCAGCCGCGCCCCAGTCGCGCTCGCGCATGAACGCATCGCGCACGTCCTGGCGCAGCTCTCCGTCGTCGTCGAAGAAGGGCGTCAGCGACGGCGGGATGCGGTAGCCGTCATGAATGACGTCCACGATGACGTGGCGATCCCACGCCGCCAGCGTGTCGGGACGGGTACCCCGAAGCTCGTACGGCGCGTCGATCGGCGCGCACTCGGGCTCGTAGGGCAGCGGTTCGTGCATCGATCGCGCAAGGTACCCCTACCCTCTCCCGACGCTTAGCGCTGTTCCAGCGAAGAGGGTGGGTTGTGCACTACCCCCCGCGGCGGGCGTAGTCGCCGCGGCCGATGCGGGCGAGCTCCTTCAGGAACTCTTCGTCGATGTCGCTGTCGCCGCCGATGCCGACGACGTGGATCTGGGTCTGGGAGGCCTGCACCCACTCCTTCACCTGGGCGAGGATCTGGTCGGCCTTCTGGACCTTGCCCGCTGTCGGCTTGCCGTCCGTTAGGAAGAAGATGGTGTCGAAGTCCGGCTCGCCCGTCGTGCGGAAGACGAGGCGGAAGCCCAGCTCGAGCGCGTCGTGGACGTTCGTGAGACCGGCGGGCGGCACGCTGTTGATCCACCGCTCGCACTTCTTCTTCGTGGACTCGCTGACCTTTACCACGCCGGTCTGCCAGGGCAGCACCTCGTGGTTGAAGAGGATGACGTTGAAGTTGCCGCCGTTGGGCAGGTTGTAGACGGCGCCCGACAGCTCCTTGCGGGCGGTGACCATCTTGGCCTTCTCGCCGCCGGGCTCACCGCGCTGGCCGCCGAGGGCCCAGTCCATCGAGGCCGAGACGTCGACGATGAACAGCACGCGGTCGCTGAAGGTCTGGATGCCGTAGAAGGTGACGCCTTCCTTCTGCTTCGCGCCGGGCTCGGCGGCCACGGGCTCGGGCGGCATCTTGAACGTCTTCTGGTTGTCCTCCCACCAGGACTGCCAGGGCTCCATGTAGGGCCCGTGCTTCTCGCCCGTGAGGGACTTGAGCGCAGCGTGTGCGTCGCCGCGCAGGCGGCCGATGTCCATGCGTCCGAGGAACCCGATGAGCGGCACGATGGCGCGTCGGTCGTGGAAGATCGTCAAGGCGTGGATCGCGCCGGAGATGAGCGGGCTGTACGCGCGCGTCAGCTTGAGCATGCCCATCGCGCGACCCAACGTCTCGCCGTGGCGCCGGCGCGCGAGCGCGTCCATGGCCGCCACGCGCACGGAGTTCGACGCCTCGCCGTTGTTGAGCGCGCGGAAGAGCTCGTCGGTGACCTCCTTGCGCTTCACGTCCGTGAGCGACTCGACCCAGCGCACGTGGTCTTCGGGCGTCGAGTTCTCGCCGGTCCAGGCCTCCCGCAAGAAGCCGAGCGCCTCCTCCATGTTGCCCTCGGGCAGCGCCGTGAGCACCGACCCCAGCGCGCGCGTCGCGCTGTCTTCCAGGGCCCGCTCGCGGATCCAGTCGTTCTCGAGCTGCTTGATCTCGCGGCGCGCCTTGGCCATGTCCTTCTCGAGCTTGCGCGTGGCCTTGTTGAACCGCTCGATGTCCTTCGGGCCGCGATCGCTGTCGCGGAAGTCCTTCTTGGCCGCCTCGATCTTGTTGGTCTTGTCGTCGAAGCCCTTGATCGCGGCCTTCTGCTGCTTCTTCAGCTTCTTGGCCTGCTTCTGGATCTCCTTCACGCCCCAGCAGATCTCGCCCACCGCCGCGACCTCGGTGCGGTCGCGCAGGTAGTCGAATGCCCTGGCGCGCTCGTCGGCGGTCTTGGAGCGCAGCGCCTTGCGGAACGCGCTCTTGGCCCCGGGGAAGGGTCGGTCGGCCTCCTTGGCCAGCGACGCGCCCGGGATGAAGAGCCATCCGAGCACGGTGAGCGTGACGACGAGACGATGCATCCGGGGTCTCCGCAGGGGCGAGGCGATTCTACGCGTGCCGGACGGCTCAGGCCGGAAGCGGCTCGTCCGCCTGCTCCTCGTCCTCACGCGAGGCGGTGGACGCGCGGGCGGCGCCGGTGGCGCGCTCGTGCACTCTCGGCACCTCGGTATCCGGGGGGATCGTGAGCGGCCGGGTGAGCGTCTGCTTGGCGCCGACCTCCTTGAGGAAGCGCTTGCGCAGGTCTTCGTAGAAGGCGTCCGGCTCCACGCCGGGCTCCATCGGGATCTGGGCGGCCGCGAAGGTGTCGTGCCCACCGCCCTTGCCGTCGCTGATCGTGCGGGCTACCTCGCCGGCGCGGACGTCCTTGGCCTGCGTGGCCCGGATCGAGCAGTACATGATCGGCCCGGTGTGCCCCGCGACGATGATCCACTTCATGCCTTCCAGCCGGAAGAGCAGGTCCGCGATCTCGGCGACGGCGTCGCTGTGCGCGATCTCACCGAGGTACGTGGTGAGGGCGTTGTCCGTGACGAGGGCGTGGCGCAGGCCGCGCTCCAGCACGATGAAGTACTGCTGGGGCACACGCGCGCGCTCGATGCGCGCGAGGACCTGCTTGTCGGCGACCGCGTACATCTCGCGGTAGATCGCCTCGTCCTCCGCGGTGCCGCCGCGGGCCAGGTCCATCGTGTCCGTACGGATCCCGTAGGTGAGCGCCGTGGCGATGCGCACCGGGGCCTCGATGCCGTTCGCGACGAACAGCGCCCCCACCATGGTCGAGGTGCTGCCGAAGTCGGGATCGAAGTACGGGAACGCCACGCCCTGGAGCGCGTCCGGCTGGGCCGGGTGGTGGTCCACCACCACGTCCGGAACGACGCCCATCGGGAGGCGGCAGGTGCCCGAGCCTGGATGCGTGTCGACGACGATGATGAGGTCGTGCTCGTCGTAGTCGATCTTGAAGCTCGGCATGATCTCGATCTTGAGATACCGGAGCATCGCGCGGTTCTCGACGCGGCCGACACGGCCCGTGTAGGCGAGGATCGAGTCCACCCCCATCAGGCGCTTCAGCAGGTACTGGACCGCGGCGCCGCTGCCCAGCGCGTCGGGATCGGGGTTGTGCTGGAGGTGCACGAGCGGACGCCGGCGTCCGCGGGCCACGTCGATGAAGCGGCGCAGGTTGCCCACGCCGCTCGGGATCGGCGGGGCGCCGTTCGTCGTGTCCGCTGTGGCGTCCGGCTGGTTCATGGCCTCCCGATTCTACCGGCGCACGCCGCGGGGGCGGCGCGCCGGCTGCCTACCAGCGCTGGAGCAGCCGCGCCAGCACGCGGACGCCGAAGCCGGTTGCGCCCTTGGTGAAGGTGCCGTCCTGGCGCTCGGTCCAGGCCATCCCGGCGATGTCCAGGTGGGCCCACGGCACACCCTCGACGAACTTCTCCAGGAAGGCACCGGCGGTGATCGTGCCCGCACCCGGCGAGCCGAGGTTGCTCACGTCGGCGTACGGGCTCTTGAGCTGCTTGCGGTACGCGTCGTTGATCGGGAGGCGCCACAGGGCGTCACCGCTCCGCTCGGACGCGTCCATCAGCCGCGCGGCGAGCTTCTCGTCGCTCGAGATCAGCGCGCCGTGGTGGTAGCCGAGGGCAACGATGGCCGCACCCGTCAGCGTCGCGAGGTCGACGATCGCCTTGGGCTTGGGACGCATCTTCGTGGCGGCATAGGTCAGCGCGTCGGCCAGGATCAGTCGGCCCTCGGCGTCCGTGTTGCGCACCTCGATCGTCGTGCCGTTCATCGCCTCGAGGATGTCGCCCGGCTTGTAGGCGTCGGCGCCGGGCATGTTCTCCACGGCCGGCACGAGCCCGAGCACGCGCACCTTCGGCTGGATCCGCGCGATCGACTGCATCGCGCCGATCACGGCCGCCCCGCCGCACATGTCGAACTTCATGTCCTCGAGCTTGGCGCTCGGCTTGATCGAGATGCCGCCCGTGTCGAACGTGATGCCCTTGCCCACCAGCGCGACGGTGTCGACCTTCTTCTTGCTCCGCGGGGGCGTGTACGTGAGCACGATCAGCTTGGACGGCTGGGCGCTGCCGCGGCCGACGCCGAGCAGCGAGCCCATGCCGAGCGCCTGCATCTCGTCTTCCTCGAGGACGCGCACCTCGAGGGTGGACTCGCGCGCCGCGAGGTCTTCGGCCACGGTGGCCAGGTGCGTCGGCGTCGCCGTGTTGCCCGGCTCGTTGCCCAGGTCGCGGGCGAGCAGCACGCCGCTCGCCAGCGCTTCGCCCTCGGCGGCGCCCTTGCGCAGGCGGCTCGCGTCGTCCGGCATGCCGACGACGCTCAGCTGGTTGACGTCCTTCTCGGCCTTCGTGCCCTTGTAGGTCTCGAAGCGGTAGAGCCCGACGATCGCGCCCTCGACGAGGAACGAAGCCGTCTCGACCGGACGCGGCGTGCCCTTGCCGTTCTTGCGAAGCGGGGCGGCGAGGCTCACCGAGGTCGCCCCAGCGTCGCGCGCCGCGCGCACACCCTTGGCCGCCGCCTGGCGCAGCGACTCGAGGTCGGCATCCGCGCCGACCCCGACCACGACCACGGTCGGCACGCGCGCCTTGGCGCCCTGGTGGAGCGTGACGAGCTCGCCGGCCTTGGCGGCGAACGCGTCGCGGTCGAGCAGGCCGCGGTAGGCGTCGTACGCCTCCGCCCCGAGTCGCCGCACGAGCTTGCGCGACGCCGAGACGTCGTCTGCGAAGAGCACGCACGCCTCGTCGCGCAGCCGTCCCAGCCCCTGGGTCTTGACGTCCACCTTCATGGCCTTGCCCCTTCAGCCCAATCGGGCCTCGCTGCGGTCGAACGTGCCGCCGCTGCCTCAGTCGGCTCGTTTCTCGTAGCCCAGCCCGCGCAGGATGCGCAGCACCTCGCTCCAGGTCGGGAACGGTCTGCCGGTCTGGTCCTTGAACAAGCGGATGGCGTTGATGAACTCGAGCTCGTCCTGGCTCAGCTCATACTGGTTCGGACCACGGCGGCGACGGCGCTGGACCTTCCGGCGGTCGGTGCCCGAGCGCCGCTCGACCTCGACCGGGACGTCCTGCTTGCGGCGGTCCCCCACGCGGCGTCGATCCGACACCGCGCGCCGGTCGGTCTCCGGCGCCGGGGATCCGGAATCCGCCTCCGCGCCGCCGTTCGTGGTCTCGTCCTCCGCCATGCGGGGCAAAGGGTACTCGGGATCGGCTTCGGGGCGCCCGTTCTGCCTTCGGCGCTCGGGCTAGTCCCCGGAGAGGACCACGTCGACGACGAAGGTCTCTCCGCCGACGGCGTCGTAGGTCTGCTCGAACGAGAGGCCCGTCTCGGTCTTGGCGCGCACCGAAACGGAGCCCGGGCGGACGGGGACGTCGTGCGCAGCGAGGCTGTAGAGGGGCCGCCACGCGCCGTCGCCCTCGCGGTACTCGACCTGAACCTTGGTGTCCGGCGCGCGGCCGCGCTCGGTGAGGATCGACTGCATGCGCATATAGCCCCAACGTGCCAGCGTCACGCGGCCGACGTCGGTGGGACGGCCCTCGAGGACGTCGATCTCGTCCGTGGTGAGCGGGATGAAGCCGGGCGCTTCGACCTTGAGTCGGTACTTCCCCGGCACCACGTTGTCCGTTTCCAGCAGCCCGCTGCGCGAGACGTAGCGTCCGATCACGCGTTCGCCCTTCTCGCCGGCGCGCAACAGCAGCACCACGGCCGGGTCCACGGCGCGTTCGTTCTGGTCGAAGAGCCGCAGCTCGAGGCTGCCGCCCCCACCCATGGGGAACTGGAGGTCGACAGGCGTGCCCTTCTTCACCTCGATCGTCTGCGGCATCGATGCGTTCGAGCCGGCCTGGATCCAGATCTCGTACGTGCCTTCGCGCACGTCCTCGATCCCGAAGCGGTTCTTGCGATCGATCACGTGGCCCTTGCGGACGAGGCGCGTCATGCCCGACGTCTGTTCGCCCACGGGCTCGAGGTAGATGAAGATGCGCCCGCCTCGCGGTCGCTTGTCGAGCCCTTCCACCGTGCCCTGGATCCGCCCGCGCGGCTTGATGTGGATTTCGAGGTTCTTGGTGCCCGCCTGTGCGCCGTGGTGGTACTCCTTCCCGAAGGAGGGGTGCGTGAGCACGATGTTGTGCCGCCCGAGCGCCAGGCCCCCCATCGAGAAGGCGCCCTTCTTGTCTGTCGTGACGTAGCGCTTCTGGCCCTGCGCGTCCCACCAGTGGCGGTAGTAGGCGGTGATGCTCTCGAACGCCATCACCACGCCCTCGATCGGATCGCCGCTCTCGGCGTCGATGACGCGACCGGAGATGCGCTTGCCCTTGCGCAGTCGGAACTCGCGCTCGACCGTCTCGCCGCCGCGCACGATGGTCCGCCGCGGTGTGCGCTTGCCGCCTTCCGCGTCGAAGTCGAACCACTTGTAGTCGGGATGGGTCACGATGAACTCGAGCTGGACGCCCTCGCCCAGCGGCCCGAGCTCGAAGCGCCCGTCCGCGTCGGTGCGGAAGCGCAGCGCCTCGGTGCCCTGATACGGGATGCCCCAGATGCGCTCGCCGAGCTCCTTGGCCAGGAAGTGGCCCAAGAGCGCGATCTCCGAGCGCTCGACGACCACGCCGCGGCCGCTGCGGGCGCCGTACGCGCCGTCCTCACCCATCTCGGGCGGCGGCGCGGTCGGGTGCTGCAGGAAGATGTCGACGCGCACGTTGGGGACGGCGCGCCCCGACTCGTGATCGACCACCTGGCCCTTCACGCGCCCGGCGGGCTTCAGCACGATGCGAACGTCATCCTGGGGACGACCAACGCGCTCGACGTTGAGGAAGTAGCGCTGGTGGTACGCAAGCGCGTGGGTCACGCGCGCCCGGCTCTGGGCCGGAATGCGCCAGCGTCCATCCGGGCCGGTGGTGAGCTCGCGCCCGCCGATGTAGTAGTCCCCGATGGTCGGGATGCTGCTCGGGTCGCCCGGGTCGAACTCGCGCCCTCCGGCTCCCGCCCGCATCAGCGCGTCGTCGCCGGCGTTGAAGGCCACGAGGATCACGCGCGCGCCCTCGATCGGGGCACCCTGCTCGTCCACCACGATGCCCGCGTACACGCCCCCCATCGGGAGCTCGATGTCGATGTCGCGGCGCTCGGTGGGCTTCGTCGTGAGCTGAGGCAGGTCGTTGGTCGCGTCCTCGACCGGCGCGCCCTCCTGCATGAGGACCCAGACGAGGCCACCGATAGCCACGATCACGGCCAGGATGGCGATCAGGCGGGTCAGGATGCGCATGGACCGGTCTCCGGGATCGCCTCGAAACGAGCCCCCTCGGAGTATGCCGCGCCCACAGCCCCTACGAACGCCGTTTCGCGCGTGTTTGAAGGCCTAGATCCGACCGTCCAGCTCCGCGAAGTCGAATGCGCCCGACTCCTGGCCGGGAACGCGGTAGCTGTCCTCGTCCTCGTGGTGCGTCGAGAACTCGATGATCTCGGCGTCCTCGATGCCCCAGAAGCGGTGCTCCACCCCCTGCGGGACGTGCTGGTGGTCGCCCGGGCCCATCACCCGCTCGCGATCGCCCAGCTCCAGGAAGACCTTCCCGGAGATCACGTAGAAGACCTCGTCCTTGTTCTTGTGGAGGTGCAGGGAGCAGCGGTAGCCCCGGCGCAGGATCAGCTTCTTGCCGCAGTAGTCGCGGTTGACGATCCAGTGCTCTTCGCCCCACACCTTGGGCACCTTGTGCGTGGGGATCTGCTCGAGGGCTTTGCGCGTCTTCATGCCGGCCTCCAGTTTCCGGGAGCCCGGGGGGCCCGTCCCACCATTTTCCTGCTGCCGCTGATCAGGACGGGGTCGCCGCCAGGCGCACGAGCCGGTCGATCAGCTGCGGGAACTCGATGCCCATCGTGGCGGCGGCCAGGGGCACCAGCCCGCGGCTGGTCATGCCCGGCAGCGTGTTGACCTCCAGGAAGTGCAGCTTGCCGTCCGGCGTCATCCGCAGATCCGTGCGCGAGAGGCCGCGCAGGCCCAGGAGGCGGTGCACGGCGAGGCCCATCTGCTGCGCCGCCTCGGTGGCCTCCTCGTCGATCGGGGCCGGGCAGAGCTCCTCCGCCCCGTCTGCCGCGTACTTCTCGTGGTAGTCGAAGAAGTCCGCGTGGCGGGTGCAGATCTCCACGATCGGCAGGGCCACGGCTTCGCGCGTCTCGCGGTCCTCGATCACGCCGGCCGTGAGCTCACGCCCGGGGACGAAGCGCTCGATCAGGATGCGATCCGTGGGCCGGCTGTCGGACGGCGGCAGGAGCTCGTCGAGCACGGTCACCACCTGGCCCGCGTCCTGCGCGATCCGCACCTCGACGCTCGATCCCCCGAGCGGGTTCTTGAGCACGAGCGGCAGGCCGAAGCGCTCGACCCACTCGTCGACGTGGTCCGCGCGGTTGCCCGAGAGCTCGGAGGCGGTGTAGACGGCCCAGTCGGGCGTGTGGATCCCGTTCGCCGTGACGATCTCCTTCGCGCGCACCTTGTCGAACGCCAAGGCGCTGCCGCGATGGCCGCTACCGACGAACGGCAAGCCGGCCGCATGCAGGCACGCTTGGACGACGCCGTCTTCCCCGAAGGCGCCGTGCAGCACGGGGAACACCAAGTCGGCGCCCCAGCTGCGCAGCTCGACCAGCGCCTCGGGCGTGCTGTCGAACTCGGCCCAGCTGTCCGTGTCGTGCGGGTCGAAGCCCGGATCGGGCGGCGGGCCGCTGTCGCCCGCGCCGACGGTCGCCGCCTGGAAGCGCGCCGTCTTCTTGCGTGCCGGCGCCATGCGCCAGGCGCCCTCCTTGGTGATCACGACAGGGCGCACCTCGAAGCGCGTGGGATCCATGGCCGCCGCCACGTTTGCGCCGCCCTGGAGCGAGACCTCGTGTTCGCTGCTCGGGCCGCCCATGAGCACGGCGACGCGCAGTCGATCGCCACGCCCCCTGCCCGCCTTCCGATCACGTGCCACCATGCGCACCTCCCGCGAAACCCCAACATATCCAGGGGTTTCACGGAACGCACCCAAGATCTCGCGGTCGGCCCGTGGGGCGCCCGGGCCCTAGAGATAGGCCTCGGCGCCGTCCACCTCGAGCGGATGCAGCGAGACCGGATCCGGCAGCGGGAGCTTGCGCTCCGTGTGCCAGCGCCGCACCTCCGCGTCGACCAGGAGCCGCGAGGTGGCCGGGCTGTCCGTGCCCTCGGCGTTCTTCACCGGGGCGAACTCCCAGGTGCGCTTCACCTCGTGCACCTCGAAGCGGTCGGCCTCCGGGAAGATGTCGAACAGGAAGCGCTCGAGCTTCCAGGCGTTCGGCTCCGTCGGCTTCACGAGCGCGCCCGCCGCGTCCAGGTGCGCCACCTTCTTGTGGGCGCGGTGGAGCGGCATCTCGTATCCGCCGTCGAAGAGGTCCTTGAGGAAGCGCACACCGAACGCGTGCACCGCGATCGAGCCGAGGTTGACCGACTCCGGCACGTCGTCCGGCAGCTCGGTGTACTCGACGATCCGGTGGCGGCCCGAGATGTCGCGCGCGAGCACGCCGACGCGCTCGTCGGGGGTGGCCTTCGCGACGCCCTTGCTGACGATCTGCGCCTTGCGCTCGACCATCCAGCCGAGCATGACGGGATCGAGCGGGCGACCCAGGGGGTTGTCCACCTGGAACGTCGTGAGCGCATCGATGCCGGCCGCGGCCAGCTCGTCGAGCACGCCGGCGTTCACGAGCGCGGGCCAGAGGCCGCCGTGTCCGTCGGGCGCCATGGCGAGCTCGCCCGGGGCGGCGAGCAGGCCGCGTCCCGCATCGTCGACCGCGGGCAGCTGCCCCTGCACAACGAAGTGGATCTGCGCGGGGTCGAGGCCCCAGCTCGGCGCCTCCTCGAAGGCCTCGCGCGTGGCGGCCTCGGTCGCGGGACTCACCAAGACGTAGTACGGCACGGCACGGCCGGCGCGACGGCCCGCGGCCGCGATGCGCTCGCCGAGGATCTTGAAGAGCGTGCGGTCGGGCTCCGGGCCGAAGACATACGTGCCCTTGGGACCCGGATGCCCGAGGCGCGTGCCCTGGCCGCCGGCCAGGAGGATCGTGGCCACGCGGCCCCCCGCGAGGAAGGCCTGCCCCATCTCCGCCAGGCGCCCGCGAACCCCGCCCTGCGCCTGCTGGCGCTTCCAGGTCAGCCCCTGGGGCGGCCGCAGCGAGGTCGCCGGGGACGAGGACTCGGACTGGGCCGCCTTGGCCAGCGCGGCCCACGGCTGTGCGGCGGCGTGCGCCAGGAAGCGCTCTGCCTCCGTCTCGCTCAGCGTCGCGGCATGCTCGACGAGATGCGCCTGCCCGGCCTCGACCAGGTGGGCGCGCGATGCCGCGGGATCGAAGGCCGTCACGGCATCTGTCTCCTGGCTAGTCGCCTTCGTACTTCCCGAAGGCGAGGGTCACGTTGTGGCCGCCGAAGCCCAGGCTGTTGGAGAGCGCGTACCGGATGTCCATCTCACGCGCCACGTTCGGCACGTAGTCGAGATCGCAGTCCGGGTCGGCCTCCTCCTGGTTGATCGTCGGGTGCACCTTGCTGTCCGCGATGCTGCGGACGGTGAAGATCGCCTCGACGCCGCCGGATGCGCCGAGCAGGTGGCCCACCATCGACTTGGACGACGACATGCACAGCTCGCGGGCGTGATCGCCGAAGACGGCCTTCACCGCCTCCGTCTCGGCCACGTCGTTGAGCGCCGTCGAGGTGCCGTGGGCGTTGATGTAGTCGATCGTGGACGGATCGAGGCCACCGTCCTTGAGCGCCAGCCGCATCGAGCGCTGCGGCCCGATGCCGCCCGGTGCCGGGGCGGTGATGTGGTGCGAGTCGGAGCTCATGCCGGCCCCGAGGACCTCGCAGTAGATGCGCGCGCCGCGCTGCTTGGCGTGCTCCAGCTCCTCGAAGAGCAGGATGCCCGCGCCCTCACCCATCACGAAGCCGTCGCGGTTCTTGTCGAACGGTCGGCTGGCGCCGGCCGGGTCGTCGTTGCGCCGCGACATCGCGCGCATGGCGTTGAACCCCGCCATGCCCATCGACGTGATCGTCGCCTCGGCACCGCCCGTGATCAGCGCATCGCACTCGCCGCTGCGGATGCTGCGCAGCGCCAGGGCCATCGCGTGGTTGCTGGACGCGCACGCGGATGCGGTGATGAACGAGGGGCCCTGGAGCCCGAAGCGGATGCTCAGCTGGCCGGCGATGGCGTTGGCCATCATCTTCGGCACGAAGAAGGCACTCACCCGCTGCGGGCCCTTCTCCATGATCGTGGTGTGGGTCTCCTCGATCGAGTCGAGGCCCCCGATGCCCGTGCCGAGGATGGCGCCGAAGCGCTCGGGGTCGAACCCGTTCTCCCCGAGCCCGGCATCGGCCCACGCCTGGGTGGCAGCGGCAATGCCGTACTGCGCACACAGGTCCAGCTTCTTGATGTCACGCTTCTGGACCCAGTCGGTCGCATTCCAGCCCTTGAGCTCCCCTGCGATCAGGCAGGGCATCTCGAGCAGCTCGGCGTTGAACCGCGTGATGCGCCCGATGCCGCTTTCGCCGGCAAGCAGGGCGTTCCACGAGGTGTCGACGTCGTTGCCGCAGGCGTTGACCGTCCCGAGACCGGTGACGACGACGCGGCGCGTCATGGCCTCAGTCCTTCTTCTTCATCGCCTCTTCGATGTACGAGATGGCGTCGCCGACGGTGCGGATGTTCTCGGCTTCCTCGTCCGGAATGCTGAGGTCGAAGCCTTCCCTCGAGAACTCGTCCTCGAGCTCCATGATGAGCTCGACCGTGTCGAGGCTGTCCGCACCGAGGTCGTTGATGAACGACGTCTCTTCGTTCACCTTGTCCTTCGGCTGACCCATCTGCTCACAGACGATCTCGATCACACGATCCCTGACGCTACTCACGGCGATTACCTCCGTTGGCCTTGCTCGGCCCCGCGGCTTCCGGGTGTCCCCCGCCAAGCCGCACCGTTTTCCTACATGACCATCCCGCCGTCCACAGGAATAACCTGTCCGGTGACGTACCCGGCCTCTTCGGAGGCGAGGAACACCACGACCTCGGCAACGTCTTCGACGCTGCCCAGGCGCTGGAGCGGGATGCGATTCTTGAGCTCGTCGGCCACCTTGTCGCCGAGGTCCGCCGTCATGTCCGTCTGGATGAAGCCGGGGGCGACGGCGTTGGCGGTGACCTTGCGTGCGGCCATCTCCTTGGCGACGGCCTTGGTGAACCCGGCGATGCCGGCCTTGCTGGCGGCGTAGTTCGCCTGCCCGGCGTTGCCGGTGAGGCCGACGACCGAGGTGATGTTGATCAGGCGCCCGCGGCGGCTCTTCATGAGCCGACGCGCCGCGGCGCGCGTGACGAAGAACGTGCCCGAGAGGTTGACGTCGAGGACACGACTCCAGTCGTCGTCCTTCATGCGCATCAGCAGGCCGTCGCGGGTGATGCCGGCGTTGTTGACCACGACGTCGAGCCCGCCACCGTGCTCCACGGCGGCGTCGACGGCGGCCTGTGCGCTCTCCGGATTGGCCACGTCGGCGGCGACGAAGCGCACGTTGTCCGCGTTGCCGCTCGCCTCGATCGTGGCCGCGGCGGCCTCCTCGTTGCGACCGGTGAAGGTCACCTTCGCCCCGCGGGACGCGAACGCCTGGACGACGCCGCGACCGATGCCGCGCGTGCCGCCCGTAACCAGGACCGAGACGCCGTCGAAGCTCACGCGCGTTCTCCTGCTGCCGGCGCCAGGTCCTTGACCGCCGCCGCGTCGTTGGCGCCGACCGTCTGGAGCTCGGGGTCGATGCGTCGGATGAGGGCCGAGAGCACGCGACCGGGCGCGGGTTCCACCACGCGGTCCGTGCCGAGGCCGCCGGCGGTCTTCACGCACTCGATGAAGCGCACCGGGTTCGTCACCTGCATGACGAGGTTGCGCCGGATCTGGTCCGGGTCGCGCGTCGCCTCGGCCGTGACGTTCGAGATGACGGGCACGCGCGGCGTGTGCACCTCGACGGTGTCGAGCGTGCGCGAGAGCCGATCGGCGCCGGGCTGCATGAGGCTGCTGTGGAACGCGCCCGCGACCGGCAGCCGGCTCGCGCGACGCATGCCGCGCTCCTTCGCCAACGCCTCCGCAGCCTCGAGCGACGGCACGTCGCCGGAGATCACGACCTGGCCCGGTGCGTTCAGGTTGGCCACGCTGAGCACGCCGCCCGTCTGCGCGCGCACGTCGGCGCAGAGCGTCTCGGCGACATCCTGATCGCAGCGCAGCGCGAGCATGCCGGACGGCACCGCCTCGCTGGCCTCCTGCATCCCGAGGCCGCGCTCGCGCACGAGCACCAGCGCATCCTTCAGGGAGAGCGCCCCGGCCGCGTAGAGCGCCGTGAACTCGCCCAGCGAGAGGCCGAAGCAGGCCGAGAGGGAGTCGTCGTCCAAGCCGCCGTTGGCGCGCAGCGCCTCCGTGACCGCCGCCCCGACCGCGAGGATCGCGGGCTGCTGGAGATCGGTGCGAACGAGCTCTTCCTTCGGCCCGTCGCGGCAGACCGCGTACAGATCGAGGCCAAGCACGTCCGAGGCGATGTCGAAGACGCGCTTCGCCTCCGGGTACGCGTCCGCCACGTCGACGCCCATGCCGACGTGCTGGGCGCCCTGCCCGGGGAAGGCCAGTGCCGTCCTCATGCCGTCTCCCCCGTGCCCTCGGACGAGCCGACGGGCGTGAGCGACTCGACGATGCGGTCCGCGACGCGCCCGCTCAGGTAGCGCCGCATGGCGCCCACCGCGCTGACGTACGCCGCCGGCCCGCTGCGGCCGTGGCCGATCAGGTAGCCGCCGTGCAGACCGAGCAGCGGCGCGCCGCCGTAGGCCGAGTAGTCGACGCGCTTGTAGAGCGCCCCGAGCACCTGGCGTGCAAGGTCCGGATGGTCCGCGCCCAGGGCCTCCTGGACGACCTTCATGCAGAACTCGCCCATGCCCTCCGCGGTCTTCAGCACGACGTTGCCGACGAAGCCGTCGCAGACGACGACGTCGGCCCGATCCTCGAACAGCTCGCGCGGCTCCACGTTGCCGACGAAGCCTTCGACGGGCGAGCGCTCGAACACCTCCCAGGTGTCGGCCACCAGCCGGTTGCCCTTGTGGCGCTCCTCGCCGATCGAGAGGATGCCGGTGCGCGGCGACTCCACCTCCAGCGCGTGCCGCACGTAGTGCGCGGCCATGATCGCGTACTGGTGGAGGTCCTCCGGACGCGAGTCCGGGTTGGCGCCCGCATCGATCACGATCGTGACGCCGCCGGGGCGCGGCATCGGTACGGCGATGCCGAGCCGGCGCACGCCCTCGAGCCGCTTGCAGCGCAGGGTCGCCGCAGCGACCGCGGCGCCGGTGTTGCCCATGGTGATGACGGCGTCGACCTCGCGTGCCTGCAGCAGGTCGGCCACGGCGCGCGCGGAGAGACGCGGGTTCTTGCGGATGGCGCGCACGGGGTCGCCGGCACCGCCGATGGCGTCCGGCGCGTCGTGCAGGGTGATCCGCTGCGGCACCTCGCTCTCGCCGGCCTCGCGGATGGCGGCCTCGAGCGCGCTCGGGTCGCCGGCGAGGACCAGCTCGACGTCGTCGTAGGCGGCGAGTGCCTGCAGCGCACCCTGCACGGGTGCCTGCGGGGCCTTGTCACCGCCCATGGCGTCGATCGCGATCCGCATGGAAGGAGCTCTCAGCGGCTAACCGCTAGTCTTCCTTGTTGATGACCTCGCGCCCCGCGTAGTACCCGCAGTTGGTACAGATGCGGTGCGCAGGGCCCATGTAGCCGCAGCGCGGGCACTCGCGGAGGTTCTTTGCGGACAACGCGTGGTGCGACGCGCGCATCCGTGTGCGGCGCTTGCTGAGCTTGCGCATCGGGACGGCCATGACCGCACCTCCTTCGTGGGGCCGAGCCGGGGTGCGGCACGGCGGAATCCGGGACGCCCGGCGGCCCGGAACCGGTCCCCGAGCTTGGTGACCCAAACTGCGAACCGAGCCGCGAAACGTAGCCCTAGCCCCACGGACGGTCAACAAATGCAGCCCGTCCGAGGGGGCAGGAAATGGCCCTCAGAGGGCCGCCCGGACCGCCTCGAGGGCCGCGTCGATCTTCGACCGGTCGAGGCCCATGCCCTGGGCCATCCCGGCCTTGCCGCCGCCCCCACCGCCCAGCACGCCGCGGGCGGCCTGGACCAGCTGGCCCGCGTCCTTGCCGGCCTCGACGGCCGCCTTGTCGCAGGCGGCCAGCAGCGGCGCCTTGTCGCCCGCCTCGCCGACGAGGAAGGCCACGCCGACCCCGGCCTTGCGCAGGGTGTCCCAGACGCCCCGGAGGCCCTTGGCGTCGACGCCGGGCACGGAGGCCAGGACGACCTTCAGCCCGTCCACCGTTTCCGCGGTGTCGGCCAGCGCGCCGGCCTGGCGCAGCCCCGCCTCGCGGGCCGCCTTCTCCGCCGCCTTGCGCAGCGCCTTGACCTCGTCCTGGAGGCCGCGCACGCGCTCGGCGAGCGCCTCGGGCTTCGTCTTGAGCATGCGCCCCAGGTCCTGCAGCACGGCCCGGTCCTGCTCGAAGGCGACGACCGCCCCGCCGCCCGTGACGGCCTCGATGCGGCGAATGCCCGCCGCGATCGACGACTCCATCGTCACGCGGAACGAGCCGATCTCGCCCGTCCAGGCGCAGTGGGTGCCGCCGCAGAGCTCGCGCGAGGCGCCGTCCTGGCCGCCCGGCACGTCGAGCACGCGGACCGTGTCGTCGTACTTCTCGCCGAACATCGCCACGGCGCCGCTGGCCTTGGCCGCCTCGATGTCCATGACCTCGCTCGCGACCTGCTCGTTGCGCACGATCCAGCGGTTCACGCGCTGCTCGATCTCGGCGATCTCGGCGTCCGTCAGCGCCTGGTCGTGGCGGAAGTCGAAGCGCAGCCGGTCGGCGTCGACCAGCGAGCCCTCCTGCTGCACGTGCTCGCCGAGCACGTCCTTCAGGACCTTGTGCATGAGGTGCGTTGCGGTGTGGTTGCGGCGGATCGCGTCGCGGCGCTGGCCGTCCACGTGGCTCGCCACGTCGTCGCCCTTGCGGATCGTGCCGCTCGTGAGCCGGCCGCGATGGACGTGGTAGCCCTCGAGCTTCTGGGTGTCGACCACCTCGAAGACGGCGTCGCCGCTCGCGATCGTGCCCGCGTCCCCCACCTGGCCGCCGCTCTCGGCGTAGAAGGGCGTGCGGTCGAGGACGATCGCCGCCTCGGCGCCCGCCTCGATCGCGTCCACGAGCGCCTCGCCCGAGATGATGCCGACCACCTGCGCTTCGCCCGCGACGCCGCGCCCGCTCTCCTCGTAGCCGAGGAACGTCGTGGCCTCGACCCCCGCCGCCTTGAGCTCGACGAGCGGGCCGCCCGCGAAGATGTCCTTCGCGATCTTGCTGCCGGCGCGCGCGCGCTCACGCTGCGCCTCCATCTCGCGCTCGTACCCCGCGACGTCGACCGTGATGTCGCGCTCCGCGAGGATCAGCTCGGCCAGGTCGAGCGGGAAGCCGTAGGTGTCGTAGAGGCGGAAGGCCGCCGCACCCGGCAGGATCTTCGCGTCGCCCAGCTTCTCCACCTCGTCCTCGAGGTAGCGCAAGCCGGTGTTGTAGGTCTCGCGGAACCGGCGCTCCTCGTTCTGGAACGTCGAGCGCAGCACGCTCCGGCCCTCGCCGAGCTGCGGATACGCCTTGCCCATGACCTCGATCACGGGATCGACGAGCTCGGCGAAGAAGTCCTTCGGCATGCCCAGCTGGATTCCGTCGCGGATCGCGCGACGCATGACGCGGCGCAGGATGTAGTCACGGCCCTCGTTGCCGGGGCGCACGCCGTCGGCGACGAGCATGCAGCAGGCACGCGCGTGCTCGGCGATGCGGCGCATCCGACGCGCGTCGTCGCCCTCGGGCAGGCCGCCGCCCGCCTCGAAGTCGTAGGGCGTGTCCGCCAGCTTCGCGACGACCTCGATGATCGGCCGGAAGAGCGAGGTGCCGAAGGGCGAGTACTGCCCCTCGAGCACGGCCATGATCCGCTCGAAGCCGGCACCGCAGTCGATGTTCTTCTGCGGCAGCTCCTTCAGGTCGTTCTCGCCGCGCCGGTCGTACTGGGTGAAGACCGTGTTCCAGATCTCGACGAAGCGCGTCGAGTCGTACGCGTGGGGCCCGCCGTCGCCCGACGCGCGCGCCTCGCCGTAGTCGTAGAAGATCTCGGAGCAGGGGCCGCACGGCCCGTTCGGGCCCTTCGTGGGTGCGTCCGCGGGCCAGAAGTTCTCGCCGGCGTCGAATCGCGCGATGCGCTCGTCGGGCAGGCCCTGCGCCTTCCACGCCTCGTACGCCTCGTCGTCGTCCTCGTAGACGGAGACCCAGAGCTTGTCGGGGTTGATCCCGAGCTCCTTCGTCAGGAACTCCCACGCCCAGCCGATCGCCTCGGCCTTGAAGTAGTCGCCGAAGGAGAAGTGGCCGAGCATCTCGAAGAACGTGAGGTGACGCGGGGTCTGACCGACGTTCTCCAGGTCGCCCTGGCGGAAGCACTTCTGGATCGTCGTGGCGCGCTTGAAGGGCAGGTTGCCCTTGCCGACGAACATGTCCTTGAACTGGTTCATGCCGGCGCCCGTGAAGAGCAGCGTCGGGTCGTTCTCGGGAACCAGGCTGTCGCTGCGATAGGTCGTGTGATCGCGCTCCTCGAAGAAGCGGTTCCACGCCTGGCGCAGGTCGTCGGGGGTCATGCTGTTCATCGCACTTTCGCGTTTCGTGACGGGGACCAGGGATAGCCGCGCAGCGTACCTGCGCGGACTGGCCCGACCCATTCCTGCGCCCGGCCCTGCCGACGCCCGCCCTACGGCGCGGCCGAGGCCTCCGACGCCGGCAAGAGGTTCCCCGACGTGCGCTCGGGGCTGACGGTGTGGCGGATGCGCGCATCCGGCGTCACGCGCTCGATCGCGATCACACCCACGTCGCGTCCAGCCCGCGGCTCGCGGCTCCACTTGGGCTCCGGATGCTCGACGTCGACGAGCGCCAGGATGTCCTCGCCGTCCGCGGGACGGCCAACGCTGGGCAGGGCGGCTTCGGAGAGCTCCACCCGTCGCTCCCCAGCAGCGATGTGCCCCACCACCGTGCCGTTCCACAGGAGCAGCACCGGTCCCGACGCGGTCCCCGGCTCCAGCTCGATCACGAGCCCGGCATCCCGGGGCGCCGCCGGCAGTCGCACGCCGCCGACCCCGCGGAGCATGCGCACCCAGCGCTGCTCCTGGCGCAGCGGCAAGGAGAGCCCGAACACGCGATCGCTCCCCAGCGCGTCCGTGCTTCCCTCCGGGACGTGAAGGCGCGCGGCGCCCGCGTCCACCAACGCGTGCTCCTTCTGCTCGGCGAGCATGCGCCAGTACGCGAGGTAGATCTCGAGGCCCTCGTCGTCCTTCTGCACATCGGCCAGGCGCCCGCGCAGGTCGTCCACGCGTCGATCGATCGCGTCCCGGTCCTCGGTCGCCCGGGTGGCCTCGACGCGCGTGAGCCGGCGGAGTCCCTTGAGGGCTCGCAGCGCCCCGCGGACCGAGCGCGATCCGTTGCTCCCGAGCAGCGCGTCGCGGGCCGCACGGCGCAGGGCGGTGCGTGCCGCGGCGAGGTGCACGGGATCGCGATTGCCCTGCAGCGCGAGGATCGGACGCACGCCGAAGGAGTCCCAGGCCTCGGCCTCGGGGACGCGACTGCGCCACGTGACCTCGCCCGTCACGTAGTCGCCGACGCAGTAGACGGGCTGCTGGACCGTGGGCACGTTGTGGTGCAGGACGCCCGCACGGGGCGCATCGACGACGTGGACGTCCGACGCGGCCACGCGATGCGCGAGGTGGAAGTCGCCGAACGCGCCGAGCTTCGGCTCGATCGCGCCGAGGGCTTCATAGGTGCGTTTGCGGATCGCGAAGGCGCGCGGGCTGATCGCGCGCGCCGCCAGCGGGCGCGCGGTGAACTCGCCCTGGCAGAAGCGCTCGTCGAGCCACTCGAGCGCGGAGCCCGTGGTGCCCGGGGTCGACAGCGCGAGGACGTCGGCGCCCGTCTCCGCGAACTGAGACAGCACCTCCGCGAGGCAACCCGGTGCGGCGCTGCAGTGCGCCTCCGTGAATAGCAGGTAGGGCGCGCGCGCTTCGAGGGCGCCGAGCGCCCACTGCGTACCCGAGTCACGCTCGGCCGTTGCGACATGGCGATCGCCCGGACGCAGGCATCGCGCGAGGATCTCCTGCTGCTCGGCGTCTGCGCGCCCGCTGACCACGAGCTCGAATCGTTCGGCCGCGACGCGCTGTCGCTGGGTCCAGCTGGTGATCGCCTCCTCGAACACGCCGCGCGGATCGATGGTGGACAGCACGACCGTGATCTCGGGCAGGCTGGACGACGCCATGGCCCGACGATACCGGGGATGAAACGGGTCAACGAGACCCCGCGCGTCACGCAGAGTCTTTATGACCTGTTAATCCATCGACTTGTTGTTCGCGGAAACACGCTTTCCACCTGCTACACCGAAGTCGTGCCGGGATTGTCGAGGACGGTCGCGACGACATCGTGCGAGCAGGGCGCGCTTCGTCGGATCACCACGGCGTAAAGGGGATCCGCATGCACGAACCGGAACCGGAGGAGCGCGAGGACGGGGCCAGCGAGCCCCTGGACGTCGGCTTCCCCGTGCGCAAAGCCGACGAGCCGGCATCCGACGGCACGCCCGACGGTCATCAGGCGGTGCGCCAGCTGATCGAGGAGAACCCCGACGCCATCGCCGTCGTGGGTCCCGAGGCCCAGCTGCTGTTCTGCAACGCCGCGGCGGAACGCCTCTTCGGCAAGACCGCCACGGAGCTCCTGCGCGCGCCGTTCCCGCTCACCTGGAACGACAGCGGCACGAGCGAGCTCGAGCTGTCCCGGCCCGACGGGCAGAAGCGCATCGTCGAGCTGCGCGCCACGAACACGCACTGGGACGGCAGCGACGCCTCGATCCTCACGCTGCGCGACGTCTCCGAGCGCGTGCGGCTGGAGGCCAAGCTGCGCCAGGCGCAGAAGATGGAAGCGCTCGGTCGACTGGCCGGCGGCGTGGCCCACGACTTCAACAACATCCTGACCGTGATCATGACGTCGGCCGAGCTGCTGCGGGGTCGTCTGCCGACGGGCTCGGCGGACAGCCGTCACGCCGCGCAGATCGTCGCGGCTGCCGAGACCGCGGCCGAGATGACCCAGAAGCTGCTGACCTTCAGCCGGGACAAGCTCGCGCAGGCCCAGACCCTCGACGTCAACGCCGAGCTCACGGCGACGCTCGATCTGCTTCGCCGTCTCGTCGGCGAGCACATCACGTTCGTCACGGAGCTCACGCCGGACGCGCCGCAGATCCACCTGGCGGCCAGCGACCTGCAGCAGGTCCTGATCAACCTCGTGGTCAACGCGCGCGACGCCATGAAGGGCGGCGGCGAGATCACCATCTCGACCAGCGTCGTCTCCGGCAGCGGCGAGACCGGCCAGGGCGAGTCGGCCTACGTCGGCCGCTACGCGCGCATGGCAGTGCGCGACACCGGCTGCGGCATGGACGACGAGACGCGCGCCAACATCTTCGAGCCGTTCTTCTCGACCAAGAGCGAGAAGCGCGGCTCCGGACTCGGCCTCGCCACGGTCTACGGCATCGTTCGGCAGGCCCAGGGCCACGTGCGCGTCCTGAGCCGCAAGGGCCAGGGCACCTGCTTCTACATCGACCTGCCGCTCTGGGACGAGGCGGTCGTCCCGGTCGAGGACACCACGTCCGCGACTGCGGACCTCCCCACGTCTGCGGAGGTGCGCACGGCGCTCGTCGTGGAGGATCAGGAGCAGATCCGCTCGCTCGTCTCGGAGATCCTGAGGGACCACGGCTTCGAAGTGCGTACGGCCGAAGACGGCAACCGCGCCATCGAGGTCGTGCGCGAGCTCGGCTCGACGCTCTCGCTGCTCGTGAGCGACGTGATCGTGCCCGGCCTCAGCGGTCTGGAGCTCTGCGAGGCCGTCCGGACGGAGCTGCCTGACGTGCCGATCGTCGTGATGTCCGGCTACGCCTCGGAGGCGCAGGACCTGGCGAAGGCCTGCGGCGGCGACGTCGCGTGTCTCGCGAAGCCCTTCACGCCGCAGCACCTCATGCGCGAGGTCGAGAGCGTGATGAGCGCTTAGCCCGAGGCCGGCTGAGCCAACGAAGCCGGTCGGCCGTCCCCCGTCCCTGGCACGCTCCCTGTGTGAGCCGGGACATGCGCACCTTCGTCGCCTTGCGGGTCGGGCCCCCGCTGCGCCGGCGCCTCCACCGCGAGGCCGAGCGCTTGAAGGACGCCGAGAACGCGCTCAGGCTCGTGCACGAGGCCGACCTGCACGTGACCCTGCAGTTCCTCGGCGGGACCACGGACGACGAGACCTGGCGCGTCAGTCGCGCCCTGGCGGAAGTCGCGGAGGCGCATCCGCCGATCCACGCCGAGTACGTGGGCCTCGGCGCGTTCCCGAACGCGGAGCGGGCGCGCGTCGCGTGGGCGGGCGTACGCGAGGAGCCGGAGACCGCCGGCCGGCTCGAGGCGCTGGTCGAGGCCATCAACCAGGCGCTCGGCGGCCTGGGCTTCCCGCCCGAGCGACGGCGCTTCCACCCCCACGTCACGCTGGGGCGCCTGCGCCGGCGCCCGAGCCCGGCCTTCGTCGCCGCGATCGAGGCCGCCGCCGCCGAGCCGTGGGGCGCCGAAACCCTGTCGGAGGTGAAACTTATTGTTTCCGACCCGAGTCATCAGCCTTACCATTACATCGACCTAACAACAGTCGACCTCATGGGCGGCGAAGAAGACGCGTGACCGGCGGCGGGTGTCGCCCGAGGGATCCCAGGACACCCGAGCGCATTGCAAGAGACACGAGAGGCGGAGGAAGCCCAGCATGGTGATCGAATCGAAGCGCCGTGGCCGTGGAGCCACGGAGGACAAGCAGGCCAAGCAGAAGAAGCAGGCGCTCGACCACGCGCTCGGCCAGATCGAGAAGCAGTACGGCAAGGGCTCGATCATGACCCTGGGCGCCGGCAACGCGGTCCAGGTGGACGGCTTCTCCACCGGCAGCATCTCGCTCGACCTCGCCCTCGGCGGACGCGGCGTGCCGCGCGGACGCATCACCGAGGTCTACGGCCCCGAGAGCTCCGGCAAGACGACGCTCTGTAGTCACGTGATCGCCAGCGCCCAGAAGGAAGGCGGCGTCTGCGCGTTCATCGACGCCGAGCACGCCTTCGATGCCGCCTACGCGCGCAACCTGGGCGTGAACCTCGACGAGCTGCTCGTCTCGCAGCCCGACACGGGCGAGCAGGCGCTCGAGATCGCCGAGGCCCTGATCCGCAGCAACGCGGTGGACGTGGTGGTGGTCGACTCCGTCGCCGCGCTCGTGCCCAAGGCCGAGATCGAGGGCGAGATGGGTGACTCCCACGTCGGCCTGCAGGCGCGCCTCATGAGCCAGGCGCTGCGCAAGCTCTCCGGCGCCATCCGCAGCTCGAACACCGCGATGATCTTCACCAACCAGATCCGCATGAAGATCGGCGTGATGTTCGGCAGCCCCGAGACCACCAGCGGCGGCAACGCGCTCAAGTTCTACGCCTCGGTGCGCATCGACCTGCGCCGCATCGGCTCGATCAAGGGACCGGGCGACGTGATGGTCGGCAACCACGCCCGAGCGCGCGTGGTGAAGAACAAGATCGCGCCCCCCTTCCGCACGGCCGAGTTCGACATCCTGTTCGGCAAGGGCATCGACTACGTCGGCGACCTGCTCGAGCTGGCGGTGAACTCCGGTTCCGCCACCAAGAGCGGCAGCTGGTACTCGTACGGCGACACCCGCCTGGGGCAGGGCCGCGAGAAGAGCTGCGTGTTCCTGCGGGACAACCCCGACATCCTCGCGCAGCTCGAGAGCGAGACGAAGCTGGCCGTCGGCCTCGTCGAGACCCCGCCCACCGAGGACGAGGCCGCCCCCTCCGCCGCCGAAGCGCGCGCCAAGGGCGCCCCCGTCAAGGCCGGCAAGAACGGCGGCTAGAGCCCCCGCGACGCCGCGTCGCGGCTACGGAACCCTCACGAAGTCCTGCAACTCGACCACCCGGCGATCGATCGTCGGGCGGTCGAGGTTCGCCAGGGCGTCGAGGCTGAAGTCCGAGCAGGTGAAGCTCGCGACGACCGTGCCGTGCACCATCGCGCGGCAGATGTCGTCGATGCCGGTCTCCTGCACGCTGGCCAGGTAGCCCATGGTGCCACCGGCGAAGGAGTCGCCTGCCCCGGTCGGGTCCACCACGTTCTCGAGCGGGTAGGACGGCAGCGCGAAGAGCCGATCGGCGGAGAAGAGGAACGAGCCGTGCTCGCCCTTCTTCACGATCACGAAGCGCGGCCCGAGGCGCAGGATCTCCTTGCCCGCCAGGATGAGGTTGCTCTCGCCGGTGAGCATGCGCGCCTCGGCGTCGTTGATCATCAGGCCATCCACGCGCGGCAGCACCTCGAGCAGCTTCTCGCGCGTGTGCTCGATCCACAGGTTCATCGTGTCCATCACGACCAGCTTCGGATCCTCGAGCTGATCCAGCACCTTGAGCTGGATCGAGGGATCCGTGTTCGCCAGGAACACGTACGGCGCACGCCGGAACGCCTCGGGCAGCACGGGATCGAACTCGAGCAGGACGTTCAGGTCCGTCTCGAGCGTCTCGGCCTGCTCCATCGCGCCCTCGTAGCGCCCGGACCAGTGGAACGTCTTGCCCTCCGGCTTCACGTCCACGCCGGCGAGGTCGATGCCGTGGTCCGCCAACACAGCGCGGAACGCATCCGGGAAGTCCGCCCCCACCACGCTCGACGCCCCCACGTCCGCGAAATACGAGGCCGCGACGCCGAAGTACGTCGCGCTACCGCCGAGGATCGCCTCACGCTTGCCGAAGGGCGTCTCCACGTCGTCGAACGCCATCGTTCCGACGACGCACAGGGTGGGGACCTTCGCTGCCGTGCTTGCCGTATCCGTCATGCGTGCTCCTAGACCCGATGCGCCCCTCAGGCGCCGTCCGGGGATGCCGTGGATTCCTGTCCGACGCGCAGCTGTTCGACGCGTTCGCTGGCTTGTTCGACCGCCGCCTCGATGTCCTCGCGCGAGTCCTGGCCGCGCAGGAGCACCCAGAGGATGCCGCCGGGCAGGTTGACGAGAACGTACGACAGCCGGAAGAGGATCGAGAGGCCAACCGCCTCCGTTGCCGGAATGCCGACCTGTCCGAAGAAGTAGGCGAAGGCCAGCTCCCCCACGCCCCAGCCACCCGGAAGAAGCGGAATGGCGGCGAGGAGGTTCATCAGGGGCACGAGCGCGAGGCAGATGATCGCCGTCACACCCTCGATCGAAAGCGCGTCGGCGAGCGCCCAGACGATGAGCGCGATGCCCGACTGGTTCACCCACGAGATCAGGAACGCGTAGAGCAGCACGCGCTTCTGCCCGCGATACAGCCGGATGGACGCGCCGACCTCGGCCACGATGTGCTGCAGGGGCAGTCGGCGGATGATCGCCGAGAGGCCGAGCGCGCGCCGCACGCGCCGGGAGGCCAGCACGATCAGGCCGAACGCACCGCCGGCCAGCAGGGCGTAGACCGTGATCTGCGCCACGCGGAAGCCGGGCCCGCCCTGTCCGGTGAGCTCGAGGTAGAGCAGCGCCGCAGCCGCCACGAGCACGAGCGTGAAGACACCGATGATGCGGTCCACGAAGACGCTGAGCACCGAGCGCGTGCCGCGCCCGGACTGCTTGGCCGCATAGAACGCCTTGACCACGTCGCCCCCCGTGGAGCCGGGGATGACGAGGTTGAAGAAGCCGCCGATGAACGTGAACCGGATCGCCTCGAGCATCGACATCCGCACGTCCACGGCCTGCAGCAGGCCGTACCAGCGAACGCCCGTGAGCAGCAGGACGAAGATGAGCGCGGCGAGCACGATCACGCCGACGCTCGGCTTCTGCAGCACGCGTCCGCCGAGCGTGCGGAACCCCCACGTCACGTGCGGGACGTCGGCGGTGCGCCGGGCGATCTCCGCGTCGCGCACGACGCGCACGGATCCGTCCTCGAGCAGCACCTGGTAGCTCTGATCCGGCTGCGCGCGCACGTCGCCGGCGACGACCGTGCCGTCGACGAGGCGCAGCTCGTCATCCCATCGCACCTGCGTCAGGACCACGAACACCACGAGACCGAGCCCGACGAGGCGCAGAAGCCAGCGGACGAGGGTCTTCTTGTGGCGGTCCATGGCGGTGCGCGTTCCGGAGCGTCAGCCGGGCCTAGCGACCGCTGCGCGGCAGGGTCGGCGGCGGCGGAGGCGGCGGCACGGCGCCCGAGCGCCTGGGCACCCCCCGCGGCACGGCGACGCCCTGGGGCGGCGGAGGCGGCGGCGGGCTGGCGATCCCGGCGCGCGGCGCGGTCGGCGCACGCCGCACAGGCTGCGCTTGACGCGGATCGCGGACGACCGGATCCGGCAGCGCCCCGGGCGCGGGCGGCGGGATGTCGCTGATCGGCCCATCGGCCCCGGACGGCAGCGGCGGGATCGGCTGCACGGGCGACGGCGGACCAACCGGCATGTCGGGCTGCGGCGGCACCGGCTGCGGACCCGTCGGCAGGCTCGGGCCCGGCTGCGGCGTGACCGGCACCGGCACGTCTGCCTCTTCCGCCTCCGGCGGCACCTCGTCGTCCTCGCGATCGAAGTTCGCGAGCTCGGGATACGTGCGGCGCGCCCAGCGCACCCACGCCGCGCGACGGCGGCCGAAGTCCTGCCCCGCGATGCGGCGCAGCGCTTCGAGCGACTTGTGTCGCACGCTCGGATCGGACTCGCTGACCAGGGGAAGCAGCGCCGCGACGGCGTCGGCGTTGCCGATGCGTCCGAGGTACTCGACTGCCTCGCCACGCACCTGCCAGCTGGGATCGACCTCGAGCTGCTGCACGACCGCCGGCAACGCAGCCGGCTCGGCGAGCACCTTCAGACCGCGGATCGCGTCGGCGCGAACCCACGGCGACTCGGCAGGCACGGCGGCCTCGAGCGCGACGCGGATCAACGCGCCGAGGCGCTTCGTCAGGGCCGTGTCGATGGCGGTGCGCAGCTCCGGATCGGTCTCGTCCACGAGGAACGCGCGGTTGTGGAACGGCCGCACGGACTCCTTGGCGAGCACCAGGTCGGTGATCTGGAAGTCGCCGATCTGCGTGACGATCTGCATGAGCCGCTGCCGCGGCCCCTCCCCCGGACGCCGGACGCCGTTCTGGTCGTGCAGCCCGTCCATCTCCTGGAGGAGCTGCACGAAGCGCGCCCCGGTCTCGGGCGGACCGGCCTGCGGGTACACGGGCAGCTTCGCGCCGATCTTGGTCAGCGACCCCGCGGCGCCCGCCTGCCCCAACGCCGAGGGATCCTCGAGCAACACCTCGGTGAGCTTGCCCACCACCACGGCTTGACCCTCGAGCCGCGCATACGGCGCGTCCCCGAGCTTCGTGACGGCGTTGATGCTCTTGTCGACGAGGTAGGGATCGTCCGTGCAGCGGTAGCAGAAGCGCTCAGCATCGTGGCTGTCGCGCACGAGCTCGTAGTAGTAGCTCGTCGGCCGCTCCTGCCCGAGCACCTGGTAGAGCAGGATGTCGGCGGGCCCCCCATCGGAGAGCTTCTTCTGCGCGTCGCTGCAGCCGGCGAGGACCAGGGCGAACAGGACGAGGATCACGGACCGGCGGCCGGACACGCCCCCACGCAGGGGACGGCCGGAGCCGCGGCCGGTCGGCATTTCGGAACTCATGCGCCACTCCCCCCCGGACGAGCGCGCAGAGGCCTCTCGCCTCGCCGCTCCCGGGGCCTCGCGCCCGGAGCCCGCATGGTAGGGGCCCCGTAGGCCTCTCCAAGAAGCACCGTCCTCCGGCGACCGAGAACCCCATGCGCAGGGCGAAAGCGGCGCTAGACTCCCGAAGCAGAGCGAAACCCCGGGCCGGCGGGGGGGATCAAAGAGAACAGACGACCTGGACGCGGTGGCCGCGCCCCCTACGGACCCCACGATGCCCCATTCTTCGCGAGTCTGCGCAGCCCTGCTCGCCCTGCTGGCCCTCGTCGGCTGCGGGGGCGGCGGCGGTGGCGGTGGCGGCCCGACCACGATCAACCTCGGGACGTTCGCCTCGACGGTGCCGACGCCCGTCCCGCAGACCTTCGTCAACCCCCTGACGTCGGCCGCCACGATCACGCAGATCGCGACGGTCGGCCCCTTCGCCATCGACCCCGCTGACCTCCCCGCACAGGCCCCGGCGCGCGGCGCGGTCGAGCTCGACGTGATCTTCGATCCCCAGGGCCCGGGCGCCGCAGCGGGCACGATCACCCTCGAGTACGCCGGCGGCGGCTTGGCCGTCCCGGTCACCTACGCCTACCAGGCCACGGCCGAGTCCGTGATCTGGTCCGTGCTCACGCCCACCCTCGACTTCGGCCTCGTGGACGTCGGCCAGGCCCTCGACCTCGTGGCGACGATCCAGAACGCGAGCTCGCTCAGCCCCGTGACGCTGACCAGCGCCACCCTGCCGAGCGGTGACTTCAGCATCGTCGGCAACCCCTTCCCGCTCACGCTGAACGCAGGCGACGTCGGCTCGGTCACCTTGCGCTACGCGCCGCAGGAAGGCGGGACCGACAACGGGAACCTCGTGCTGGGTCCGTTCGACGCGGGCGGCCCCGTCACGATCCAGGTGCTCGCCGCCTCGCCCGGCGGCGGCCAGGAAGACATCACCGACTTCGGCGCGCAGTCGTTCGTCGGCGGCCTCACCCCCACGCTCAACGTCACCGTGCCGAGCGACGCCATCTCCCTGACGATCGAGTGCCTCGGCGCTCCGGGCCAGGGATTCGGCCTGGGTGAGCTCACGGGCCCCGGCGGCAAGGTGTACGAGAACCTGGCGAGCACGGGCGCCTACGTGTGGGTTCCCGGCGTCCAGGCCTTCAGCACGACCGTCCCGAACACCGACCGCACGAACGTCCAGCTCGTCCCGGGCGGCGGGACCTACTCGTTCCGCGTGCGCCGGTTCAGCGGCTCGGGCACGGCACAGGTCCGCGCCATCGTCGAGCGCCGGCCCGGCGGCGTCGCAACCGGCGGCGTGCTGCCCTTGAACATCTTCCTGGCCGAGGGGCTGTCCGTTTCGGCAGCGACCGCGGCGACGGACACGCGCCTGCAGTCGATCCTCTCGAGCATGGAGCAGATCCTCAGCCAGCAGGGCATCTCGCTGGGCGACATCGACTACTACGACATGACGGACCCGGCCTACAACGTCGTGTCCGAGTCCGAGTTCCCGACGATGCTCGCCACCTGGACCGCGCAGGCATCCGAGACGCGCATGAACCTGTTCTTCGTGCAGACGGCCATCGGCGGTGGTGTGGTCGGCGTCTCCGCCGCCCTCTCGGGCCCCAAGCAGAACGGCACCGCCGTGAGCGGTGCGATGAGCGTCTACAGCGGCTTCAGCACGGGCACCGTCGGCCTGATCGCGGCGCACGAGCTGGGCCACTTCCTCGGCCTCTATCACACGGTCGAGCAGAACGGTCAGCACGACTTCATCGACGACACGGCCGAGTGCCTGCCGAGCGGGACGAACGCCGCCTGCTCCGTCTCGGGCGGCGGCTACCTGATGCACTGGCAGGCCGTGGGCGGCACCGACATCACGGACGGGCAGGGGCTCGTGATCAACTGCCATCCCTTGATGGAGCCCTCGGCCACGGGCTCGACCAAGCCGGGTGGCGGGTTCGGGGCGAGCGGCGCGCTCGTCGCCCCCACGGACGCGTGGCAGCTGCCCCAGGGCTGGTGCGGCACCTGCGCCCAGGCCGGGCTGGGCCGCTAGGCCCGATCCAGGCGCCAGAACGCCTGAAAGCGACCACGAACGCGCGAATTCACGCGATTGCGTGGTAAGGTCCCCCGATTGGGGCCCGCGTCCCGGCGTCGACACGCCCCCGTGGCTGCCACGGAACGTCAAGTCGCCTTCGCGGAATCCGCGGCCGAAATTGGTAACCCGGTATCCACCCGGATCTCCGCGTCACCCGTCGGAAACGAACGTAAGTCCTTTGCAGAGCAGGAATCCGACCGTGTTCGGACGACCTGCTGCCCGAGGCATGCCGTTTGTTGGGGCGTAAGGCCGACTTTGCAAGGGAACTCTCACCGGAGGCGATCCGCATGAAGTTGATGCGATCCTTGGCTCTCCCGCTTCTTCTCGCCATTCCGCTGCTGTGGCTCGGTCAGGATGCGTATAGCTGCATCCGCTTCAAGAAGCCGCAGGGCTCGGTCCCGCCGGGGCTGCGCGAGCCCAGCGACCCGACCCCGCCGCCGGATGAGACCGGCGACGTCCCGGACAAGCCGACGACGCCGGACGCCCCGAGCCCGTCGATGCCGACGACGCCGACCACCGCGCCGCCCACGACGGGCCCGCAGAGTCCGGCGACGCCCAACGGTGGCGGCACCCGCAAGGCCCAGAAGCCCGACGAGGCGACCTGGGAGATCTGGTGGGAGCTGAACCGCATCGACTACTTCCCCCACCGCTGGGTGGCCCCGGCGATCTCGCCGGACGAGTCGGGCCTCACGCCCGCCGGTCCCCAGGCGCTGCACCCCTCCGTGGTCGACGCCAAGCTGTGGCCCGTGCTCATGAAGAGCGTGGACGACAAGCAGGTGTTCACGCAGGAGGCCGCGCTCATCACGATGGGTCGCGTGGCCGCGAACGAGGAGCAGCGTCAGACGGCGCGCGAGATCCTCGTCAAGAAGCTCGACCACCGCAACCACCTCATCGCGCGTTCGGCGGCCCTCGGCCTCTTCTACGTCGCGAATGAAGAGACCATCCTGCCCATGTACCAGCGGGCGATGGACAAGGACGTCCCCGAGGACGTGCGCGCGTTCCTCGCGCTCACCATGACGAACCTCGAGCACCCCATGGCGCCGCAGCTCCTGAAGGAGCTCGCCGACGTCAAGGAGGGCTACTACGAGCTCGTCGGTGCCGCGATCATGGGTCTCGGCTACGTCGGCGCGGAGCAGGACCCGAGCGTCCCCGCGTTCCTCGAGGACATCGCCTTCGGCAAGAAGAAGGTGCGCGGCAAGTACCGTGCGCTCGCCGTCGGCTCCTTCGGCCGCATGGGTGACCTCACCCTCGGCAAGCCGATCATCGTCAAGGCGCTCACGGACCGCGAGACGGACGTCCGTCGCTCGGCCGCCATGGCCGCCGGCGTGCTCGACTACCGCACCGAGGCCGAGCGTCAGATCGAGGCCATCCGGGCGCCCTACCGGGAGTACCTGGGCATCCCGATGAGCAAGGAAGACGAGACCAAGATCGAGGCCCTCCAGTCGCTCGTGAAGCCGCAGCAGGCGGCCCTCGCGAAGGACATCAAGGCCGTCGTCAAGGCGCTCGGCAAGGCCATGCGCGACGACAAGGACAGCTTCGTCCGTCGCATCTCCGCGATCAGCCTCGGCCGCATCGCCGAGCAGACGCCCCACGGCGCCCTGGGCCTGCGCTTCCTGCGCGACCAGGTCGACAAGGACCGTCTCGGCATGCGTGAGTTCGCCATGCTGGCGCTCGCGATCGCCCAGGACGGCAAGGGCTTCGAGGCGGCGCAGGCGCTGATCAAGGAGCGCAACCCCTCGACGCGCGGCGCGGCCTGCATCGCCATGGGCATCCTCGGTCGCAAGGACCGTCACAACCCCGCCGAGGCGGGTGTGATTGCGAAGGCCGACGCGGCCCTGCGCGACATCATCAACAAGGACAAGCACCCCTTCATCCGCGGCTACGCCTGCCTTGCCCTGGGCATGGTCGGCAACTCGGATGCGGCGAAGCTGATCCAGCACACGGTCCGCACCACCTCGACGCCCGAGACGCGTGCCTACGGCATGCTCGGTCTCGCGCTGCTTGGCACCAAGAAGGGTGCCAACGACGTGGTCGGCATCATCCAGACGGACCAGATGAAGAACGGCTTCGTGGCCAGCCACGCGGTGTACGCGCTCGGCCTGACCAAGGACCGCCGTCCGTCCACGTTCGACAGCCTGATCGAGAAGTGCAAGGACCGCAGCGACATGTACGTCCAGGCGGCCTCGCTCGCCGCGGTCGGCTACCTGAGCAGCGGCGAGTTCTATCCCCGTCGTCACAAGATGGCGAAGGGCTACAACTACCGCGTGGGCTACGACTTCATCGAGACCTACTTCTACAAGCTGTAGGACCCTCGGCTCCCGGCCACGCCGGGCGCACACGCACGACACGGGGCGCTCTCCACCGGAGGGCGCCCCGCTTTCGTTTCCGGGCAACGACGGATTCCACCGGCAAGACCGGGGACCTCGGCGCATCCACCGGGCACTCCAATCGAGGAATGCCCCATGACTCGCCTCCGCAGGCTCCTGATCCCCGCCCTCGCGCTCGCTACGGCGCTCATCCCCCTGCCTACGGCTCAGGCCGCGCCGCCTGACGTCGCTGCGCCTCGTGACTCGGGCGGCGCGACACCGCACTGGACGCCGCCCCTGCTCCTCCCCAACCTCACCCCCGCAAGGGCCGACATATCCAAGTATCCGGCTCCCTCTCCCTTCGACAAGGAGGTCGAGTTCGTCAAAGCCCAGCTCTGGGTGCTGAACACCGGAACGTGGTACGCGACCTCATTCGACTACCGAGTTGAGGTCCGAATGGACGGCGTGCTCCTCTGGTCATGGGAGTCGCACTTCTTCCCGTGGATTCAGCCGGGGGCCGCCAAGCCCATCCAGGTGGTGGGATTCGCCAAGGCAAAGGACCGGACCGCCACCTACGAGGTCCGCGTGATCCTCGACTCGAGGAACCATGTGATCGAAGGTTCTGAGACGGACAACGTGGTCGTCATGACCAAGACGCTCTAGCGCCGTACCGGACTACTTGATGCGAGACAGTGCCAGCTGCGCGAGCAGCTTCGCCTGAGCGCTCGCTTTCGCGGCGTCGGACACGAGGAACGCCTCGAGCGCAGGCTTCGCCTTCGGACCGATGCGTCCCAGCGCGGTCGCAGCCGTCGGCCCGAGCGGCGGTTTCGCCACCAAGCGCTTGATCAGCTCCCCGATCGCAGACGCCGCATCGGGGCCGATCTCGCCCAGCACCTCGCAGATCTCCTGCTCGCGCGCGGGATCGGTTCCATCGACGAGGACGGCGCGCAATGAAGCGGCCACGTCGGCGCCGCCCTTCGCAGCGATCCCCTTCGCTGCGCGGAAGGCGTCGGAGTCCGTCGGCTCCGTAGCGAGGACCGCGACGACATCCTCCGCAGCCAGCAACGGCCCGAGCGATGCGGAAAGGCCGCGGGTTCCCACCTCATCGCTGCGTTCGGCTGCGAGCACCGCCGGAACAAGTGCCGGCGGAACGCTGCCCATGCGCTGCAGCGCGGCGAGCCCGGCGAAGCGCACGTTCGCGTTCGAGTCCGACAACAACGGCGTCAGCGCCTCGTGCGCGTCCGCCTGACTCGCACCCAGCTCACCCAGGGCCCAGGCCGCCTCCGCTCGCGTCGTGGCGTCGTCGCTACGCGCCGCTTGGATCCAATGCGCTAGCGGCTCGCCGTGGAAGGTCTCCGGCAACGTGGGCGCCGGCGACTTCATGAACGCCTCCTCGGGCGCCTCGTCGGTCTTGCCGCCGCAGCCGGCGACGAGGCACAGCAGGAGGGACGCAACGATCCCCCTCATCGCGTCACCTTCTTCCAGACGACCTCGGGCGGGGCGTCGTACGGCCGGATCGGGAAGGCCGCGTGCGCAGCGCCGAGACCCAGGTCGCCGCGCCGGTGCACGATCCACACGACCACCTCGGGCTCGGCATCGACGCCCTCGCCGTCGAAGACCGCCTCGACCACGCGCTCCTCGCCGGGCGCCAGGCGTCGATCGACGAGGTCCTTTGGATCCCACGCGGCGTAGAACGCGGGGCGCGCGTAGGGGTTGCTGCCGCCGCCCTTGACGGTCATGCCGAGGATCGTGCCCGCAGGATTGCGCCAGTCGCCGGGCGTCGTGCCGGCTCCGGCTTCCTCGCCGTCCGTCTCCGCGGAGACGAGCAGCGCGCGCTCGCCGCCCATAGCGCGCAGCCAACGATCGCCGCTCTTCGCCCAGACCCCCACCACGACGTGCTTGGTCCATGTGCCCGTCGGGATCTTGTGGCCGGCGCCGGTGTTCTCGAGCGTGACGCGGATCTGCCAGTCCTTCGTCTTCTCGTCGCGCGCCTTCGTGACGTCGATCTGGATTGCGTCCGCCGCGAGCTCCGGCGAGCGGCCCAGGAAGCGGTGACCGTGCACGTCCTCCGGCTCGCGATGCATGGCGTCGTAGGCAAGCTGCTTGACGAGCGTTCCCTCGACGTCGCGAATCGAGGCCGCGGGCATGTGGCAGTCCTGGCAGGTCTTGGGTGTCTTCTTCTGCGCCGCTTCGGTGATCGCCCAACGGCGCCACTCCTCGAACGTGTCGAGCTTGGGCGGCACGCCCTCGCGCCATCGACCGCCGCCCTGATGGCAGGAGGCACACATGTGGCTCGACGCGTAGAGCGGGTTGTAGACCGAGCCCATGTAGGCGTACGTCGAGTCCGGTGCCGACCCGAACACGCGTCCAATGCCGCCCGGTCGCTCGTTCGCGGAGAGGTCGGGGCGCGCCAGATCGATCGCGCCCAAGACGCCGCTCTCGCGCAGGTCCGTGACGCGCTCGATCTTGTGGCAGAAGTCGCAGTGGTTGCCGGCCATCACGCCGCGTCTGCGCCAGCCGCGCGCCGTCGGGTCCTTCGCGGCCTGCGCCGGCTGATGGCAGCCCACGCAGTCGTCGGGCGCCTCCGGGGCGAGCCGCTTCATCGCGGCGTGCACGTGCTCGACCAGCCCGTTGTCCGCCATGCGCGCGTGCCGGCTGCCGATCCACTCATGGTAGTGCCACGTGTGACAGCTGGAGCACGCCATGGCGTTGTCTGGATCGGCGTCCTTGCTCGGATGCACCCACTCGTAGGCCGGGCTGTCCCCCGGCTCGTAGCGCGTGAGCTCGACGACCACGTCCGGGCACGGACCTTCCACGCCTTCGCGCCCGTACACGAGGTCGCCCGTGAAGTGCGAGGCCTCGGCGTTGAAGTAGCCCTCCTTGCCCGCATTGAACGTCTGGGCAATGGGCGCGAGGGATCCCTTGAAGCGGATCGTGGCGTAGCCTTCGCGATCCGTCGCCTGGCGTGTGCGGGCGTGACCGCGCAGCTGCACCACGGCGCCAATGAGGGGCACGCCCTGCGTATCGATCACCCGCACGCGTGCGATGTGCGTGGGCTCGGGGGCCAGGACGTCGAGGGCCTCGGCATACGGGATCTGGCCCTTGATGCGCCCGCGCTCCGGCTTCGTGTCACCTTCGCGCTGCAGCCGACCGTAGGCCTTGTACCAGAGCGCCGGTGCTTCGTGCGCCATGTAGACCGCGGCGATCTGCTCGCCGTCCTCGGTGAACGTGATGCGCCCCACGCCGTCACTGGCGGTGCCGTAGCGAACGCTCAGGCACGACCACCGGAACGTAGCGACCGACCCGGCGAAGCCCTTCTCGGCGCCCTCGATGCGGCCCTCGCCGTAGGCGGCCCATCCACCGCCGTAGACCTGCTCGTCCACGCCCGCGACAGCCACGACCACGCGATCCCCGCGACGACGCACCTCGAGGTCGTAGGGCGCGCGCGAGAGCCAGTAGCGGGCGGTCTCGACCTCTCCGTAGCCAGGCGGGTCGGGAAGTTCCTCGGTCCACGGCTTCGCGCGGCGATCCCATTCGTCCCACCAGGTCGCCGCGTCTTCGGCAGGCGCCCACGGCTTGGTCCACTCGCGCTCGACGAACACGGTCCGGGGCTCGTGCGACGCGGCCCACACCACGAGCAGCCCGAGGAGAAGCCCCGCGGCCACGAAGAAGAGCGAGGCGTGCGCCCGTCCGGACACACCTGGGGCCTGCCGGGCAGCCATGCCCCCAAGTTTACGTCTGCTAGCGCTTCACCATGTCGAAGAAGTCGTCCATGAACAGGACGTGTTCGGCTTGTTCGTCGAACCCGACGGCCTCGACATCCACGTGCCCGACCATGTGGCTCTCGAGCGTCACGGCGATCGTGTGCGATTCGAGACGCTCGGCAAGTGCGTCCATCTCGCTGATGGGCACCAGCGGATC
>JASJAY010000109.1 GCA_030066775.1 Planctomycetota bacterium
ACCGCGGCGAGGCCCGTGAACAGCGAGACGCGCGCGCCGTAGAGCAGGCGCGAGAAGACGTCGTAGCCGCTGCCGTCGGTCCCCAGGAGGTGTTCCCCACTGGGCGCCTGGGGCTCGAAGTACTGCCGGTCGCGTTCCTTCGGCCCGTAGGGCGCCAGCGGCGCAGCGACGGCCATGAGCACGACCAGCGCCACGAGGGCGAGCCCGAGCATCGCGCCGCGGTCGCGACGCAAGGAACGCCAGATGGCGGCCAGGCGCTCCCGCATCACAGCCCTTCGTCGCGGATGCGGGGATCGATCATGTGGTACAGCACGTCCACGAACAGGTTCACGAGCACGAAGGTCGTGACGAAGAGCAGCATGCAGCCCATCACGACGGGGTAGTTCGTCTCGTCGGCGCCGCGCACGAGGTACGTGCCGAGCCCGGGCCAGCTGAACACCGTCTCCGTGAGCACGGCACCCGAGAGCAGCGTACCGAGCTGAAGGCCGGTGATCGTCACGACCGGGATCAGGGCGTTGCGGCGCACGTGCTTGGTGATGACCTTGCGCTCGCTGAGCCCCTTGGCCCGCGCCGTCGTGACGTAGTCCTTGTTGACCTCCTCCAGCACGGACGAGCGCGTCATACGCGTGATCGTCGCGAGCGGGATCGTCGAGAGCGCGATCGCCGGCAGGGCGATGTGCCCGAGGGCGTTCCAGAACACGTCGAAGCGCAGGCGGAAGAGCGGCTCGAAGAGAAGGAAGTCGGTCTTGAAGTCGAAGTCGGGCCCGACCTCGCTCGCGGTCCAGCCGCTGAACGGCAACCAGCCGAGCTTCACGCCGAAGAGCGAGATGAGCATCATCCCGAGCCAGAAGACGGGGATCGAGATGCCGCCGAGGCTCAAGACCTGCCCCACCGCATCGATCCACGTACCGGGCTTGAGCGCCGAGCGCGTACCGATCCAGTTGCCGACGAGGAAGGCGAGCAAGAGCGCGATGAACGAGAGCTCGATCGTCGGCGGCAGCTTCAGCAGGATCTCTTCGCCGACGGGCTCCTCCGTGCGGATGTTGTGCCCGAACTCGAGCTGCACCGCGCCTTCGAGGTAGCGCAGGTAGCGCTCGTGGAAGGGGCCGTCGAGGTTCAGCGACGAGCGGCAGGCCTCGAGCGCCTCGGGCGTCGGGTGCTGGCCCAGCTGCTCACGGCACGGATCGCCCGGGAAGCTCGAGACGACGGCGAAGACGACAAGTGAGACGGCGATCAGGAGCGGGATCGTGAGCAGCAGCCGGCGAAGGACGTAGACCAGCATCGACGATTGCGCTCGCGTCTCCCGGGCCGAGACGCCTACTTCACGTCGTAGCCCGCCTCCCGCAGCAGGGCCTTGGCCTTCTCGGGATCGTAGGGGCGGTCGGGCAGATCGGCATGGAATCCGTTGAAGCCCGGGGGCACGGGCACCGTGGCGGGCTTCGCGTAGCCCTTGTACGCGCGGGCGATCAGGCCCTTCTTGTTGATCGCGTAGGCGACGGCCTGGCGCACCTTCGGGTTGTCGAAGGGGGCTCTCAGGTTGTTCATGGCCAGGTAGCAGAGGCTCGACTGGGGCCGGCGCGCGACCTGGACGTTGGCGTCACTCTCGAGCTTCGCGATCGTGGCGGGATCGAGGTTGTCGATCAGCTCGGCGCCGTTGTTGGCGATGAGCCGGTTGCTGCGCACCGTCGCGTTGTTCGAGATGCGGAAGTAGAGCGACTTCAGCTTCGGGGCGCCGTCCCAGTAGTCGTCGAAGCGCTCGAGCTCGATCACGTCATCCGTGCGCCAGCCCTTGAACTTGAAGGGACCTGTGCCGACCGGGTTGCGGCGGATGCCCGCCTGGTGCTTCTCGAGCGCCTTGGGGGAGATGATCGAGCAGGTGAACATGGCCAGCTGCTTCAGGAAGAACGGCGGCGCCGGCTGGTTGCAGACGAACACGACCTCCAGGTCGTTGGCCCCCTGCTTGACCTCGTCCACGAAGCCGAACAGCGCCGTCCAGTTGGCCCACTTGCCGTCCGAGAACGAGAACCGGTGCTGCTTGTCGTTCATGCGCTGGAACGTGTCGACCACGGCGCCCGCGTTCAGCGGCGCGCCGTCGTGGAAGGTGACGCCCTCGCGCAGCTGGAAGGTCCACGTCTTCTTGTCCTCGCTCGACGCCCAGGACGTAGCGAGCGACGGCTCGATCTCGATCGTGCCGGGCTTGTAGCGCACGAGCGTGTCGTAGACCTGCTCGATGACCTTGCTGCTCTCGCCGTCGGTCACGTCGCCGGGATCGAGCTTGTTCGAGTCCGCGCCGCGCAGGAAGACGAGCGTTCCGTCGACCGGCGTCTGGACGAGGCGCAAGACGGGATGCGTCACCCACTCCACGGTGAGCGGGCCGTGGGTCGCGCGGTGCGCGATCATGCGATCGGTGTAGACGAGCGGCACCATCGGCGCGTCGCGGAAGATCAGCTCCTGCGCGCGCAGGTAGAGCTGGTCGCGTTCCGCCTCGTCGTGCGAGAGGCGCGCCTGGTCGAGCAGTCCGCTTACCTCGTCCGAGCGGTAGAAGCTGATGTTGTTGGCGCTGCCCTCCTTGGCGCTCTCCTTGTGGAGCAGCGAGGAGAGGAAGTTGTCGGTGTCGGGCACGTCGGCCGACCAGCCGAGGATCGCCATCTGGTGGTCGCCGCGCTCGACGGACGGGATGTAGCTCGACCACGGCTGCATCTCGATCTCGACCTCGAACCCGATGTCCTCGAGATCACCCGCGATCTGCTTCGCAACCTCGCCGGGCCACGGCAGGTAGGGCCGGCTGTTGTTGCCGTGGCTCAGGATGACCTTCAGCGCGGCGGGCGCCTCGCTCTCGCCGTCGCCGCAGGCGGGCAGCCCGACGAGTGCGATGAGGAACAGCAGGAGACCGGTTCGACGCATGGGGACCCTCTCGGTTTTGCGCGGGCGCGGATGGTAGCAGGCGCGATGCGCGCCGGACCTACCAGCCGAACTGGTACCCCGCGGCGTCCACGCCCAGCGTCTCGACCAGCGCCTCGAGCTCGGCGTGGGAGAGGGTGAGCGCCTTCGTGGTGGCCCAGGGCTTCGCGTACTCCCCCCCGTGCTGCCCCATCCAGCGCTTCATGGCGCGCAAGGCGGTGGCCTCGGGCAAGCCGAGCGCGGCCGCCGCGTCGACGTCCGGATCCGGATGCGGCATGAGCAGCGTCTTCAGCACGGCGTGACGAAACGCCTGCCGGCCCTTGGGCTTGGCGGCGTCCCAGGCGTGGCGCAGGCGCGCCCAGAGCGCGCGGACGGCGGACGGCTCGGCGCCCTGCTCGGTCCAGTAGGCGATGGCGGCCTTGCGATGCGCCCCCAGGTCCGCCTGCGGGATCCGCGTCTGCTCGTCGCGGACGATCGACAGCAGGAAGCCGGCGAGCTCGACGCGCGCCAGCCAGTCGCCGCGGGTCAGTGCCCCCGCCCCCTCGCCCGCCAGCGCCGCTCCGTCCTGGGTCCAGATGCGCAGCGCGCCGACGGCGGGCGCGTAGCGCTCCTTCGCCCGGGTCTCGATCGCTTCGACGATGCGCTTGCCGAGCGTCTGCATGCGCTCGGCGCGCGCCGTGGGTTCGAGCTGCATCGAGCGCACCACGTCCTCGGCGGACGCCCGGTAACCCTGCCGCGTGCCGGGCGTGCCCTGGCGGACGTCCATCAGGAGCATCGACTCGAGCCCGCGCCGCGTCGCCGCGGGCAGCCGCCGGCCGATGCCCGCTTCGATCAGCGCCGAGACGCCGCGCAGGTGGCCGCCGGTGATCGGCTGCTCGCGCCCCGTGCGGTACACGACGGCCTGCAGCGCCGCGGTGTCCCGGAAGCGTGGCGTGTGGAAGGTCGGATCGCGCGGCTCGAGGCTCTTCGTGAACCGCTGGATCTCCGCCAGCGTCGCGCGCGTCAGCTCGGGTGAGGTGACGAGGCCCCAGGCGAAGGCCCACTGTTGGTCTGTCGCGAGCAGCAGCCGCGCGTGGCCGCGCGCAATCTGCCCGTTGATCGAGACCTGGATCGCGGCGTCTGCATGGGGTCGCCCCCACACGCGGCCGGTCGTGCGTGCCGTCGCGCCGAACGCCCCGAAGCCGTTGTTGCGCACGAGCGTGTCGAGCGCCTGCATGAGCACCGGGCCCGGCTCCTTGAGCCCGCGCACGGGGAAGACGCGCGCCTGGAGCTGATGGAACGCGCCCTTGCCCGTCCACGTCATCTGCCACTGGCCCGGGGCCACGGTCAGCGGCTTCCCGGGCAGGTCCGGCGGGATCACCACCGCGGGCGCGCCCTCCAGCTGCATGGGCTCGGCGGCGCGCGCTGCGTCGTCGGCGCACGCGAGACCGGTCAAGAAGCACAAGCCGAGCATGCAGAGGGCGCGACGCATCGCGCCGATCCTACTGGTTCTTCGACGGGGAACGGTCGCGTTCCTTGAGGTGGATGCGCAGCGGGATCTCGGTGATGGACGTGGCCTCGCGGAACCGGTTCTCGAGGTAGCGCAGGTAGTTCGGCGGGAACAGGTAGCGCTGGTTCACGAACACGAGGAACGTCGGCGGACAGATGTCCACCTGGCTGCCGTAGTAGATCTTGCCGATGCGGCCCTGCTTGGGGCGCGGCTTGCGCCGGTCGTAAGCGGCCTCGAGGATCTTGTTCACGTCGGCCGTCGAGATGCGCTGGCTGGCTTGCTCGAACAGGCTCCAGGCGACGTCGAGCACGCGCGTCACGTTGCGCCCCGTGAGCGCGGACGTGAACACGACGGGCGCGAAGCGCAGGAGCGGCAGCGTCTTCTCGAGGTAGGCGATGAAGTCCTTGGGCGTGACGTTGGACGTACGCAGGTCCCACTTGTTCACGACCACGACCACCGGGTGGTAGTGCGTGAGCGCGTAGTCGGCGATCTGGCGGTCGAGCCGCGCCACGTCCGTGGTGCAGTCCAGGACCAGAGCGGCGACGTCGGCGCGGCGCATGGCCTTCTCGGCGCGGCGCTGCGCGTAGAAGTCGACGCTGCCGTGCACGACCCGCTCCTTGCGGATGCCGGCCGTGTCGATCACGACGAACGAGCGGCCGTCGTGCTCGAAGCGCAGGTCCACCGAGTCGCGCGTCGTGCCGGGGATCTCGCTGACGATCATGCGGTCGTCGCCGAGCAGCTGGTTCACGAACGTGCTCTTGCCGGCGTTCACGCGCCCGACGAGCGCGAGCTTCATGTCGGCCGGCGCTTCCTCGACGGGGATCTCGCCGGTGTCGGGCAGGAGCGGATCCAGCCGCTCCTCCAGCTCGTCCAGGTGCATGCGCTCCTTGGCCGAGATCGCGATCGGCTCGCCGAAGCCCAGATTGACGAACTCGTGCACGCCCCAGCCGATGCGCTCGGACTCGACCTTGTTCGCCACGAGGATCGTCTTGTCGGTGAAGCGTCGGAGCAGCCCGGCCACGCGCTCGTCCAGGGGCATCACGCCCGCGCGGGTGTCGACCACGAACAGGATCGCGGCCGCGCTCTCGACCGCGGCGAGGATCTGGCGCTCGACGTGCTCGTCGAGGCCCTGTGCGTCGACGATGCCCACGCCGCCCGTGTCCACCAGCTCGACGGTGCGCTCGGCCACGGTGCAGAGCACGCCGACGCGGTCGCGGGTCACGCCCGGCGTCTCCTCGACGATGGCGATGCGGCTGCGCGCCAGCGCGTTCAGGAGCGTGGACTTGCCCACGTTCGGACGGCCCACGATCGCGACCACGGGAACCGTGGTGGCGGTAGGACGCGACGGGGTCGGGGCATCGGGTGCGGACACGCCGAAACGGTACCCGCGCCGCCGTTCCTTGCGTATGCGGGCGCTACTGGATCCCGAACGCGCGCTTCAGCGTCTGGACCGTGTTCTCGGGCAGCTCGTAGCGGGAGAGGGCCCAGGCGACCCAGTCCTTGTCGGGCTTCTCCGGCAGCTGCATCAGCGCGCCGGCGAAGGTCGTGGCGGTCTTGCCGCCCATGTCCATCCCCGTCTCGACCAGGTTGCGGGCGTCGACCCACTTCGTGCGCTTGGTGCTGCGCAGGTAGTACTGCACGTTCCACTGGTGGACCGAGCCCGACTTGGCGCCTTCGAGGAAGCGCTGGTCGAGGGCGTCGAGCGTGCGGGCATCGAGCGGCGCCATGCCGAGCGCCGCCATGGCCCGGTAGTCGCCCTGGGCGACGAGATCGCCGAGCAAGGCGGGCAGGTCAAGCTGGCTCATGTGCTCGGGCTTCAGCTTGCTCAGCAGGCCACGCAGCTCCTCCGTCGAGACCTGGCCGGCCTGCAGCTTCGCGAGCGCCTCGTCGGCGGTGAGCGGCGGCTGCCAGAACCGCATCAGGCGACCGATCTCGCTGCGGTTGCGGCGCACGGCCTCCGGCTGCTGCGCCTCGGGCGTCTCGAGGATCTTCTTCGCGTAGCCGCGCATCTTCTCCATGCGCTTCTCGTCCATGATCGCCGGCATGAACATGCCGGCGCCCTCGGTGAAGATCTCGAGCGTGTCGTCGTCGAAGTCGCTGAACTTCTCCGGCTCGTTGGCCATCGTCTCGAACAGCGTCTCGGTGGTGGCGGCGACGTTGTGCTCGTTGTTGATCAGGAACTTGATCATCGGATAGAGGTGCTTCACCGCCTCTTCCTCGCTCGCGAACATCTTCTCGAGCGCGTCCTTGTCCTGAAGCAGGTCGTCGAGCGCCTTGACCAGACCGAGGTGGCCGTCCTTGCCGTGCGCCCACATCTCCGAGGCGTACTGCTGGAACATCTTGACGGCGAGGTGCGGATCGTCGACGCCCTCGATCGAGAACGGCTCGGGCATCTTGCGCGCCGAGCCTTCCTTTGCGCCGCCCGACTCGAAGGGCTTGTCGGAGCCGTCGGCATCGGGGCTGGCGGTGCCCGTGCCCGCCGCCTCGAGGCCCGGTCCGCGAGCGCGCAGCTCCTCCTTCAGTCGCTCGTTCTCGGCGCGCAGGGCCGCGAGGTCACCGTCCTCGGTGATCTCGCCGCTGTCCGAGGTCCCGGCCGTCTGCGTGCCGACGAACCAGCCGACGCCGGCCGCGGCGATACACATCAAGGCGATCACGGGGATGTTGTTCATGGCACAGCTCCTCCCGGCCCGGGGGCTTCATAGGTACCAGGGGATTCGAGGGTCGGAACCGTCGGACGTGCGGGCTGCTATCGCAGATTCAAGAAGTGATGAACTTGCGGAATCACGCGAACGTCCGGATGCAGCCGCCCGGCCGCCGCATGCAGCCGATAGAGATGGCTCGCCGGCGGCGCCGCGGGCCCCTCGCCATAGGGCGTGACGGGCTGCAGCACGAGCGGCGCCGAGGGCGCGTGCTCGGCGCAGAAGGCGGCCGCCTCGGCGACCTCCTCGGGCGGCGTGGTGGCCCCCACCACGGCCTTGATCGCGCGCAGCTTGCCCGCCGCCTCGAGCATGCGGTACGTCTCGCCGTGGGCGTCCCAAGGCGTGGGCGCCTCACACGCGCTCTCGAGCTTGAGGTCCGGGCTGACCGAATCGAGCACGTCGAGCACGGCCTTCAGCGCCCCGGGCCGGTGCCCGCCGGTCTCCAGGTGCACGCGCATGGCGAGGCCAAAAAGCCCGACCGCGATCTCGCGCACGGCCTGCGGGTGCAGGAGCGGCTCGCCCCCGGTGATCGAGACACCGGCGTGCACGCCGGGCGGATCGTCCAGGCGCTTCACCGCCGCGACGATCGCCTCGACCGCAACCGGGTTGGGCAGCATCTCGTCGCGCTCGCCGCCGGGCACGAGCTGCAGCCGCCCGTGTTCCGGGGTCGGATACGACTCCGGCGTGTCGCAGAACGCGCAGCGCAGGTCGCAGCGCGCGAGGCGGATGAACACCTGCCGTGCGCCGACTTCCGGTCCCTCGCCCTGGAAGGTCGAGAAGACTTCGAGCAGCGGGACGCTCACGCCCGAGAGACTCGTGGCATCCACGCTAGGCGTCTCCCACGCGGCCGACCTCGACGAAGCCGGCGCTCTCCGGCGTCTCGGGGCCGCCCTGGGCGGGACGCGTCTGCAGCGCGTCGACGGGCTCGCCGTCCACGGCGCGACGCAGCAGGAGGTACACGCCGGTGCGCGCGCAGACGATGCGCGACACGAGATCGGCGAGCCACAGCGCGACGAGCCCCGCGAACACGATCGCGATCGCCACGGCCACGACGTAGTCCGTCGCACCGAGCCCGAGCCGCTCGGCGTCAGCCGGCGTCCCCATCGCCCCGAGCACCGCCGACGCGCGCGTGACCACGCCCTGGCCCGCGCCGAGGGACAAGCACGCCCAGCCGAGCCCGAGCACGAGCACGGTGCGTACGAGGCGCCAGCTCGTGCCGATCAGCACGCCGCCGAAGAACAAGAGACGCCAGCCGACGAGCCGCGGCAGGCCGGCCGCGGCGTACGTGAACGTGCGGCTGACCGCGTCGAACGCGTTGCTGTCCTCGGCCGCGACCGTGGGGCCCGACAGGAACCCCGCCGCCGCGTTGATCGTCGCGAGCACGACGGCCACGAGCGCGAGGCCCGCGATCAGGACCACGCCCAGCGCGAGCAAGATGCCCCCCACCACGCCGGGGATGCGTCCCGTCATGGCGATCAGGACGGCGGCGCCGAGCGGCAGCAGGATCGCGAGCCAGATCGCGAGCCGCGCGCCCACGAGCCCGCGCCAGTGGCGCCGCGCGAAACGCAGGGCGGCCGCGGGCTCCTCCTTGGACCCCAGCGCGAGATCCACCGCGGCGAGCCGGTAGAGCGCGCCGCCGAAGTAGCCCCACAAGAGGACGAGCAGGAGGAGCTGCCAGCCGACGTAGCAGAGGAGCGCGAGATCGTGATCCGCGAGGTACGCGCCCTTCAGCGGTGCGACCACGAACGCGAAGGGATGGCGGAGTCCTTCGAGCGCAGCATCGGCGCCCGCCGTCACGACGTGCGTGAGGAAGCTGCCGAGCACGAGCACGGGCGCGCTCCAGAGCACCCCCTGCATGGCGATCAGACGCTTGCGGCCATCGTGGGCGGCGCGACCCGCGGCGTGCCAGAGGTCAACCGTCCGTGTCGTCGCCGCCACCTTCGCGCGCCTTTCGCTCTTCGTACTCCGCCACCACGTCGAAGTCGATCGCCCCCTCTCCAGGGACGACGTAGTCTCCATCAAGCCAGCGTCCGAGGTCCACCCACTTGCAGCGCGCGCTGCAGAACGGGCGGTACGGGCCGTCGGCGGGCGAGGGCTCCTCGCAGGTGGGGCACACTCGCTTCGAGGGATCGCGGGGCGCGGCGGAGGGCGGCGTCAATCGTCGGATCCGCTTGCCTTGCCGCCTTTGGCGCCCTTGTCGCTCTTCCCGCTCTTCTTGCTCTCGGACGCCTTGCTCTTCGACTCGCCGGCGTCGCTCTTCGTGTCCTTCGACGACGAGGTCGAGCCCGAGCGCTTGTAGTCCGTCTCGTAGAAGCCCGAGCCCTTGAAGATCAGGCCGGCGCCCGAGCCCACGAGCCGGACCAGCTTGCGCTGCTCGCACTGAGGGCACTTGCGCAGCCGCTTGCTGGTCATGCTCTGGAAGTGCTCGAAGTGGTAGCCGCAGGCCCCGCACTGGTAGTCGTACGTGGGCATGTCAGCTCTCGCCCTCGTCGCCGGCGGACGGGGCGTCGCCCTCGCTCTCTTCCGCCGCGGGGACCGCGGGCTTCGGCGGGGCCATCGAGACCGCGACCTCGGCCGCGCGCACGACGCGCTCGTTCAGGGTGAACCCCGGGCGGAGCACGTCCACGACCATGTTGGGATCGACGTCGTCGCGCGGCTGGGTGAACAGGGCCTCGTGCAGGTTGGGATCGAACGGCTGGTCCTGGGCCTCGATCGGCTCCACGCCATGGCGGCCGAGGATCTCGAGCAGCTGCTTGCCGATCAGGTCGAGGCCCTCCCGGGCGCGCAGGTCGGCCTCGCTGTCGCCGAGGCTCGTGATGCCCGTGTGCACGGCGTCGATCAGCGGGATGAGGTCCACGACGACGCGCTCGATGGCGTACTTCTTCTGCTCGTCCGCCTGCCGGCGCAGGCGCTTGCTCTCGTTGACGAACTCCGCCTCCACGCGCTTGAGGCGGTCGGCCAGCTTGTCCGCGCGCTCGGTCTGCTCGCGCAGCGCGCGCTCGACCTCGCTCTCCTCCGGCGCGCTCTCGCTCGCCGCCGGGGCCTCGCTCGGTGTGTCCGCGGCGTCCGTCGCGGCCTCGGCCGCGCCCGGCTCGAGCGCGTCCGGCTCGAGCTCCTCGGCGGGGTCGTTCGGGGTCGGGTCCTTCGATGCGTTCATGGCGGTTTCGGGTTCGGGGTCACTTCTTGCGCTTGCGCTTGTCTATGGCCTTGAGATGCGCCTTGAGGGCATCGTCGAAGCGGCGACGCGCCGGGCCGGGCTCGCGCTCTTCGGCTTCGGCCAAGGCCTCCAGGGCCTTGCGAAGCTTGCGACTGGGGTTCTTGGGGATGTCGTAGGCGATGCGCACGTACATGTGCCCGCGCCCGCCGCCCTGGAAGTGCGGCAGACCCGCACCGCGGATGCGCACCGTCTCGCCGGGCGTCGTCCCCGGGTCGACCTCGAGCGGCATCGAGCCCTCGAGCGACGGGATCTCGACCTCGCCGCCGAGGAGCGCCGTCGTGATCGGGATCGTCACGCGCTGGACGAGGTCCGCGGGGTTGTCGGGCATGCGCCCGAAGACGGGGTGTTCCTTGATGCGCAGGTGCACGTTGAGGTCGCCAGGCTCGCCGCCGGGCGGCGCCGCCTCGCCTTCGCCGGGCACACGCAGCACCACGCCGTCGTAGACGCCGGCGGGCACCTTGATCTTCATCTCGCGCGTGCCGCGCACGCGGCCGCTGCCGCCGCACGTGCGGCACGGGTTCTCGATCACCGCGCCCGAGCCCGCGCAGCGCGAGCAGGTGCGTCGGATCGAGAAGAAGCCCTGGCTCGTGAGGACGACCCCGTGCCCGCCGCAGGTCGGGCAGGCGACGGCGGGGCGGCCGTCGGACGCGCCGCTGCCGTCACAGCCGTCGCAGGGGGTGGGCTTCTTGACCTTCAGGTCCTTGTCGACGCCCTCGGCCATCTCCTCGAAGCTGATGGCCACCTCGACGCTGACGTCGGCCCCGCGCGGGACGCGGCGCCGCGAGCGGCCGCCGCCGAAGAACGCGCTGAAGAGGTCGCCGCCGAAGATGTCCTGGAAGGCGCCGAAGATGTCCGAGACGTCGCCGAAGCCGACCTGCCCGCCCACGCCCTCGTGACCGTAGCGGTCGTAGCGCGCGCGCTTCTGCGGATCGGAGAGGACCTCGTAGGCCTCGGCGGCCTCCTTGAAGAGCTCCTCGGCCTTCGTGTCGCCGGGGTTCTTGTCGGGGTGGAGCTTCAGCGCGAGCCGCCGGTAGGCGGTCTTGATGGCCTTGGCGTCGGCATCCCGGCTGACGCCAAGGACCTCGTAGTAATCGCGCTTTCCCACGTCCGGCATGGGCCCATCGTACTCATGGGACCACCCGCCCCCGGGCTTGTGACCCGGAGGGTGGGGTCGGTCCGGCCTAGAGCTCGGCGCCGTCGGCGGCGCTGTCCTCGTCCTTGAGGTCCGTGATCATCGTTTCGGTCGTGAGGATCATGCCGGCGATCGAGGCGGCGTTCTGCAGGCCCGAGCGCACGACCTTGGCGGGGTCGATGATGCCGGCCTTGAACATGTCCGTGAACGCGCCCTTCTTGCCGTCCCAGCCGCGGCTGAGCGCGCCGGACTTCACCTCGTCGACGATGACCGCGCCTTCCTCACCGGCGTTCTTCGCGATCTGGCGCAGGGGCGCCTCGAGCGCGCGACGCACGATGGCGACGCCCATCTTCTCGTCGGTGCCGCGCACGCGCAGCCCGTCGAGCGACTCGATGCAGCGCAGGAGCGCCACGCCGCCGCCGGGCACGATGCCCTCTTCGACGGCCGCACGGGTCGCGTTGAGCGCGTCCTCGACGCGGTACTTCTTCTCCTTGAGCTCGGCCTCGGTCGAGGCGCCGACCTTCACGACCGCGACGCCGCCCTGGAGCTTGGCAAGGCGCTCCTGGAGCTTCTCCTTGTCGTAGTCCGAGGTGGTGTTCTCGATCTGCTGGCGGATCTGCTCGATGCGCGTCTTGATCGCCTTCTTGGTGCCCGCGCCCTCGCTGAGGGTCGTGGCGTCCTTCGTGACGATGATCTTCTTGACGCGGCCGAAGTGCTCCGCGGTGACGCTCTCGAGCTTGAGGCCCAGGTCGTCGCTGATGAAGGTGCCGCCCGTGAGCACGGCCATGTCCTCGAGCATCGCCTTGCGGCGGTCGCCGAAGCCCGGGGCCTTGACGGCGCAGACCTTGAGCGCGCCGCGGAGGCGGTTCACCACGAGGCCGGCGAGGCACTCGCCCTCGACGTCCTCGGCGATGATCAGGAGCGGCTTGCCCGAGTGCGCGACGGCCTCGAGCACGGGGATCAGCTCACGCAGGTTGCTGAGCTTCTTCTCGTAGATCAGGACGTAGGCATCCTCGAGCACGCAGGACAGGTCCTTCGTGTCGGTGATGAAGTAGGGCGACAGGAAGCCCTTGTCGAACTGCATGCCGTCGACGAAGTCGAGCACGGTGTCGATCGACTTGCCCTCTTCGACGGTGATCACGCCGTCCTTGCCGACCTTGTCGACCGCGTCCGCGATCTTGCCGCCGATCTCCACGTCGTGGTTGGCGGAGATCGTCGCGACGGCGGCCTTCTGGTCGTAGGTCGAGACCTTGCGCGAGATGTCGGCGATCTTGCCCGTGACCGTCTCGACCGCCTTGTCGATGCCGCGCTTGAGCGCGATCGGGGCGGCACCCGCGGCGACGGCCTTGAGGCCCTCGCGCAGGATCGACTCGGTCAGCACGGTCGCGGTCGTCGTGCCGTCGCCCGCGACGTCGTTCGTCTTCTGGGCGGCCTCGGTCACGAGCTTCGCGCCCATGTTCTCGAAGGGATCCTCGAGCTCGATCTCCTTGGCCACGGTGACGCCGTCGCGCGTGACGGTCGGGCCACCGAAGGCCTTCTGCGAGATCACGTTGCGGCCGGCGGGGCCGAGCGTGACGCGCACGGCGTCGGCGAGCTTGGTCACGCCGCTGAGCATGCGCTGGCGGGCGTCGGTGTCGTAGAGGTACTGCTTGGCCATCGGGCCTCTCCGTCGTGTCGGTTCAGATGGATCGATCGGGTACGGGACGGGGTTCGGGGGCTTGGTTAGCCGCCGAGAATCGCGAGAACCTCGCTCTCGCGCAGGATCTTGTATTCAGCACCGTCGAACTTGATGTCCGTGCCGGCGTACTTGCCGAACAGGATCGTGTCGCCGGTCTTCACCGTGAGCGGGACGCGGTTGCCGCTGTCCGCCATACGGCCTTCGCCGACGGCGACCACGCGGGCACGCTGCGGCTTCTCCTTGGCCGTGTCGGGAAGCAGGATGCCGCCGGCCGTCTTCTCGTCGGCTTCGATCTGCTGCACCACGATGCGGTCGTCTAGGGGGCGAATCGCCATGGTCTCTCTCCTCGTTGGATCTCGTTGTGCTTCGACCTAGAAGTCGTCGCCCATGTCGTGGTCGTGGTCGTCGTCGTCCTCGGGCAGGTTCGCGACCAGCGCGTCGGTCGACATCAGCAGCGCGGCGACGCTGGAAGCGTTCTGCAGCGCCGAGCGCGCGACCTTCGTCGGGTCCACGATGCCCGCTTCGTACATGTCGACGAGCTCGCCGCTGTTCGCGTCGAAGCCCGTGGCCTTCGCGGCCTTGCGCACGTTGCGCAGCACCACGTGGCCCTCGAAGCCGGCGTTGTCCGCCAGCGTCCGCAGCGGGACCTGCAGCGCATCGAAGACGACCTGCACGCCGAGGCGCTCGTCGCCCTCGAGGGCGTCGTCCTTCAAGAGCTTCTGGATCGCCTTCTCGGCGCGGACGAAGGCCGTGCCGCCGCCGGGGAGGATGCCCTCCTCGACCGCCGCGCGGGTGGCGTGGAGCGCGTCCTCGACGCGCGCCTTCTTCTCCTTCATCTCGGTCTCGGTCGCGGCGCCGACCTCGATCTGCGCCACGCCGCCGGCCAGGCGCGCCAGGCGCTCCTGCATCTTCTCGCGGTCGTAGTCCGAGTCGGTGGCGTCGATCTCACGACGGATCTGCGCGATGCGCGCTTCGATCGCCTTCTGCGTGCCGGCGCCGTCCACGATCACGGTGTTGTCGTTCGAGACGGTGATGCGACGGCAGGTGCCCAGGTCCTCGAGCGAGACGCGCTCGAGCTCGACGCCGAGGTCCTTGAACAGCGGACGCGCGCCCGTGAGGATCCCGAGGTCCTCGAGCATCTGCTTGCGGCGGTCGCCGTAGCCCGGGGCCTTGACGGCCACCGTCTGCACGACGCCGCGAAGCTTGTTGAGCACGAGCGTGGCGAGCGCGTCGCCATCGATGTCCTCGGCGATGATGCAGAGCGCGCGGCCCGTCTTGCTGACGGCCTCGAGCAGGGGCACGAGCTTGGCCGCGGAGGAGATCTTGTCCTCCCAGACCAGGATCCACGGCCCCTCGAGCACGCACTCCATGCGCTCGGGGTCGGTCACGAAGTGGGGCGAGAGGAAGCCGCGGTCGAACTGCATGCCGTCCGTCGTGCTCACCTTCGTGTCGAGGGTCTTGCCCTCCTCGATGGTGATCACGCCGTCCTTGCCGACCTTGTCCATCGCGCTGGCGATCATCTTGCCGATCTCCTTGTCGCCGTTCGCGGCGATGGCCGCGACCTGGGAGACCTGCTTGGGATCGGCGGAGACCTTCTGGGCGAGCTTGCCGAGCGCCTCGACGGCGGCCTCGGTGGCGCTCCGGATGCCCCGCGCGAGCGCGGCGGTGCCGGCGCCGGCGGCGACGTACTTGTGGGCCTGGAGGTAGATCGCCTCGGCCAGCACGGTGGCGGTCGTGGTGCCGTCACCCGCGACGTCGGAGGTCTTGGTGGCGGCCTCCTTCACGAGCTGGGCGCCCATGTCCTCGTAGGCGTCGGAGAGCTCGACCTCTTCCGCGACGGTGACGCCGTCCTTCGTGATGTTCGGGCTGCCCCAGCCCTTGTCGATCACGGCGTTGCGGCCGCGCGGGCCGTAGGTGACCTTGACCGCACGAGCGAGCTTCTGCACGCCGGAACGGATCTTCTCGCGGGCCTCCTGGTCGAAGGCGAGTTGCTTGGCCGTCATGAGGGACGTCTCCCCGGTTTGATGGGTTTGGCGCTGTGACAGGGGTCCCATGCCGCGAAGCGAAGCGGCAGATGCGGCCCCCGGCCGTCGTCCACACCAATGCCAAGCGTGTGCCGCGCTTGGGCGCGCCGACGTAACTGATTGACCCGATACAGGTTCCGTTATCGCGAGCCGATGGATGGCCTAGGCGTGCGTGCCATGTTGTCAGGGCATGTACGCGGGGCCCTCGGGTGCCTGACAATCTGTCAAGCCCGGGGGCACCATCGCTACCATCGGTTGCGACGTAGGAACATGAGCCCGGACCATCCGGGCGGAGGGAGTTCCCGGACATGCGTCATCCCGCCCCCATCCTGCTCGCCGTCCTGGCGGCATTCCTGATCGGCTGCAGCTCCGACGACGCCGGCCCCGCCGGTGCGAACGGCGACGTGGCGACCTTCGGCCCCGGCTCGCAGGGCACGGCGACCGCCGCGCGCCCGATGCCGGCCCCCGCGCCCGCCATGCAGACGTTCACCTGGCACTCGCGCCTTGCGGACGCCCAGGCCGAGGCCCGCCGCACCGGCCGGCTGATCCTGTGCCTCAGCACGAAGCCGGGCTGCACGCTCTGCGACAAGTTCAAGGACGAGATCCTGCCGCAGACCCGCGGCCAGGTCGCGCCCGTCGCCGTCGGCTACATCTACGACATCCGCCGGCCCGAGGTGCCGCAGGTCGACCAGACCCTGCGCGCGAACCTCAAGGGCGCGTCGCTCATGCCGCTCGTCGGCTTCCTGACGCCCGAGCTGCGCTGGGTCCACGGCTTCTGGGGCCCGACGGACGCCCGCAAGTTCGGCGGCGACATCCAGACGGCCCGGAGCATCTACCCGGTGCGCACGGCGGCGATCGTGCCGACGAACACCGTCGACACCTCGGGCATGACCGCGGTGATCAACGAGTTCGGCGAGCGCGAGTGGAGCCTCCCGGGCGACGTCTGGCCGACGAACGCGCCGGAGCCCGAGGACGCGATCACCGGCCGGCCGCTGCCTGCCGGCGCCCCGGCGGCGCTCACCGCCCCGCTGCCCGCCAACACTCCGGTGCTGGCCGACACCGGCCCGGCCCCGACGCCCGCCCCCACCCCCACGCCGGCGCCCGCCCCCGCGCCGGCCCCCGCCCCCGTCGCGGATCCGGTCCAGCTGCCCCCGCTGGTGGCGCCGAGCGGGCCCGTCGCCCCCGAGCCGACCCCGGCGCCCGTCGCCGCGCCCACGCCGACGGCGCCGGTCGCCCCGGCCACACCGGCGGCCAACGCGGGCACCGAGGCCTGGGGCCGCGAGACCCTCGACCGCGCCCTGCAGCAGATCCAGATCGGCGACTACGACGGCGCGCGCCGGACGCTGGCGGAGATCGGCCAGCGCATGCCCGGCTCCGCCATCGCTCGCGAAGCCGCCAAGGGCAACGTGGCGATCTACAACCACAAGAAGGCGCGCTCCGCGAGCGGCGTCGAGCGCGACCGCGTGATGGCGCGCGCCCAGCGCGACCTCGGTCGCACGATGTGGGGCGTGCTCTTCACGTCCTGACGCGCGCGTCACGATTCCTGCGCAGCGCAATGGGCACCTCGGTGCCCACTTCCGGGCGCACGCTCTAGAAGCGTGATTTCCCGCACTCCCGGCATGACAATCGCTGACCCTGAACCGATCTTAGGCATCGGAGGGTCTTCAGCGACCGTCCGTGTCCCTGGGTAAGCATGAGGGATCCGCTAGGGAGGCTCGACCGCCATGCCGCAGGCGCTCCGTACACGGCGTGCGCTACCGCTCGCTCTGCTGTTGGTGACCGCACTCACGCTCTCGACCGGTGTCGAGGGCGCGGACGCGTCGCCCGGCGTGCACCCCACGATGGGCAACACCACGCTCAGCTGGCACACGCGCCTCACCGAGGCGCAGGCGGATGCCCGCGCGAAGGGCAAGCTGCTCTTCGTCGAGGTGAGCCGCGCGCCGTCGCGCTGCATGAAGTGCCGCGTGCTCTTCAACTCCGTGCTGAACACCGGTGACATCGGCCGGCGCATGGACGCGATCGCCGTCGGCGTCCACTTCGACTGGCGCGGCGTGGATCGCACCGTCTACCGGCGCATCCAGCGCAACCTGCGCAACCAGAACGTCGACCCGACGGTCGCGTTCCTGACGCCCGATCTCGGCTTCGTCAGCGGCTACGCGCCTGGACGCAACGACCGCTCGTCCACCATGCGCGTGCATCTCGAGCGCGCCGTGCGCACGGCCGAGCGCAAGCACAAGTCGATGACCAAGCCCTCGGGGCCGAGCGACATCGAGCCGCATCCCGACGTCGCGGACGAGCCCGAGCCCAAGCCGATCCTGCCCCCGAACCAGCCGAGGCCGGGTCCGGCGCGCTTCGTCTGGTACCGCAACATCCGCGAGGCGCAGAACGCGGCACGCGAGCAGGGCAAGATCCTGATGCTCGTCTCGACCAAGCCCAACTGCGGCCTCTGCCGCAAGCTCAAGGACCAGGTCATCCCGAGCTGCAGGGCCGACATCGCCAAGGGCGCCGTCGCCTACCTCTACGACATCACGCGCCCGGAGAGCCGCGAGGTCGATCGCCTCGTGCGCGGCATGAACCGCGGCGCGCGCCTGATGCCTTTGTGCGGGTTCGCCACGGCGGACCTCAAGCCGCTCAAGGGCTTCTCCGGTCCGACGACCGCAACGCAGCTGCGCGGCTACATGCGTCAGGCGCAGCGGATGAGCGGCGGTCGCTAGCGCAAACACGCACATGCGTGCGTGATCGCCAATTGCCTCTACGTGCCCGAATTCGGCACATTGTGCCGTTGCGCTTTTCCAACCGCGCGCGTTGTGTCACCTGAACGTCAGCGCGATCGTGTTTTTTTCGCACGAACGCTCAAGTGACGCTCCGCCCTAGCCGAGGGCGACAGTTAGGAGGACGAGCACCCAGTAGCGGGCATTCATCCAATCCATTTTTGGATCCGTGGCGCAACCGGTCGGGAGGGGGCCAGGCGTCGCTCGCATCGCTGGTGCTGGATCGGTTCGCGATCCGTCCATTCGATTTCGACAGTCGAGGTGCGCCTGTCGTTTTCGAGGCTTACCGCTTTCGAGCGGAGGAACGCGAACCCGAGGCCAGACACCACGAGGCAGAGCAGCCTGGTTTCGCGGTCTGAAGTGCGGGCTCGCTGCTGACGTCCCCCACCTCGTACGTCAGACCCTCGTCCCGGCAGATCCAGCAATGGAGGTTGCGCCATGTCAGAGCGAGTCCTCGCTCTCCCCTCACCGCGGCGCGCGGCACGCGCCCTTCTCTCGAGCCTCGCGCTCGCCCTTCTCACCCTCTTCGTCCTTCCCGCTCCGACCGCCGAAGCCGGCCGGTCCAGTCACCCCTACTTCAACGATCGAGGCACCCTCGATTGGCACGTGCGCTACGCCGATGCGCAGCGCGAAGCTCAGCGCCAGGGCAAGCTGATCTTCGTCGAGGCCGGTCGCAAGAAGTGCACGATGTGCATGAAGCTCTGCCGCGACGTGCTGCCCGCACGCGGCATCTGCGACCGCATCTCGCGCATCGCCGTCGGCTACGCCGCCGAGGTCGATCACCCCGAGGCCGCGATCACGCGCATCATCAGCACGCGCTTCTGCAAGGCGCGCATGCTTCCGCTCGTCTGGTTCATGACCCCCGACGGTCGCTACGTGACCGGCTTCTGGGGCAAGCGCACCACGCAGCAGTTCGCGCGTGATCTCGATCGCGCCGAGGCGGCGTGGCGCCGCATGAGCGCCTGCCGGACGTCGACGCCTGCGAGGCCGTCGGCAAAGGCCCCCGCCGCACCGGCGGTGCCCGTGCCCGCCCCGTCGCCCGCGCCGGCCGTGGCGCCCGCGCCGGAGCCGACCCCTGAGTTCGA
>JASJAY010000110.1 GCA_030066775.1 Planctomycetota bacterium
GGCCCCCCCCCCCCGCTCGGATTCGTTGGCTGCCGGCGCACGGCCGGCGGTGGCCCTAGCGTCAGGTCTTGCACCCGCGACCGGGGGAGGCCTTGGCCTTCCACCACGCGGGCGTGGACTTGCTCTTGCTGTAGGAGCCGCTGTCCCGGAACAGCCTGCCGCTGCTCAGCGGAGCGATCGGCTTCGCGACGGGCGCGGTGGTCGGCTGCGGGATGGCCATCGACGCGGCGGTGCGCGCCGGGCGGCTCGCGGGGCGAATACGGGTGCTGGTCGTCGCCGGGGCGCGTGCAGGCGTGATCGTGCCGGCGGTGCGCGGGGCCGCGTACGCGTGGAGCGAGGGCGGCGGCGGGGGCGGCGGCACGGTGCCGTAGCGGTACGAGCGCACGGCCGGCGTGGACGCACGGCGGGTGCTCGTGGTGGGGGTCGCCGCGTACGTGCGCACGGACGGCGCGCGGTAGCTCTGCGCGGGCCACGAGGGCAGGCGGCGGGCCTGCGGCGTGGACGTGCGGACGGTGGCGGACTGCTTGTAGACGCGCTTCGAGGTGACCTTGGAAGCGCGCTGACTGCTCTTGGTGCTTGCGCAGGCGACCATTGCCAAGCAAGCCACGGCCGTAATCACGGCACGAACGTGCATACGGGAAACCCTCCGTTTCCGACCCTGCCAGGCCGGCTCCAATCCCTCGATGGAGCGACGCGCGGATTGTCCCTCGGGTCCGGGCGACGCCTCGTCTTTTCTTTCAGTCGGCTATGGGGACTTTCAACCACACCGGTTCGTCCCAAAGGCAAACATCCGGCTCACGTCCACGGCGGTCTGGGGAGGCATACGCGGTGGCCTCTCGCGCCATCGCGCCGTGGACCTAAACGACGTTCTCGAAATGGGTTGGACTCGGATCGGCGCGGCTGCGATCGGTCGCGGGGGGTGCGGGCGGCCGCTTGCGCAAGCGCCTCGAAAGGGGCGAAAGGTCCTGCTGCTCCCGACCCGACCGCATCGGCCGTGGGATCAGCCCTTCCGCGCCTTGGCAATGCGCTCCAGGGCCTCCCGGGCACGCCGCGCGACCTCGGGGTCTTCGTCGCCCGTGCGCGCCTCGAGCGCGGCCTCGGCCTCCGGCGTGGCACGTGCGCCCAGCATCCCGAGCGCCTGCGCCGCCAGGCGGCGGCTCAGCGGATCGGTGTGTTCCAGGGCGCGCAGCAGGAGCGGCAGGCCGAGCCCGTCAAGGGTGACGAGGCAGTTGACCGCCGTGCGGCCGAGGGCCGCGTCCCCCGAGGTGAGGGCCTCCTCGAACCAGGGCAGCGCGGGACGCGCGTTCTCGCCCATCTGGGCCAGCGCGACGCAGATGCTCGTCTGGACCTCGCCCGCCCGCACGCGCTCCAGTCGCTCGACGAGCAAGGTCGCGACCTCGGGCACGTCGCGGCCGAGGCGCGCGAGCACGGCGAACGTGAGGTCGCGCATCTCCTCGTCGTCGCGATCGAGGAAGCGCACGAGCCGCGGGACGGCGTCGCGGGCCTTCGTACCCGAGACCATGAGCGCATAGCTCGCCTCCGCGCGCACGACGGCGTCGTCCTGCGCGAATGCGTCGACCAGGGCCGGCGTCGACGCCTCGGAGCGTGCCGCCGGGGGCAGCGCGGCAATGATGAGGATCGCATAGCGGCGCACATTGCCGTTCGGGTCGCGTAGCCGCTCGAGCAAGGCGGCCTCGTGGGGGCGTGCGGCCTCGGCGTGTGCCGCCGTCCAGGCCCGGGCGAACGGATTCGCCTGCCCGCCCTTCCACTGCCCGGCCGTCGGAATCAGGTGCCGCACCGCGGTGTACGCCCGCCGGGCCTGCTTGCCGTCGCTCTCCAGGAAGTAGACGAGCAGGTCGGGCAGCGCCGGCGGTCCGATGCTCGTGATCGCCGCGAGGGCCTCCTGCAGCTCGACGCTGGAAGCGAAGGGCGACTTCAGGATCTCGAGCAGCGCGGGCAGCGTGCGCGCGTCGCGCCCGGCCAGCTCGCGCACGGCTTCGTCCGCCTCGTGCGGCTTCATGTCCGGGATGCGGTCGAGCAGCTGCCGCAGCTCCTTCGGCGTGTCGGGTCGCGGCCCGGCGGGCGGCGCCGCGGGCGGCGCGTCCTCGGTCCCGTCGACGTCGACCAGCTGGCCGACGCCGAACGCGATCGCGCCGAGGCCGAGCAGCGCCACGCATGCGGTGATGAGCATCGACCGGTCCATCGACGGAGCGTACCTGCGGCGCGGGGCGGCCTCTGGAACTTCCATCGCGTAGATTGACGCCGTGCAGATCGGCGCGCTCCCCCTGGTGCCCTATGTGCTCGGGCGGCCCGAGCTGGCCCGATCCCTGCCTGCGCTCGACGGCCTCGGCGAGGTGCAGGTCCTGGACCCACTCGCGCACGCGTCGACACGCTTCGGGCGGCTGCTCAACGCCGCCAACGGACTCGCATTCGGCACGCTCGGCATGCCGCTGTGGGTGCAGCTCGACTGCGCCACGTTGCCGAGCGCGTATCACGGCTTCGCGCTGCCGCGTGACGCCGTCGACGACGCGCAGTGGGCCGAACTCGAAGCGGCGTACGCGCGCATCCGCCCCGAGCGCAGCCGGGCAGGGCTCGACGGGTACGACGGTCTCGTGCCCGTCTCGGGCTTCTGCGCGGTGCGCACGCCGGACCCCGACACGATCGTCGCGTTCTCGCTCTTCAGCATCCTGCGCGGCTTCGGCCTCGGCGTGCGCACGAAGGCGCTCGGGCTGCTCGCGCACGGCGCGTCGCGTCAGATGGGCGCGACCCAGTACGACAACCCGGCGATTCGCGTGCACACCGCGTTCGGGTCGCTCGAGGTCGTGGCACCGCGCGCCCACGGCCACGCGCAGCCCGACAAGAGCTTCGTGTATGGGCTGGACGTTCCCGATGCGGACACGCTGCGTGCGCGCATCGCCGACGGCCGGCGCGACCAGTCCGGCGCGGCGGTGGGGGAGGTCTTCGAACCGATCGACGACACCATCGCGCGGCGTCTGGCGGCGCGGGTCGAGAACGGCGCCCCGCTCCGCATCGCGCCGCCGGGCGTCGTCGAGCAAGACGACGGCGCGCATCTCGTCCTCGCCTAAGCCATGCCCTCGCGATACGTGGGGTAGGCGAGCGCCACGCCGAGCGCTTCGAGGACCGCGCGCCCGTCCACCGCGCGCGTGACGCGCTGGAGCTCGTGCGCCTGGCTCGCGGGGATGGCGTCGGGCAGGGGCAGGTCGTGCCTTGCCGCGACGAACGCCGCCACGTCGCGCGCCCGCGCCGGCTCCGCGTCGCCGACCGGGTACGCCCCGACGACGTCGCTGTCGATGCCGGCCGTCACGAGTGCGGCGAGGTCCTCGACGTGGATGCGGGAACCGACGTTCGAACCGTCGCCGACGAGCCGGTAGCGCCCCTCGCGCATGCGCTGCACGAGCCCGCGGTCCGGTCCGTAGATCGCGGCGGCCCGCAGGATGAGCGTCGACGGGCAGAGGGCGGTCACGGTCCGCTCGGCCTCGAGCCGCGCATGCTGGCGGGGCGTGACGGGCGCTGCGTCGGTGGTCGCATCGACGGCGGTCTGGTCGCCGTACACCCCCGTGGACGAGATGTAGACCACGCGCCGGACGAGGTTCGCGATCGGCCGCAGCAGGAGCTCCGTCATGTCGCGGAACACCGCGCCGTCCGCCAGCGGCGGCACGGAGTGCACGACGGCGACGTCCCGATCGCCGATGGCGTCCCGCATGGCGTCGAGCCCCGAGAGGCCGAAGGTCGGGTCGACCTTCACGCCGACCACGACGGCGCCTGCGTTCGCGAGCGTCGTCAGGCGCTCGGGGCGGCGCGTCGTGGCGATCACGCGCCGGTCGGTGGCCAGCAGCCGCGTGGCCACGCGGCGGCTCGTATCGCCGCATCCCAGGAGCACCACCGGCAGCTTGTCGTGTCGCGGCATGGGATCGACCTCGCTGTGGCCCCCCGGCCGGCCCGGTCGACGGGCCGCTCTCTACTGTACGATTCGCCGCGCGCGCTGCGGGTGTCGGCAATCGGGGGCTTCCAGGGGAGAGGAACCGTGAACAGCCAACAAGTGGTGATGCTCGGGCTCGTCGTGGTCATCGGCGCGGTCGCGGGCTACACGATCTTCAGCCGCCAAGCCGACGCCCCGGAGGTGCCGGAGGCCACGCCCGAGTCCGCCGTGGAGCTGACGATCCGCGCGCCCGACCGCGACCCCGCGAACTGGGACCTCTCGCGCATCCCCGGCGACGCGAAGCCCCTTCGCGACTTCAAGACAGAGAAGGGCGTGCGGGTTCAAGTACTCGAGGAGGGCAAGGGCAAGCCCGTGCACCTCGGCCGCCCGATCGACCTCAGGGTCGAGCTCTATCTCCTGACGGGCACGAAGATCCAGAACGACGTCGCCCGCGGCATCGTCTTCGGCCAGCGCCGGCCGGGGCTCGAGGGGCTCATGGACGGGCTGGTGGACATCCGCCCCTACGAGCGCCGGCGCATCCTGGTGCCCAACGAGCTCGCCCACGGCAGCCGAACGATCGGACAGGCGCCGCCGCATGCGGATCTCGTCTACGAGGTGCGCTGGATCTACTTCCAGATCACCGAGCTGCGTGAGGGCATGGGCAAGGAGGCCAAGGACGGCTCGAGCGTGAAGGTCTTCTATCGCGGCACGCTCGAGGACGGCACCGTCTTCGACGAGACGAAGGCGGGCGAGCCCGCGACCTTCGCGCTCAAGAAGGGCGGCGTGATCGACGGGTTCCGCATCGGCATCAAGGGGATGAAGGAGGGCGGCGAGCGCCGCATCTGGATCCCGGGCCACATGGCCTACAAGGAGATGGGGCGACGCCCGAAGATCGGGCCGTGGGCCAACCTCATCTTCGTCGTCGAGCTCCTGCAGGTGCTCGACTAGCGAAGGCGTGCCCTACTTGCCGGCGCCCGCCGGCTCGGGGGTCTCGACCGGCTTGGCGCCGAGGGCCACGAGGGCGAGCTCCATGAGCGCGTCCTCCTGGGTGCGCTCCCAGCCCATGTGCACGGCGTTGAGCTCGACCACGACGCGGCCGACGCGTGCGCCGTGGACGTTGACCTTCTGCTCGTCCGCGCCGGCGAAGGTGGTCACGGTGAGCACCTTCGCGACGTGGAAGCCCGTCCGCTTGGCGCCGTGGCCCACGCCCTTCGAGTACTCGGCAGCGTCCACGCGGACGGACGGGCTGGACTTCAGCTGCTCGTCCTTCACGCGCATCAGCTCTTCGAGCGCCTTCACGTAGCCCGCCGCGGACGCCTCGTCCTCGAAGGCCAGCAGCGCGACCACGAGCAGCTTCCCGTGGCCCGTCGAGCCCACGACCAGCCGGCCGTCCTCGTAGCGCGCCGTCACGGCCTCCGCGCGCTCCGTGCCGAGCGGCGCGTAAACGGATGTCAGCGCGGTGGCCGAGAACGCCTGGGATCGCACCGGGACCCCCGCGACCTTCATCGCCGCCTCGAGCTTCTCGACGATCGGGTCGAAGTCGATCGCGTCCACCTTGTTGGCTTCGGGATCGAGGTAGACGTCGGGACGCTCGATCTGGCGGATCTCCGTGGGCGGGTTCGCCAAGACCGCGTCCAGCCCCTTGCGTCCGCGCGCGGCGTGGACCGCGCGCATGAAGGCGTGCCCCTTGCCGTACGCGAAGCGGATCTCGGACGTCGCGATCTCGGAGGCGATCCGCTGCGCGGCGTCGTCCGTGTTCATCTGCGACATGATCAGGCGCGTGAACTGCTCGAAGCCCTTCAGCTGCTTCGTTCGCTCGGCAGCCGCCAACGCAACGAACTGGGCGTGCCCTTCGAGCACCGCGCCGATGACCTGGATGCCCTCCTGGGTCTCGCGCGTCTGGCGCTCCGTCTCGAGCGAGGGGTAGCGCATGAAGTCGAGCGCGTGGGTGGCCTCGTGCACGAGCAGCGCGCGGATCATGTCGTGCGACGCCAGCTCGGGCTTCTCGAGCATCTTCACGAGCCGGCGGATGTTCGTCGGCGAGATGTGGATCGTCTTGGTGGCCGGCTCGTACTTCGCGGCCAGGGCGCCGGCGAATGCCTTCGCCATGTTGCGCGCGCCGGCCTCGCTCTCGGCGCCGAACTTCTTGAAGATCCCGCTCATCTCCTTGACGAGGATCTCCTCGAGCTGCTTCTCGGTCGCCTTGGCGAGCTTCGGCCGCTCGGGGAACTTCGCCTCGCAGACCTGCTCGACCAGCACGCAGGCCTCCTCGAGCGCCTTGGCCAGGAAGGCGTCGTCGTCCCAGGCGACGGCCGGTTCCTCGGCGTGCGTCGGCAGGGCCAGCAGGAGCAGGAACGGGAGCGCGGACAGGACGCGGCGCATGCAGGATCCTCGCAGGGTCACTCTTCGAGGGGAGGGTACGTGCAGCCGTAGGGAGCGACCTCCTGCGGCTCGAAGGCCTCGCCCGCGAGCAGACCCTCGAGTGCGCGGTGCACGTAGGAGACCGTCGGCTCGTAGATGTCGTCGTCGATGGCGCCCCGGAACGCAAGCCGGCCTTCGGCGTCGAAGACGGCCACCGAGGCCGAGGCGGTCACGCCCAGGCGATAGACGATGCGCGCGGAGATGTCGCGGTAGACGGGGTAGGGCGACTTCAGCTCCGTGCGGATCTTCTCGATGTACTCGCGCGTGTCGTGGGGGTTCGGGTCCACGGCGAAGAAGCGCACCTTCCCATCGGGGAAGTCTTTGATGAGCGTCTGGATGCGCTCTTCGCAGTCCGGGATGCACGGGCACATCGCGCTCCAGAACCACACCACCGTCGGGCGCGCGCCGTCGCGCATCGACACCCGGACCTCCGTCTCGGTCGGGTCCATGAGGGTGAAGGCTCCGCCGGCCTCACCCATGGCGATCGCCTCCCAAGGCAGCGGGGGGTCCCCGTCGTCGCCGTCCAGCACGCTCTGGATGTCGGGCCACCAGACGATCAGCGGAATGGCGACCGCGACCGCGAACAGCACGAGGAACCGGCTCCGGGCCAGGCTCATCAGTCGGGCTTGCCCTCGGGGTCGAAGAAGAGGAACAGGCCGCCCATCGCGTCGATCTTGTCGTCGGTCAGGTTCTCGTAGATCGTCGTGACGAGGTAGCGCTCGCCGCGGCGGATGTAGAAGCCGTCCTTGCTCTGGTAGGTCGTCAGGCGCTGGTGCTCGAGCTCCTCGGCCTCGATCATCACGGCCGTGAACATGACCTTGTCGTCGCGTACGCGCTTGAACTCGACGGAGCGGCCGTAGGGGTGCAGGTGTGCGCCGATGGCGTGCACGCGCCCGCTGACCGGGAGCGTGATCTCGCGCGCCTTGACGTCGCGGTAGAACTCCGTGCCCGGCTCCTTGCCCTGGATCCAATACGTGTCCGGGCGTGCCGAGGAGACGGTGAACGCGCTCAACGACGTCATGCCGGGCATGGCGGACACGGGGGCGTAGTCGACCTCGAGCCGCATGCGGGCCTTGCGCTGATCGGCGCGCCGGTTGTTGAACATCGGCAGGAACTTGAAGGCCTGTGCCTTGGGGACGCGGATGCCGAAGCCCTCGGGCAGCTCGAAGACCGGCGTGAAGCCGTCCGTGTAGATGCCCGTGAAGAGCCAGGCGTCCGTCTGCCGGGGGAACGAGTCCGCCATGTACGTGTGGCAGTGGATGTCGTCGGGCGAGCGCGTGCCGTCGGGCTCCTCCGTGTTGGACCGCCAGCGCGTGATGTAGACGTCCTCCGTCATGCTGAACGGCTTCACGCGGAACGGCTCGGCGTGGAAGTTGACGAGCCACGGCTTCAGGTCGTACGTGCGCGTGACCACCGTCTTGCGGAAGAGGGGGCCCTCGCCGAGCGCCTCGTTCTTGTCGATCCCGGGCATCCAGGAGCTGCGCGCCTGGGGGCGCTTCGTGGGCTTGTCGGTCTGGGGCGTGTCCTTGCGCTCTCCGCAGGCGGGCAGCGCGAGCAGGAGACCGACGGCGAGCGCGAGCACGAGGCGGAGGCCGGGGCGGTACATGGACCCGAGTCTACCGGCGCTCTCGAGGGGGGCGTCCATTCTGGGGGGATCCGGTCCAGGCCTCTGGTGGTACGGTCCGGCCCGTGAACGCGAGCTCCACATGGCGCGAGGCGTACCTCGGCGTCGACGTCGGCACGTCGTCGGTGAAGGCCCTGCTCATCGGGTCCGACGGGGAAGAGATCGCGTCGAGCACCGCTCGTATTCCCCTGATCGCGGGCCTGCCGCTCCAGGCCGAGCAGGATGCCGAGGTGTGGTGGCAGGGCGCGGTCAGCGCCATCCAGCAGTGCCTGGCCTCGGCCGCGCGCACGCGCGTGCTCGCGGTGGGGCTGACGGGCCAGAAGCACGCGCTGATGGGGGTCGACGAGGACGGGCATCCGGTCGCGCCGGCGTTGACCTGGGCCGACGGCCGCGCCCGCGCCGAGGCCCAGCACGTGCGCGACGTCTTCCCTGCCGCGGGGCGCCGGGTCGGGCGACATGCCGTGCCGGGGCTCTTCCTGCCCAAGTGGCTCTACTTCCGCGAGCGCGCGGCGGACGCGGCGGCGCGGGCGAAGACGTTCCTGTTCGCGAAGGACTACGTCCGCTTCCGCCTGACCGGGACGTACGCCACGGACTGGACCGAAGCGTCGGCGAGCCTGCTCTTCGACTTCCGCCGCAACACCTGGTCCTCGGCGCTCACCGGCTTCTTCGAGCTCGAGGAAGGGCGCCTGCCCGCCGTGCTGGCGCCCGCTGCCCGGAGCGGCACGGTGAACGACGCGGGCGCCGCGGAGACGGGCCTGCCGGTGGGCATCCCCGTCGCCGCCGGCGCCGGGGACAACGAGGCCGCCGCCCTCGCCGTGGGGGGGCTCGATGCCGGCGCCGTGGCCGTCACGCTCGGGACCTCCGGCACGCTCGTGGCGTGGAGCCGGATCCGCAGCAGCGCCAGCGGGCTGGTCTGGAATCGCCACGTGCTGCGCGCCGGCTACGCCGCGACCGGCACCGTGCTGTCGGCCGGGCGCGCGCTGCGGTGGATCCGCGACACGGCCTACCCCGAGGGCACCCGGGTCGTCGACGTGCTCGCCGAGGCCAAGGCCGTTCGGCCGAGCCCGGCGCCGCTCGTCTTCCTCCCCAGCCTCGAGGGCGAGCGCAGCCCCGTGGAGGACCCGGACGCGACGGGCGCCTTCCTCGGCCTGCGCACCGTCCATACGCGCGCCCATCTCGCGCGCGCCGTGTTGGAAGGCATCTCGCTGTCGCTCGCAGAGAGCCTGGTCCTCATGCGGGCCGCGGGGGTGCGCGTGGACGAGCTGCGCATCACCGGCGGGGGGGCCGCGTCGCGGTTCTGGCGCCGGCTCCTGGCGGCCGCGTCCGGCACGCCCGTCCGGCTCGTGGGGCAGGTCGAGGGGCCGGCCCTCGGCGCGGCGCTGCTCGCGGCGGCCATGGACGGCCAGGGCGACGCGCGCGAGCTGGCCCGCACCTGGGTCCGTCCGGGTGCGCTCGAGGAGCCCGATGCGGGCGAGGTCGAGCGCCTGGCACCGCTCGCGACGATGCTGCGCGCGGGGCGCAACGCGCTCCGCGGCGTGCGCACGCGGTAAGCCGGGACGCGGCGCGCATTCCTCGGCGAGCGCCAGGGAGTTTCAAGGAGCGGAGGAGGCCACTCGTACAATCCGCGACGTATGGGTCCTCCGCCCGTAGGAGGCCCCGATCTCCCCCTTCCCAAGCGAAGTTGCCCCACCATGAGCGAGCCTTCGACCGCTTCGGAACCGAGTCCGAGCACCCAGGCGGAGCCGATCGTCAACCGCCTGTCGATCCAGGTCGCGACCGTCAACGGGTCCGGTAGCCAAACGGCGAACCAGACCCTCCTGCGGTCCATCTTCCGGATGGGGATTCCCGTCTCCGGCAAGAACCTGTTCCCGAGCAACATCGCGGGCCTGCCGACCTGGTTCACGATCCGCGCCAACGCCGACGGCTACACCGCCCGGCGGCGCGAGATCGACGTGCTGGTCTGCATGAACGCGGAGACGGCCAAGGACGACGTGGCCTCGGTCCCGGCCGGCGCCACCGTCATCTACGAGGAGGCCCTGCGCCTCGACGGCCAGCGCACGGACGTGGACTTCTACCCCGTCCCGTTCGCCAAGATGATCCGCGACATCTGCCCCTCGGTGGCCCTGCGCCGGCTCGTGATCAACATGATCTACGTCGGCGTGGTCGCGGAGCTCCTGGGCATCCCGTTCGAGAAGATCGACGAGGCGCTGACCAAGCAGTTCGCCAAGAAGCCCAAGGCGAAGGGCGTCAACCTGGATGCGGTGAACGCCGGCATCGAGTGGGCGCAGGAGAACGTCAAGACCAAGCCCCGGTTCCGACTCGAGCCGATGGACAAGACCGCGGGCAAGGTGCTCGTCGACGGCAACACCGCCGGCGCGCTGGGCTCGCTCATGGGCGGTGCCCAGTTCCTCTCGTGGTACCCGATCACGCCCTCGTCGAGCCTCGCCGAGGCACTGATCGCGTTCGCAGAGCAGTACCGCAAGGACCCGGAGACCGGCCATCAGCGCATGGCCGACATCCAGGCCGAAGACGAGCTCGCCGCCATCGGCATGGTGATCGGCGCCGGCTGGGCCGGCGCGCGCGCCCTGACGGCAACGAGCGGTCCCGGCATCAGCCTGATGTCCGAGTTCATCGGCCTCGGCTACTACGCCGAGATCCCCGGCGTCATCTGGAACATCCAGCGCACCGGGCCCAGCACGGGCCTGCCGACGCGCACGATGCAGGGTGACATCATGAGCACGGCGTACGTGTCCCACGGCGACACGCGCCACCCGTGCCTCTACCCCGCCGACATCAAGGAGGCCTACGAGTTCGGGATGGAGGCGCTCGACCTCGCCGAGCGGCTGCAGACGATCGTCTTCGTGCTCTCCGACCTCGATCTCGGCATGAACCTCTGGATGGCCGACCCCTTCGAGTACCCGGAGCGGGACTTCGACCGCGGCAAGGTGCTCGACGAGAAGGCGCTGGCCGAGGTCGAGGACTGGGGCCGCTACAAGGACGTCGACGGCGACGGCATCCCGTACCGCACGCTGCCCGGCACCCCCGGCGGCAAGGGCGCCTACTTCACGCGCGGCTCCGGCCACGACGAGTACGCCCGCTACACGGAGAGCGACGAGGTCTACGCCCGCAACGTCGTGCGTCTGCGCAAGAAGCTCGACACCGCAGCGAAGCTCGTACCCGGCCCGGTCGTCGACCAGACCGACTCCAAGGTGGGCATCCTGGCCTACGGCACGAGCCACGACGCGATCCGTGAGGCGCGCGATCAGCTGCGCGGCGAGCACAACCTCGAGACCAGCTACATGCGCGTGCGCGGCTTCCCGTTCGCGCCCGAGATCCGCGACTGGATCCTCGACCACGACGTGGTGTACGTGGTCGAGCAGAACCGCGACGGCCAGATGAAGGCCATGCTCTCGGTGGAGTTCCCCGACGTGACCTCGAAGATCGAGTCCATCACCTACTTCGGCGGGCTGCCGCTCGACGCCCGCACCGTCACCGATGCGGTCGCGTCCGCCGAGACCGCGCGCGCGGAGGGCAACTAGTCATGCCGAAGACGAACCACATCGGCCTCACGGTCCAGGACTACCGCGGCGGCAAGTCGACCCTTTGCAAGGGCTGCGGCCACGACGTCATCACGAACACGATCATCTCGGCGTTCTACGAGATGGGTGTCGAGCCGCCGCGCGTCGCGAAGATGTCCGGCATCGGCTGCTCGTCGAAGACGCCGGCGTACTTCCTCAACCAGGCGTGGGGCTTCAACTCCGTCCACGGGCGCATGCCGTCGGTCACGACGGGGGCCGTGGTCGCGAACCGTGACCTCGTCGCCATCGGCGTCTCCGGCGACGGCGACACCGCGTCGATCGGCATGGGTCAGTTCGTCCACATGCTGCGCCGCAACGTGCCGTGCATCTACGTCGTCGAGAACAACGGCGTCTACGGCCTGACCAAGGGTCAGTTCAGCGCCACGGCCGACGAAGGCAGCAAGCTCAAGAGCGGCGCCATCAACGACCTGCCGGCGATCGATCTGTGCGCCATGGCGATCCAGCTCGGCTGCGGCTTCGTCGCCCGATCGTTCTCGGCCGACCGCAAGCAGCTGCTGCAGCTCTTGCGCGCCGCGATCGCGCACAACGGCACGGCGTTCCTCGACGTGATGAGCCCCTGCGTGACGTTCAACAACCACCAGGGCTCGACCAAGTCGTACGACTGGGGTCGCGACCACGAGGGCCAGATCCACGAGATCGGCTACGTGCCCCACTGGGAGCAGCCCGAGCAGGACTTCGAGGACGGCGAGGCCATCGCCGTGCCGATGCCCGATGGCGGTCAGGTGCAGATCCGTCGCCTCGACGAGGCGATGCACGACCCGCGCGACAAGCACGCGGCGCTGCAGCTCCTGGCCCGCGACTACGAGAACGAGGACGAGTTCCTGACGGGTCTCGTCTACTACGATCCCGAGGCGCGCACGGCCTACGACATGCTCAACCTGCCCGAGCAGCCGCTCCACAAGATGGGTGTCGACGAGCTCCGGCCCACCCGCGAGCAGCTCGCCGAGATCAACGAGAGCTTCGCCTAGGCGACGTCGGGCCTGCGCGGCGCGCAGGTCCGCCTAGAATCACGAGCGCTGCGGGTCGGGGGGCCAATCCGCAGGGTTGGCCCTGACCAAGGCCGAGGACCGCATCGCGGGCCTCGGCCGCGTCGTAGGGCCGAGGAGGAAAGATGCCTCGTACCGTTCTCGCCGTCCTGTGTCTTGCGCTACTCGGCCTCCCCGCCTGCGGCGGCGGTGGCGGTGGCGACAGCGGCCCCGCGCTGCCCGGCACGCTGCTCGCCCTGGCCGTCGAGGGGGAGCCCACGCCCGCCGGCGCACCGACCGCGGGCACCTTCGCGCCGATCAACGTCGCGACCCCGCTCATGGACGCCGGCGCCGGCGGCTGGGTCGCCTTCGTCGCGACGGTGAACCGGACGATCGGCGGGCTCGCGGACGTGCTCTACGTGGCCGAGCCGAACGGCACCATCCACGAGGTCTACGCCGTCGGCGACCAGGATCCGACCATCGTGGGCGGCGCCATCACCGGCTTCAGCGGCGTCTGGATGTGCGACGACGGCACGGTCTTCGCCTCCATCGCCCTGACGGCGCCCGCGCCCAACTTGGGTGTCGTCTCGGCGCAGATCGTCGGGGGAGCGGTCACGGCCAAGCAGAAGGTCGTCTACCAGAACGACTTCCTGCCCGGCGACGCCATCAACGCGCTGTTCGGCATCAATGCGGTCACGGCCCAGGTCGACGGCACCTGCACCTTCTGGTTCCTCGGCACCCTCGGGAACGGCGCCACGGGGCTGTACTCGATCGAGCGTGACGGCACCGGCGCGGTGCGCCACGTGGTGACGGGTCAGCCCGTACTTCCGGCCGCCATGGTGGCTGCGATCGACGCCTTCAACGTCTCGCGGAACGGCGCGTACTACGGGTGCGTCATCGACGTGGGGGGCGGCAACCGCAACATCTACAGCGCCCAGGCCGGCGGCGCACTCCAGATCGTGGCCAAGCCCGGCGACCCCTGCCCCGACAGCGTGGGCACCTTCGTCGCCGTGTGGAAGCTGGGCGCGTCGATCTACGTCTCGCCGTCCGGCCAGCTGGTGTTCGTCGGCGTCGGCGACCAGGCCGCGACCGACGACCTGCTGGTCCTCATGGCGCCGCTCAACCTGGCCGACCTCGTGCTCGCCCGCACGGGCGGCGCGCCGAACGCGCAGCTCCCGGAGTCGTACCAGAACCTCACGCTCGTCAGCCAGCGGCTCGAGGGCGGCTCCTTCCCGCAGTTCGTCGCGACCCTCACCGGCGGACCGGTGGCCGTGAGCGTGTACGCCTACGACTTCCAGTTCCTGACGCCCAACCGGTACGTCTTCAACGGTCGCTCGTACGTGGGCGGCGGGGTCTTCACGGGGGCGCTCCCGGGCCTGACGACACCGCCCCTGCGCGTGGCCAACCGCGACATCTCGTTCGCCTTCCGTGACCAGCTCGATACGGGCGCCACGGGGGTCTTCTGGGCCTTCCGGACCCAGGCGCCGCTCGCGGCGGCCCTCGAGGGCGGCGCCGCGCTGGGCGGCACCGACACCTTCGGGTCCTTCCTCGGGACGGCGCACACGACCGAGAACGGCGTGGTGGTGTTCACGGCGCTCCTCACGAACGCGGGCACGGGCCTCTTTCGACAGGGCTAGGGGCCGAAGGCGCCGCGGCGCCCGAAATCGTGTGCGGCCCATGGCCGCGCCGCTATTCTTCGCGGGTTCCTGAGCGACGCGCGGAGAGGTGGCCGAGTGGTCGAAGGCGCGTGCTTGGAAAGCACGTATACCGGAAACGGTATCGCAGGTTCGAATCCTGTCCTCTCCGCCATCTTTCGACCCTTCGACTCGGTCGCGGTCCGCAAGGCGGACCTCGACCTCGCTCAGGGCCAGCCCTTCGGGCTGGCTCCCCCTGGCCCAGGTCGGACTCGCTGGCCATACTCTGCGACGCATGCCGCAGTCCCGCTACCGACAGCTGCTGAAGGAGACCACGCGCGACTTCCGTGAAGCCGTGTGGGACTGGCTGACCGGGCAGTCGTGGCGCGCGTTCATCGTCATCATCACCTCCACGGTCATCGTGGGCACCATCGGCTACTACCTCGTCGAGCCGGGCGCCAGCATGCTCGATGCGCTCTACATGGCGCTGATCACGATGTCGACCGTGGGCTACGGCGACGTGACATCGACGGACGCCGGCAAGCTCTTCACCATCTTCTACCTCGTCCTCGGCGTGGGGGTGTTCTCGCTGTCGCTGTCGCGTATCGCTGCAGCCATGGTCGAGGGACGCATCCAAGCCGTCTTGGGGAGGCGCCGCACGCAGATGAAAGTCAACCAGCTCAAGGACCACATCGTGCTCTGTGGCTACGGGCGCTTCGGCCAGATCACCGCAGCCGAGTTCCAGGCGAAGCGGATTCCGCTCGTCGCGCTCGATGTGGATCCCGAGGTCATCAAGGACGCCGAGGAGCACGGCATCCTCGGTCTCGTCGCCGACGCCACGGAAGAAGAGTCGCTCGTCCGAGCGGGGCTCGAGCGCGCCCGCGCGCTCTGCTGCGCCCTGCCCACGGATGCCGAGAACGTCTACACGATCCTGACGGCCAAGGACATCCGCCCCGATCTCTCCATCACGGCCCTAGCGCGCGATCGCAAGGCGGAACGCAAGCTCCTGTTCGCCGGCGCCCAGGACGTGATCTCGCCCTACACGATCGGCGCGCGCCACATGGCGCGCCAGGTGATGTCCCCGCACGTCGCGAAGGTCGTCGACCTCGGCTCGCGCGGAGCGGAGCGGCGCGCCAAGGGCGGCGTCTACATGGAGGAGGTCCTGATCGGGGCCGACTCGCCGCTGGTCAACACGTCGCTCAAGGAGTCGCCGATCCGCAAGGACTTCAACGTCATGGTGGTCGCCATCGTCGGCCATGACGGCAAGGCGACGTTCAACCCGGGCCCGAATCACGTGATGAACGCGAACGACGTGCTCGTCAGCGTGGGCGGGGACGAGGGCCTGCGTCAGCTCGAGGACGCGGCGGACTTCCATCCGGACGAGCCCGACACCGCCGAGTCGGCTTCGACGTAGGCTTGGTCGAGCAGGCCGGTGGCCGCCGGCTCAGCGCCGGCGACGCGCGGCGCGCTTCGCGCGCTTGATCTCGCGCTTGACCGCCGCCTCCATGTTCTTGCCGCAGGGGCGCACCACGCCGTCCTTGTCCACGAGGAAGGTCGCGGGGATCGCCTTCACCTTGTAGCGGGCCATGGTCTTCTGCAGCGTGTCGTAGGCCACGGGCATGGTCAGCTTGCCGCGTTCCACGAGGTCCTTCGACTGCTGGGCGGAGCCCAGGGAGATGGCCAGGACCTCGAGGCCCTGCTTCTCGTACTTGCGGTGCAGCTGCTCGACCTTCGGCAGCATCTTCCGGCAGGGCACACACGTAGGCGCCCAGAACTCGATCAGCACGGGCTTGCCACGGAACTGCTTGAGCTTCGTCGTGGCGCTCGCCCCATTGCACCCGCCGAGGAGGTTGAGCTCGGGGGCGAAGCAGCCCTGCAGGCCGGGCTTGTTGCAGGCCGAGGCAGGGACGGCAAGGCAGGACACGGCGGCGATGGCGGCAGCGGCAGCGAGACGCTTGAGCATCGGTCTTCCTCCCAGAGACTTCGAGGTGATCGGCGTGGCCCCCCCCGGGCCGTCGTCGACGCTTCTCACTTCGTCATCCGCGCCCCATGGCCTTTACCCTCGTCTCGCCGATGTTCGTGTCGACGCACATCGCCCCGCGTTGCATCCGAGGGCGCAGGGCGTCGTGACGGATGGACATGAGTGCGCAAGCGGAGCGCCCCTAGGGGGATACGGCGATCCTGGCGCCGGATGCCGGCGGCGCTCTCCGGGGGCGGGGGCGCCGCGCGAGGGGCGGCGCCGGGTCGGCGAGCGCGCCGGAGGACGGCCACGGGGGCCCGAAGACATCGCCTGAGCACCCGTAGGGCTGCTTCCTTCCGGACCTGACCCGGTTCCGAGGTCAGGGACCCTTCAGGTCGTGACCGTCCTCCGACGCGCCGCGAGGAGCGAGATGGTAGCGCCCCGAGCCGGCGGGTGCCCCTCGTGTCCGACCCATTCGGTGTCACGCGGTGGGGGGGGCGTCGCGAACGCGCGTTGACGCGCCCGAACCGCTAGACATCGGCCGTTCTGCGCCATTTCCGCACCCCCGCGCACGGCTTTTCACGGGCCTCGATGTGTCAAGTCTGTTTGTGACGTATTTGTTAGTGTCGCTTAACTCGTTGTTTCAAAGCAGGTTAAGAGGTCATAACGGCAAGAGAATTCGCGGTTGTCACGTGGTGTCAAGAAGTGTAATCTCCGGACGCACTCAGGGAAGAACGGGCAGACTGGACGATGGCACTCTTCACCGGCACCAAGGATCGCCGCATGGACGCGAAGGATCGCGTCGTGATCCCGGCGCCCATGGCCAACGTCATCCAGGCCGAGAGCGCGGGAAAGCTCTACCTGGTGCCCGCCGACGGCCTGCCCTGCCTCGAGGCCTATCCGGCCCGCAAGTTCGAGGCGATGGCCAAGGACCACGCCCCCGACCGCTTCCAGGGCGATCAGCACAAGCGGCGGATGTTCTTCCACCTCGCGGAGGAGGTCGAGATCAAGGGCCCCGGCCGGATCACGATCCCCGTGAAGGAGTGGATCGACACCTACTTCCCCAACGGCGTCGTCCGCGTCGCGGGGATGGCGGACTACCTGGAGCTCTGGGATCCGGAGCGGCACGACGAGGTCCTGAACCAGGGACCGACGGCGGGCTTCTCGGCGACCCCGAAGGGCCAGGCGGGCTGACGGGGGATGACCCCGGGCCCGGACGATCTTTTCCACTTCCATGAACCGGTCCTCGTGAGCGAGGTGCTCGAGCACCTGCTTGCGGACGGCCCCGCCACCGCGGGGCTGATCGTGGACGGCACCGTGGGCGCGGGGGGCCACGCGGCGGCCGTGCTCGAGGCCGCCCCGGCCACCACGTTGCTCGGCCTCGACCGCGATCCCGTCGCGCTCGAGCTCGCGACCAAGCGGCTCGCGCCCTTCGGCGATCGTGCGACGGTGCTCCACGCGTCGTATGCGTCGATGGGGGAGCTGTTGGCGACGCGCGGGCTGCCCGCTCCGACGGGCATCCTGCTCGACGTCGGCGTCTCGTCGATGCAGCTGGACGACCCCGAGCGGGGGTTCTCGTTCCGTGCGGACGAGGCGATCCCCGACATGCGCTTCGATCCCGGCAGCGACGACCCGCGGGCCATCGATCTCGTCAACCACGCTGACGAGAAGGAGCTCGCGCGCATCCTCTTCGAGTACGGCGAGGAGCCGCGCGCCCGTGCGGTCGCCCGCGCGATCGTGCGCGCGCGTCCGCTCACCACGGTGGGCGCGCTGCGCGAGGTCGTGCGCCGCCATGCGCTGCGCGTGCGGCGGCACGATCCCGCGACGCGCACGTTCCAGGGCTTGCGCATCGCGGTCAACCGCGAGCTCGAGGTCCTGCGTGCGGGGCTGGCCGCTGCGCTCGATGCGCTGGCGGCCGGCGGGCGGCTCGTCGTCCTGTGCTTCCACAGCGGCGAGGAGCGCTGTGTGAAGGACGCGTTTCGCGAGGCGAAGCGCGCCGGCCACGGGCGCGTGCTGACCAAGAAACCGGTTCGAGCGACGGAAGCGGAAGTGAAACGAAACCCGCGGGCCCGGCCCGCGCGGCTGCGCGCATTCGAGCGCGGGCCGGCCTGAGAGAATCCACGTTGCGATCCCTGTTGACCACGGCTGTTGCACTGGCGGTCCTCGCCGTCGCCATGGTCACGGTGTGCGAGCACACCGAGGTGTGCCGCCTGCGGTATCGGGTGTGGCAGGTCCAGCAGCGGCACGACTCGCTCCTCCGCCAGGTGCGCGAGATCGACGCGCAGCTGGAAGAGGGCCGCACGCCCAAGCGCTTGCTCGAAGCGGAGTCGACGGCGTCGCCGTTCGACGATCCCGCCTCCAACGTCCGGCCCGTGACGCCGCCGCGTCCCACCCATGTGACGCGCCCGGGTCCGGGCGGACGCCGCGACCTGCGCTGGTTCGAGTTCCAGGGCGGTGCCAGATGAGGCGCCGCCAGCGAACCCGCGTCCCGCGCACCGTGCCGCCCGGGCAGCTGCGCCGCACCCTCGAGGCGATCCGGCGCCTGCGCACCAACTTCGTCTTCGGGACGTTGATGGTGCTCTTCCTCGTACTCATGGGGCGGCTGGCGAAGCTCCAGATCGTCGACGCCGACCACTACCGGGCGATGGCCGACCGGCGTCACCTCGCGCGCTACGAGTTCGCCGCCCAGCGCGGGCGCATCCTGGACCGCTTCGGGCGCGTGCTGGCGCAGAGCCGGCCGCTGCGCCGCGTCGCGATCGATCCGCATCCCGACGTGATCAAGGACCCCGAGGCGTTCTCGCTGCTCGTCTCCCGCCTGCTCGAGGGCTCGCCCTCGGCCACCTACATCCGGCAGCGGATCGAGGCCGAGCGCGCTCGCGCGGCGCAAGGCAAGACGATGAAGCGCTACATCCGCATCGGCCGCGCGATCGAGGATCCGCTCGTCATCGACCGGCTCGACACCGTGCGGGCGATGACCAACTACGAGAAGGACAAGCGCCGCGTCTACGGGTTGATCGTGGAGCGCGGCGAGGTGCGCGAGTACCCCAACGACCGCCACGCCTACCACGTCCTGGGCAAGCAGCCCCCCGAGGGCGAGCCGCGCGGCGGGTTCGGCGTCGAGGCGCACTTCAACGGTCACCTCTCGGGCCGGAACCAGAAGGTGAAGGCGTTGCGCGACCGGCGCGGCCGCCTGCTGGCCCTCGCCGGGGCCGAGCCCGGCGTCGCCTACCGCGGGGGCGACCTCACGCTCACGCTCGACGTCGTCGTGCAGCACGAGCTCGAGGAGGCCCTCGACGAGGTGCTGCGCGAGTGGCAGCCGAGCGAGCTGTGCGGCCTCGTGATGGATCCGCACACCGGCGAGATCCTCGCCTGGGCCAACCGCCCGACGCACAACGCCAACCTCGACGGCGAGGACGGGCTCGGGACGTTCCACGGTGGCTACGACTACGTGGCCGCCGGGCGTTACGAGGTCGGTAGCGTCTTCAAGCCGATCACCGTGGCGTGGGCGCTCGACAAGGGCGTCGTGCGTGCGGACGAGATCATCCCGATGCCGGAGGCGCACAA
>JASJAY010000111.1 GCA_030066775.1 Planctomycetota bacterium
CCCGCGACGGCGCGCACGCGCCAGCGATACCGGCCGCGCTTCATGCGGTCCGGGCGGAAGCGCGAGTTCTTGACGGTGGTCGACTCCACCTTGCGCCAGGCGCCGCTCGGCTGCTCCTCCTGGAGCTCCCACTCGTAACCGGTCGCGCCCTTCACGGCGGTCCACTCGAAGGTCGCGCCGTAGGCGCGGGGATAGCTCTCCCCGGCCGGCGGCGAGATCAGCGTCGGCCGCACGAGCGGCGTGCGCATCTCCGGCTGCTTGGGCGTCGGGTCCTGCGGCGGCGGGACCGGCTTGGGGTCCTTCGGCGTCGGGGCCGTCGGCGGGAGGACGGGGGCCGGATCGATCGGCGGCTTCGGGGTGGGGCCGGTCGGCGGCGTGTCGTCCAGCGGCGGCTGGGCGGGGACACCGGCGGGCGGCAGGTTCGGATCGACCGGGGCCGGCTGGGTGGGGGCCGGATCGAGCGGTGCGGGGTCGATGGGCGTCGGCTGGACCGGCGTCGGGGCCGTAGGAGCCGTCGGCGCGGCCGGGGCGGAGCCGTCGCCCACGCCGATGTTCACGCGGACCGCCGTGCCCTCGAGCGCGAGGCTGCCCGCCATCGGCTGCTGGAACACGGCCTTGCCGTAGACCTCCGAGCGGCTGGGCACGCGGCGCAGCTCGGCGCTGAAGCCGAACCGCTGCAGCGCGGCCTCGATCTCGGCGAGCGGCTTGCCGATCAGGGCGGGCACCGAGCGGTGGCGGATGCTCGGACTCTCCGCGACGGCCACCTGGATCGTCACGGCCTCGCCCGGGGCGAGGTTCATGCCCGGCCGGGGGAACTGGTTGATCACGGTGCCGACCAGCGAGGGCACCGAGAGGGTGAACTCCTCGCGGACCGCCATCCCGCGCAGACCGCTCAGGGCCGCCTCGCGCGACTGGCCGAGCAGGTCGGGCACCTCCGCACCGCGCCGGTCCGGCAGCGGGGCGAAGGGCAGCGCGTCGAGCACGGCGTCCGCGCTCGGAGCGGGCGCGGACGGCTCCGTGGGCGCGGGGGCTACGGGCGTCGGATCCGCGGGCGCGGTCGGCGCGGTCGGCGCGGCCGGCGCCGTCGGCTCCGTGGGTGCCGGGCCTGGGCCCGCCGGGGGGTCGTCGAGGTCGAGCGGGTCCCGCGGCAGCGTGCCGCCGGGAGGTGCGCCGAGGCCGTCGGCCGGCTTCGGCTGGGCCGGCGTGGGCTGGATCGGCGTGGGCTGGACCGGCGTCGGATCTGCCGGGGCCGGATCGACCGGCGGTCGCTCCACGGGCGCGGCGCCGCCCACGTTCAGGGTGACGCGCGTGCCCTTCGGGCGCGAGGCGAGCCCCCCGGGCGTCTGGCCGAAGACCCGCCCGGCGGGCTTCGACGCGTCGTAGTCGAGGTCGGCCGGATAGCCGGCGCGCTCGAGGAGCGCTTGCGCCTGCTCGAGCGGAAGCCCGACGACGTCGGGGACCAGGTCGTCGGCGTACGCGTCCGACGGGAGAAGACAAGACAACAGGGCCGCCGCCATGACGGCCAGGGCCACTCGGTACCGCACGGGTTCCCTCACAATCAACGGGAACCCAGGGTAGCCGATGCGGCTGTGCTAGCGGGCGTCGGGGGAGGGGGGATCCAGCGTGCAAACCGCTTCGCCCCCCGTTTGGATTGTCACGTCTTTGTCGTCGACCGCCTCCGGCCCGCGGAACTCGGTGCGCACCAGCACGAGCGCGCGATCCGCCGCGTAGGCATCCGCCCCCGCGGCCTCCGCCTCGTCGGCGCAGTCGGCGCACCAACGGCTCTCCGAGGCCGGCCGCCGGCGCTCCACCTCGCCCTCGCAGAGCGGGCAGCGGTAGACGTAGACGCGGCCCGGCAGCCAGCGCGAGTGGAGCAGACCGCCGGCGGCCAGGCAGGCCCGGCGGAAGCCCTCGTCGTGCCCGAAGGGCTCGTCCAGGATGGCCAGGCCGACGTGCACGGCCTCGTGGACGAGGATGCCGTACAGGTCTCCGGGGTAGACCGCGAAGTAGGCCGGCGAGAGCTCGATCACCGCGCTCTGGAAGCCGCCGGCCGGCATCTCGATGATCGCGCGCCCGGCGCGCCGCAGCCGCCGATTCCAGCGGATCGGGATCCGCGGCCACCGCGGCAGACCGAGCACCGCCTTGACGGCGTCGAAGGCCCGGCGGGACTCCCGGTCCAGGATCGCGGGGGACAGCATCCGAAAAGCCTAGGGCTGCCCTCGGACGCGGGCCTCGGGCCTGCCTAGCATGCGTCCGTGACTTCGTTCCCCGTGAACGCCTGGCGCTACCACATGCGCATCCCGATCCGCGGGCTCGAGCGGCAGAACCTGCCGGACTGCCTCGAGCACGAAGAGCTCGCCATGTGGCAGTTCATCTCGCGCGAGGACGCCTACGCCCAGATCCAGGCCGGCGAGTGGCAGATGGAGGCCTCCTTCATGGAGCCCTACCAGGCCTTCGCGAAGGACCTGGCCGTGATCTCGCTCTACCTGTTCAAGATCATCCGCGGCATCGAGGTCGCCGAGCGCTTCGTCAGCGAGACCGTCTCCGACGACGCCCGTGCCTGGAAGGTGATCGCGCGGCAGGGCGAGTGGGTGAAGGTGCCCTTGATCGTCACCCAGGACGAGGGCCGCCGGTTCCACGTCGATCCGGACCAGGAAGACCTCGAGGTGATCCGCGCGCGCTGGGCCACCTACCCGCTCTGGTTCCAGGACGGCATGCGCCGCAAGCATCCGACCCTGCGCGCCCTGTGACCCGGCCCGGATAGCATCGCCCCGGCATGCGCATGGTCGGCCCCTTCCTGCTCGCGTTCGCGCTGTCCGCCTGCGGGGGGGAGGAGGGCCTCGACCGCGCCGATCCCGAGGCCGTCGCCCGCGGCCTGGTCCAGGCCATGGCGCGCGCGGACTTCGCGCAGATCGAGGTGCTGATGTCGCCGGAGGGCTACCGGACCTTCCAGGAGGACCTGGCGCTCTTCCAGACCGACCTCGGGCTGCCCGAGAGCCCGCGCGGCGCGTTCGTGCACCGGATCGGGAAGGAGCGGCTGGGCGCGGACTGGCCGGCGGCGGTCGCGAAGGCGCGCGCGGGTTCCTTCAAGGCCGCCTGGCGCCTCTACATCCGCATCCAGCCGATCCCCGATCCACCGGAGCTGATCGACAGCCGCACCGCCCCCGCCAACCCGGACATCGTCTTCTTCCTCTACCGCCGGGCGGGCACCACGCAGCAGCAGATGCGCCTCGAGCGGCGCGAGGGGCTCTGGGTCGCCGAGCGCATCGGTCTGTGAGAGCGGTGGAATCGGGCGCGCCCGTCGGTAGCATTCGCCCTCCGGCTGCAACCCCTCGCGCGTCTCGCGCCCCTCGGAGCACCCCATGAAGCACTCGATTCCGTTCATCGCGTTGGCCCTCGTGGCCGCTCTTCTGTTCCCCGCTTGCGGCGACAAGGCCGGCGGTGGCGGTGGCGGCGGCGGCGGCTCCATCGAAGGCACCTGGCAGCTCGACACCAGTGCCCTCAAGGACTTCATGATGGAGCAGATGGACAAGGAGTTCGAGGGCAAGAGCGACCAGGAGAAGGCCATGATGAAGGCGATGATCGAGCCCATGCTCGCCGCCTTCGAGAAGGCCGAGATGACCGTCGAGATCAAGGGCGACGGCACCTGGACGGGCAAGAGCAAGTTCCCCGAGGGCCCCGGCGGCGAGCTCAAGCTCGAGGAGTCCAACGGCACCTGGACGCTCGACGGCGACAAGCTGACCGTCGTCTCGACGCACGAGGACGGCAAGGAGAAGGCCGAGGCCGACACGCTGACCGGCACCTGGAACGGTGACGAGATCACGGTGAAGGACAAGGACGATCCGAACAGCCCGACGATGGTGATGCGCCGCAAGTAGCGTCCGCGCGACGCTTCCTGCACGTGCGCTTCGGCGCCCTGATCCCCTTCCTCGCGTTTGCCCTGGCCGCATGCGGCCGGGACGCCCCGCCCGCGCCTCCGCTCGGCACCTTCGTGCTCGATGCGGAGGCGATGAGCCGGGCGCTCGTGGCCCAGGGCACGCCCGAGAAGGCCGCACGCCGTCAGGCCGCGGCCGGCCGCGCGCGGCTCGTCTTCGATCCCGCGGGCACCTTCACGTTGGTCGTCCGGGACGAGGGCGGCCGCGTGGAGCGTTCGGCCGGGCGTTGGTCGCGTGACGGCGCCCTGCTGACGCTGACCACCACCACCCGCGCCGGCAAGCCCCTCGAGCCCGCCCAGGCCGTCCGCGCGCGGTTGGATGGAGACCAGCTCACGATCGATCCCGAGCGCCAGGGGGTGCTGCCCTTCGTCATGCGGCGGGAATGAGCGCCGCTTGCGTTGGCAGGCCTCGCGCTTCCTGTCACACTTCCGCGCGTGTCGACCAACACCGCCATCGTGCTGCGCACGCCGGATGACCTGAACCGGAACACGCTGCCCGAGTTCAAGGAGCTGGTGGAGCCCCACGTCGACGCCGAGGGACCGGGCATCGTGCTCGACCTCGAGCCGCTGGGCTTCGTCAACAGCACGGGTCTCGGCTACATCGTGCACGTCGGGAAGCGGCTCTCCGAGCAGGGGCGCCGGGTGGCGCTCGCGCGGCCGACCAAGACGGTCGAGAAGCTGATCCTGATGATCGGCCTCAACCGCGTGCTGCCGGTGTTCAAGCACCTCGAAGACGCCTCGCGTCACGTGGAGGGCCAGGCATGAGCGACATCGTCTTCATCCGCGGGCTCGAGGCGCGCGGCATCATCGGCGTGAACGACTGGGAGCGCGAGAAGCCCCAGACGATCCGCATCGACATCGACATGTCCTGCGACACGCGCGCCGCCGCGGTGAACGACGACCTCGACAAGACGGTCAACTACCGCGCCGTCGCGAAGGCCGTCCTGCGCCACATCGAGGAGTCGGCCCACCTGCTCGTGGAGACGCTGGCCGACCGCATCGCGACGATGATCCTCGAGGACCACGGCGTGGCCTGGACGCGCGTGCGCGTCTCGAAGCCCGGGGCCGTGCGCTTCAGCGACGAGGTGGGCGTCGAGATCGAGCGCGGCACCCGCCCGCCGTTCCCGGCCTGACGCACCCGGGCACCGTGCGCGAACGCCGCTACGAGGTGCTGCTCTCGCTCGGGTCCAACATCGATCCCGATGTGCACGTCCCGGCTGCGCTCGCCTTGCTCGACGCGCGCTTCGCCGTGTCGGCCGTCTCGGCGCGCATGACGACGGAGGCCTTCGGCACGAGCACGCCCCAGCCCGCGTTCGTGAACCTGGCCGTCCGCGCGCGGACGGACCTGCCCTACCGGGCCTTGCGCGAGGCCTGCCGGCGCATCGAGGAAGCGTGCGGGCGCCGCCGCACCGCGGACAAGTTCGCGGCGCGGACCATGGACATCGACGTGGCCTACGGAGACCCGGCGTTCACGGCCACGGCGGGGGGCGGCGTGCCGGACCCGGAGCTGCTCACGCGCGACTACGTGCTCCTGCCCTGCGCCGAGATCTGGCCCGAGGCCGTCCATCCGGAGACAGGCCGCACACTTGCCGCACATGCCGAGGAGCACCGGTCGGTAGAGTGAGGCCGTGCCGCGCGCTTCGCTCCTCTTCGTGATCTGCCTCCTGCCGCTCCTCGGCGCGTGCGGCGACGACCCGCCCACGGCCGATCCCGACGACGGGCAGGTGGTCTGGTCCCACTGCACGCTGGTGGGCGTCCGGGGCGCCAGCGGCGCCGCCGTGCTCGGCGACGAGCTCTTCGTGTGCCAGGGCGGCAAGGCGCGCGCGCTCTATGCCGTCAAGCTGGACCAGCTGGTCTCGGGCGCGCGCGTGGCGCCGCGCGCCATCAAGCTCTCGGTCGACGGCGACGAGCAGGTGATGGGCCGCGAGCTCCTGGCCCAGCGGGGCTACACCCTCGGCGGCCTGTGGGAGGCCGACCTCGACTTCCAGGCCGTCGCGGTCCAGCAGCCCGATGTGCTCTTCCTCGCCGACGCGCGGTTCCGCGTCGTGTTCTGGGGCAAGCTCGCGCGGGAGATCGGCGGCGCGTTCGGCCGGCTCGAGCTGCGCCACGCCTTCGAGGTGCCGGGCGCCCAGCGCGCCAACGTGGACCTCGCGGACTACAGCGACACGGGCCCCGGCATCGCCGGACTGTTCGGTGTGAGCGGCCGCGCGCGCACCGAGGACCTCTACCTCGCCGAGCGTGCACGGCCCGGCGGGGAGGAGGTCCGCTCGCAGTTCCGCGTGCTCTCCCTCGACCGGTACGGGTCCCTGGCGGGTGGCAAGGACCTCGGGTTCTACAGCTTCGACGTCGGCGAGGGCGCCCTGCCCGAGGTCGAGGGCCTCGCGTTCGACACGCCGAACGCCCGCATGCTCTGCATCCGCGGCACGGGCCGCGGCGTGATCGCGCCGCTCCGGAACCCGGGCAGCATGCGCACCGGCAAGGTCAGCCAGGGCGTGCCCGGCCCCGAGATCGACGGCGTGGGCCGCTGGCGCGGCCTGACCGTGGGCGCCGACGGGACGTGGGTTCTCGTCGGCGACGGGGATCCCGCCGTCGTCGCGTGGCGGACACCCTGATGCACGACGAGGAGCACGTTCACGGCACCGTGCTCCGCATGCGTCTCCGCGGCGATCTCGATGTGACGGAGCTGCCGTCGATCGACGGGCGCGTGGCCACGCACCTCGACCAGGGCGTGCGGCACGTGGTGTTCGATCTGGCCGAGGTGAGCCTGCTGCCGTCGACGGCGGTCGGCGTCTTGATCCAGGTCAACCAGCGCGTGCGCGAACGCGGGGGTCGTATCGCACTCGCCGCGGTGCCCCCGCTCGTTCGCGGCACCCTCGCCACGATGGGCGTCGACCGGCTCTTTCGGATCTACGCGGATGCGGACACGGCGGTGCGCGCGTTAGACGACGAAGAAGAGTAGGTGCAGGTCCCCGCACGGGGGCAGCGGCTCGTCTTCGAACGGCTCGCTCTCGTAGAGGCCCGCGCCCTCGAGCACGAGCGCCTCGGCGGGATCCGCGTCGGCCGGTAGCTCGATCTCGAGCACGTCCTCGCCCAGCGTCAGCGACAGCCGGGTGCCGACGAGACGCGCCCACGTGTACGCGCTCAGCCAGACTTCGGCGAACACGTCGAGGTCCACGATCCAGCGCGCCGGCCCCGCGGCCTCGCCGCCGCGGTACCAGCCGTGGGGGAGGTCCTCGCCGCGGCGGAAGGCCGCGTGGCTCTGGAAGAGTGCCTCGTCGCCTTCCGCGGGCTCCGCCGCCTCGCGGTCGTCGACTGCCGCCTCGAGGTGGGCCTCGATCTCGTCCTCGAGCACGAAGTCGGGCGCGCTCGCCGCGGCCGTCTCCGCGAGCGCCGCGAAGGCGCCCGCGTGGACGTGCAGCACGTCGCCCGCCCACGCCGCGTAGACGTGCTCCGTCCCGGGCAGCAGCGGATGGTCGGCCGAGGCCTCGTCCACCTGGACCGGGATCCCCACGCGCTCGGCGATGGCGGCAATCCGGTCGGGGAGGGGCGCGGCGCTCACGGCGGGAGGATACAGACGGCGGGTCCGCCACGCATTGCGGGATCGGAGCGCATCGGCCATGCTCTCGCCATGCACGATCTTCACGAACCCCGGACCAACTCCGCCAGTGCGGCCCTGCTCTACGGCACGGCCTTCCTCTGCGTGATCCTCGCCATCGTGGCCGTCGTGATGGTCAAGGGCCGCCGCGGCACGGGCGCGAACCGCCCCGTGGCGGTCGAGCACGCGCCGTTCAAGAACGAGAAGTACTTCGGGAAGCTGGTGCAGCTGACCTTCAGCGGCGAGAACGCCGAGGCCTACTGGTCGAGTGACGGCACGCAGCTGATCTTCCAGTCCACGCGCGACAACCTGAAGGCCGACCAGATCTTCATCATGGACCGCGACGGCCGCAACGTGCGCATGGTCAGCACGGGCAAGGGCCGTACGACCTGTTCGTACTTCATGCCCAAGGACGAGCGCATCGTCTACGCATCGACCCACGCCAGCGGCGCCGAGCCCCCGGCGAAGAAGCCGTTCGACCCGCGCCTCGGCTACGTCTGGAACATCTTCAACGCCTACGAGATCTACACGGCGAAGCCCGACGGGAGCGACGTGAAGCTGCTCATCGGCTCACCGGGCTACGACGCCGAGCCGACCGTCTCCCCGACCGGCGACCGGATCGTGTTCACGTCGACGCGCGACGGCGACCTGGACATCTACTCCTCCAACATCGAAGGCAAGGACATCAAGCGCCTGACCACGTCGATCGGCTACGACGGCGGCGCGTTCTACTCCTGGGACGGCAAGCGCATCGTCTGGCGCGCGCCCAACCGCGACGACGTGGACGAGGAAGAGGTCCAGCGGCTGCTGAAGCGCCAGCTGGTGCGACCGAACAAGCTCGAGCTCTGGGTCATGGATGCCGACGGCTCCAACAAGAAGATGATCACGAGCAACGGCGCGGCCAACTTCGCGCCGTTCTGGCACCCCGACAACAAGCGCATCATCTACGCGTCGAACGTGCACGATCCGAAGCGGCGCAACTTCGAGCTCTACATCGTGGACGTGGACACCGGCAAGTCGGAGCGCGTCACGTACTTCGAGCGGACGCGTCCCGGTGCGCGCAGCTCGGACGACTTCGACGGCTTCCCCATGTTCACGGCCGACGGCAAGACGCTCGTCTTCTGCAGCAACCGCCACAACGACCAGCCGAACGAAACCAACGTCTTCGTCGTCGAGTGGAAGGACTGAGCCCGGGCGCGCTACCCAGCGCTTGAATGCGTGCGATCATGACGCCTCCCCAACGGAGGCTCATCCATGTCCACGCCGCTCGAGGACTTCGGCCGCGTCCTGAAGCACCTCTTCCGCTTCATGCGGTACGCGTCCTACACGCTGATCGGCTTCATGCTCGTCTTCCTCGCGTTCCGCGTGGCGGAGATCTACGCGTTCTTCGCCGACATGCATGCGTGGGCGGGCATCGCCTTCCTGGTCGTGTTCTTCACCCTGTTCTGGTGGCTGATCGGCCGGCCGGCGTACCGGTTCCTGAAGATGCCGGTGGCCATCCGCCCGCCGACGCTGCCGCCGCGCGGGGAGCGCCGCCCCAAGGACGTGGTGCGCCACCTGACCTTCGTGGAGCGGTACGTCGGGAACCTCTTGAAGAACCCCGAGTGGGAAGGCTCGCCCGACCAGGTCGAGGCGGCCGTCCTTCGCTGCCGCGCGCTGAAGGCCAAGGCCCAAGCAGGTACCGCGGCGGACATGGACGCGTTCTCCGACGAGCTGCGCACGTTCGAGAAGGAGACGGTGGGTCGCCTACTGGAACCGCTCGATCGGAAGGCGTCCGAGACGATCCGGCGCGAGGCGATGGGCGTCGGCGTCGCGACGGCCGTGTCGTGGAACGGGACGATCGACGCGTTCATCGTGCTGTGGCGCAACTGCAACCTCGTCGCGCGCGTTGCGGGCATCTACTACGGCCGGCCGGGCACGCGCGGCACGCTCTCCATCCTGCGCGACGTCTCCGCCGCGACGCTTGCGAGCATGTACCTGGAAGACCTGACCGAGGTCGCGGGCAGCGCCATCGGCGGCATCTTCGGCAAGACGATGGGCGTGGTCGCGGCGCCGGTCATGGAGGGCGGTCTCAACGCCGTTGCGACCCTGCGCATCGGCTACGTCGCGAAGGCGCGCTGCCGCGCATTCGAGCGGTGGAACGAGCGCACCACGGGCGAGGCCGTCGCCGAGGCCTTGCGCGAGGCGGGGCTGTTCACGAAGGAGGTCGTCACCGGCGTCGTCAAGACCGTCGGCGGCGGGCTCATGAGGATCCCCGGCCAGGTCATCGGCAAGGTCGGCGGGGCCCTCGGGAGCATCTGGAAGAAGCTCGGGGACGACCCCGCCCCGGAGCCGTCGGGCGCCTGACCTCCGCGTAGGCTGACCGCCGATGCGGTACCTCGTTCTCGTGTGCGCCCTCGCTGCCATCGGCGTCGGCGCGTGGTTCTTGATTGGCGACGACCCCAGCGAGCCGACCGACGTCGTGACGACGGACGGCGACGGGGGCGACGAAGCGCAGCCCGGGCTCGAGGGCATGGGCGTGGAGGGCGACGGCCCGGCGCCGGACGCCATGGAGAACCCGGGGCGTGGTGAGATCGTCGGCACGGTGCGCTACGCCGGCGCGCCCACCCCGGCGCACGTCGAGCTGCGCGCCGTGGCGAAGCTCGAGGGCGACGGCGCCGCGGCGCTCTTCGACGTGCTCGGCAAGGTGTTCGTCGATCGGCTGCTCGACGGCGGCGTCGCACGCGGCGGCGCGCTCGACCACGTCGAGGCCGGCGACGACGGCGCGTTCCGCTTTCGGGGGCTCGGCCCCGGGCTCTATGAGGTGCGCGCGCGCGACGCCCAGGACCGGCGCGCCGTGGCGTCGATCTCGGTACCCGCCGACCGCGCCCGCGTCTCCCTGACGATCGACCTACCCTCGGGCGACGTGTCGTTCGCCGGTCGCGTCGTGTTCGACGACGGCACGCCCTTCCGCGGCACCGTGATCGTCTCGCCCGGCATGAACCAGATGGGACCGTTCATGCCCGCGCGCGGTCCGCAGGCCCAGACCGACGCCGAAGGCAAGTTCGCGATCGGCGGCCTGGCACCGGGCGTCGTGATGGTGACCGCCGTCGCCCCCGGCTCCATCCGCGCGATGGGTCTGCCGGTGACGCTGCCCTACAAGGGCGACTACACGCTGACGATCGGCGCCGGCGGGGTGCCCGTGAAGGGCCGCGTCGTCGAGGCGGAGACGATGACGCCCATCCCCGGTGCGACCGTGCTCGCGGGCGGCGGCAATCCCGGGACCGGGTTCCTGTTGCGCACCACGACGGCCGACGCCGAGGGCCGCTTCGAGCTGAAGATCCCCGGCACCGAAGGCGGGATGATCGCCATGGCCGAGGGCTACGGCACGGGCATGGTGGAGCTGCGCGGCGAGCGCCCCGAAGACGAGATCACCGTTCCGCTGCCGAAGCTCGCCACGCTCTACGGGCAGCTGACGGCCAAGGAGAGCGGCGAGCCGCTGCCCGGCGTGCCCGTGTACGCCGTCCCCGCGGACGGGGGCATGGACGGGTTCACGTTCCCGGCCAGCACGGTCACCGATGCCGAGGGCCGCTATCGGATGGAGGACGTGCCGCCGGGGACGTCGATGGTCTTCGCGTTCGGCGATGGCTGGGTCGGCGAGGCCCTGCCGAGCCTGCGCGGCCGCCGCGACCGCGGCGGAGCCGGGGCGGTCCTGCTGAAGCCCGCCGAGGAGAAGGAGAAGGACCTCGTCGCCGTACCGGCGGGCAAGGTCGAAGGCCGCGTGACCACCGGCGGCAAGCCGATCGGCGGCGCCGTGGTCTCGCTCGAGCGGCAGAACGACTTCATGATGCAGATCGGCTTCATGCTCGGCATGGGGTCCGGCTTCGTCACGGGCGTGACCGACCGCGACGGCCGGTACGTCATCGACGCGGTCGTGCCCGACGACGACGTGCGGCTCACCACGAAGGCCGTCGGCTTCGCCGCGAAGCAGACGGACCCCTTCCGGGTCGCAAGCGGTGAGACGGCGACGCACGACTTCGAGCTCGAGGCGGCGCGCTGGATGACCGTGACGGTCGTCGACGCGGACTCGGGCGAGCCGATCGCCAACGCCCTGGTCGTGGGGACCATGAAGAAGGCGACGGAGAGCGGCAGCGTCATGGCGCGCCTGTCCGACATCACCGGCGGGTACGTCACCACGGATGCGAAGGGCCGGGCCCGGATCGGGCCGCTCGCGGCCGGCGTCGCCGGCGCGCGCGCGCAGGCCGGCGGCTACCTGAAGGACAACGATTTCACCTGGTTCGAGGCCGATGCCACGGAAGGCACGCTCAAGCTGCGACGTGGACTCGAGATCAGCGGCACGATCGAGCTGCCGCCGGGCCTGGCCGCGAGCCAAGTCGAGATCCGCGCGCGCTACAGCGGCGAGGGCGGCTGGCAGCGCGAGGAGACGGCGCCGCAGGCCGACGGCACCTTCGTGGTCACGGGGCTCAAGGAGGGGCCGTACCGGGTGTCGGCCCGTGCGGCGCTACCCGGCAAGCGCTTCGAGGCCCTGGTCGAAGGCGTCGAGGCCGGCGCCACCGACGTGACGCTCGTGCTCACCGAGGTCGAGCGCGGCTCGATGCTGACGATCAAGGTCGTGGACGCCAAGGGCACGCCCGTGACGCGTGCGCGCATCTCCATGCAGCGCACGTGGAAGAGCGGCGGCACCAGCTCGAGCTCGCGCTCGCTCTCCGCGGGACGCGCCACCTTCGAGCTGGACGACGACCGCGAGCCCGATGCCGCGTTCGTGGAGATCTTCCGCGTCGAGGGCGGCCAGGGCGGTGCGCTCTACCAGAGGCTGGATGAGTACGGCGGCGGCACGGTCGAGCTTCGGCTCAACGCGGCCGAGTCCATCCGCGGTCGGGTGACGGCCGCGGGCAAGCCGGTCGCCGGCGTCCAGGTCACGGCCTGGATGCTCAAGCCGGGGACCGAGCGCGAGACGACGAACGAGCACGCCACGACGGTCACGGGCGACGACGGGCGGTACACGCTCGAGGGGCTCGGCCCCTACGCGTACGAGGTGCGGTTCGGGGCGCCGTCCCAGTACGTGCCGGTGCCGCCCCAGACCCACGACGCCGGCAGCACCGGCGCCGATGCCGCGCTCGAGGTCGGCGCGACGGCCGTCATCACGGTGCTCGACGACGAGGGGCAGCCGGTCTCCGGCGCCTACGTCTACCTCTATGGGATCCAAGGGGACAACGCGCCGCGTCGGTGGAGCCGCGGCAACTTCAACGCCACGTCCGACAGCCGCGGCGAGGCGAAGCTCGAGGGGCTGCCCCCGGGCGGGACGTTCCGCCTCGGGGTGAACCCCCCGAATGCGCGCAAGGACCTGCGACCCGCGCAGCAGGAGGAGTGGACGCCCGCGCCGACGACGGTGCGCCTGGAGCGCGCCTACGGCATCACCGGCACCGTCCTCGACAAGGCGGGCCGGCCGCTTGCCGACGGCGACGTGCGCGCCAAGGCGGTCGGCGGGGACGGGCGGCAGTATTCCGCGAACGTCGACCGAGAAGGCCGCTTCGAGCTCAAGAACATGCCGCCCGGCGAGTACGAGGTCTGGTACGAGGCCGACGGCGTGCTGCGCACCTTCGGGAGCGGCGAGGCCGAGCCGACGCGCCAGCGCGTGCGGGCCGGCAGCCAGGACGTGACCGTGCGCGCCGATCTCGGCCTCTCGCTCACGGTGAAGATCGCGAACTGGTCGTCGGACAACCGCTGGCAGCAGGCGCAGCTGAACCAGGAAGACGGCCGCGGCAATGCCTGGCGCCAGGTCGGCGCCGACGGCGTCGTGCGCTTCCATGGGCTGGTCGAGGGCAAGACGTACACCTTCGCGATCACGGGCCTGCCGGGCGGGCGCTTCGTCTACAAGACGGGCCTGCGCCCGGGCGACACGTCCACGCTGCGGGTCGAGACGGGGCGTCCGATCACCGGGCGCGTCCGCATCCCGGCCGACGCCGAGGGCGGACGCATCAGCGTCTCCGTCCAGGGCACGGGCTTCGGGATCGGCAGCGAGGTCGACAAGGACGGCCGGTTCAAGATCGAGGGCGTGCCCGACGGCACGTGGAAGGTGCAGGCCTGGGCCCAGAAGGACGGGGCCCAGTGGTATGCCCAGACCGAGGCCGCCCCGGGCGGGGACGTCGAGCTCGTGCTCGAGCGCCGTCGATGAACGCCGGCTGAACAGATGTTGGCGCGCGCTAACAAGCGCGGCTTTCGAGGGCCCGGGATTCGCGCCTTTGGCGATGGTGGGGACACACCCATCGGGAGCCCTCCATGGACAACGGCACCACCGGACCCGCTGTGCTGGACCGCGCACAGCTGGACGAAGCCACAGGCGGCGACGCGGATCTGATCCGCGAGCTGGCCGAGCTGTACGTGCTCGACGCCGAGGCGCAGCTCGAGGTGCTGCGGGGGGCGCTCGAGCAAGACCGCATCGACGAGGTCCACCGCGTGGCCCACGGGCTCAAGGGCTCGTCTGCTTCCGTCGGCGCGACCGAGGCCGCGGAGGCCTTCCTCGCCGTCGAGGTGAAGGGCCGCTTGCAGGAGACCGAGGGACTCGCCGAGGCGCTGGCCGTCGCCGAGCAGGCGTTCGAGCGCGCCCGCGCGGCGCTGGCGAGCATCTAGTCGGAGGAGCAGGACGGTGCGCATTCTCGTTGCAGACGACGATCCCGGCACGCGGCTCGTGCTGTCGACCCAGCTCACCGACTTCGGCCACGAGGTCGAGGTCGCCGAGGACGGTCAAGCGGCGTGGGAGTCCTTCCAGCGCCAGCCGTTCGACGCCTTGGTGCTCGACTGGATGATGCCGCGGATGGACGGTCCCGATCTCGCGCGCCTCGTGCGCGCCGACGACGATCGCCCGTTCTGCTTCATCCTCATGCTGACCTCGCGTCGGACCACCGAAGACCTGGTCGAGGGCATCGCCGCGGGTGCCGACGACTTCATGACGAAGCCCTTCGACAAGGACGAGCTGCGGGCGCGCCTGCACGCCGCCGAGCGCGTCATCGCGCTCGAGCGTCGTCTCGCGCGCAAGGTCGACGACCTCGAGCAGGCCCTGAGCGAGGTGAAGACCCTGCGCGGGCTGCTGCCCATCTGCATGTACTGCCACAGCATTCGCGACGACCGCGACATCTGGGAGCGGATCGAGGAGTACATCGCGCAGCACTCCGAGGCGAACTTCACGCACTCGATCTGCCCGGGCTGCTACGAGGAGCGCGTCAAGCCGATGCTCAGCGAGCTGAAGAAGGACGCGGAGAAGAAGGCCATCTGACCCCTGACGCCGGCGTGTGGGCTCGGTACCATCGGACCGATGTCGATCGAAGTCCAATGGGCCACGGGCCACGACCGCTTCCCGCGCCTGCACTGGGTGCTGGACGAGAAGGCCTTCAACGCCTTCAGTCAGTACGGCATCGTGCACGAGCTCACGGCGGGGGAGACCGTCTTCGAGGTCGACCGGCCCTCCACGGCGCTCTACCTGGTCGTCAACGGCGAGATCGTCATCCAGCGCGGCGAGCACGAGGTCGCACGCATCGGGCCGAACCACTCGTTCGGTGAGATGGGGCTCCTGCTCGACGTCCCGCGCAGCGCCGGCGCGGCCGCCGCGATCGAGTCGCGCGTGCTCGAGCTGTCGCGCGAGGACCTGCACCGCATGCAGGAGGAGTCGCCGGTCTGGGCAGCCCGTCTGTACCGGGTGCTGGCCGAGTGTCTGGCCGAGTACCTTCATCGGTCCGCGGAGGGTCTCCGCGAGCGGTAGCGCTACATGTCCACCCACCGGCCCACCGGTGTCCTGCTCGTCCAGCTCGGCACGCCCGACGCGCCCACGTCCAAGGCGCTGCGGCGCTACCTGCGTGAGTTCCTGAGCGATCCACGCGTCGTGGACATCAACCCGTGGCTGTGGAAGCCGCTGCTCTACACGATCATCCTCACGTTCCGGCCGCGCAAGTCCGCCGCGCTCTATCGCCGCGTCTGGACCGAGGAGGGCTCGCCGCTGCGCGTGTACACGGAGGCGCAGACCGAGGGCGTCGCCGCGCGTCTGGGCGACGCCTACCGCGTGACCCACGCGATGGTCTTGGGCACGCCGACGATTGCAGAGCGCCTCGACGAGCTCGAGGCGGCCGGTTGCGAGGAGATCGTCGTGCTGCCGCTCTATCCGCAGTACAGCTCGGCCACCACGGCCTCGGTGCTCGACCGCATCGCGCTGTGGTCGAAGAACCGGCGAAACCTGCCGACGCTCCACTTCGTCCGCAGCTTCCCGGACCACCCCGCCTACATCGAGGCGCTGCGGCAGAGCGTCGTGGAGACGGGCATCGAACCCACCGTCGAGGCGCCGCTCCTCATGTCGTTTCACGGCATTCCCAAGCGCTACGCCGACACGGGTGATCCGTATCCGGAGGAGTGCGAGCGCACGGCCGCCGCGGTCGCCGCCTCGCTCGGCCTCGCTGACGACGCCTGGCAGGTCGTCTATCAGAGCCGCTTCGGTCCCGAGACCTGGCTCCAGCCGTATGCCGACGAAACGGTCGAGGAACTGCCGGAGGAGGGCATCACGTCCGTCAGCGTCGCGACGTTCTCGTTCGTTGCGGACTGCCTCGAGACGATCGACGAGATCGGGCGCGAGCTGCGGGAGTCCTTCGAGGAGGCCGGCGGCGAGCATTACGTGCGCGTGCCGTGCATCAACGCATCGGACGCGGCCTGTGACGCGTTCGCGCAGATCGTGCGCGAGACGCTCGGGCGCTAGCCGCCCGTCGTCTGGACGCGATCGGAGCCGCGCGTCGCGCGCTTCAGGAAGAGGATCGCGAACGAGGTGTTCACGTGGTTGCCCCACCCGCCGTTGCCGGCGTTCTGGAGCGAGAGCAGCAGGTCGGCGCCCTCCTTGTACCAGTCGTGCAGACCGACGAAGCGGCGGTCGGTGAGCATGCCCATGCGCTCGATGCCGTACAGGTAGTACAGGTGGTGCGCCTTGCGCGGGTGGCCGGGGTTCTGCTTCACGCTCCAGTTGCGGTAGAGCCAGGCCACGGCGTCGCGAATCGAGCGCGCGGCCTCGCGCCGGTCCTTGCCCTTGAAGCTGCGGCTGCGCCAGAGGCCCTCGCTGCAGATCGCCACGCAGGCGATGCCCGCACTCGTCATGGAGCCTGTGGCGGGCCACGTGGGCACGGTCTTCTCGCCCAGCGGGCCGTCCTTGCGGCCGTGCTTGTAGCGGAAGGGCCGCACCTCGGACTTCTCCTTGCGCCGGATCAGGTAGTCGCCCTGCTCCTCGTCGTACTCGACCTCGATCTCGTCGCCCTTCGGATCCTGGATGTCGACGAGCGCCCGCAGCGCGTCGAGCCAGACCGGACCCTTTGCGAGGATGCCGCAGTCCGCCGCGGCGCGCAGACCGAGCAGCGCGTACTGCGTGTTGGAGAGGTCGTAGCCGATGGCCTTCTCGTCCGCCGGCACGCCGTAGTACCAGAGCCCGTTCGCGTTCTGCGCGCGCACCAGGAAGTCCAGCCCGGCTTCGATCGCCTTGCGATCGACCTTCGAGAGCTGCTTCTTGATCTCCTTGGGCCGCAGACGCTTGGCGCGCATCGAGCCGACGTCCGTGTCGAACGTATCGAGCTTGGGCGCGTACTTCGCCTGGATCGCCATCAGGTAGCACGCGACGCTGTACACCTTCTCGAGCGGCATCTTGCGCATCACGGCGAACGCCCGCTGGATCGCCTCGTCATCGGGCGACACGCCTGCCTTCAGCAGTGCCAGCGTCGGCAGGGCCGTGTTGCCCAGCGCCTGGTCGCCCTCCGGGTTGCCGAAGTGGCCTGCCTCCTGTTGGAGACGCCGCAGGTGCTCGACGCCCGCTTGAATCGCCTCCTTGACGGCGATGCGGAAGCTCGGGGGGTACCGCTCGACCTTGCGCTTGCCCTTCCCGTCCTTCGCCGCCGCGGGGACGGCGAGCAGGGTGAACAGGACGAGGCAGCCGAGTGCGCGCATCAGGGCCGCATTGTACGCTTTTTCGCCGAGGAGCACCGATGTCCACCGCGAAGGTCGACCTGCACAAGCTGGCGCGCATCACCAACTTCATGATCGCGTCGTCCACCGGCGCCTTCTTCTTCGCGGGCTACTTCCTCTCGTTCTGGTTCCACTTCGGCACCGTGTTCTTCCTGATGCTGACGGTGGCGAACTTCTTCTATCGCCACGTGCAGACCCAGCACACGATCCTGCGCAACTTCGGCGTGATCGGGCAGATGCGCTACGTGCTCGAGAGCGTCGGCCCCGAGCTGCGCCAGTACCTCTTCTCGACGGACACCGAGGAGCGCCCCTTCAACCGGGTCGAGCGCGCCGAGGTCTATCGCAAGGCCAAGGGCATCGAGGGTGCCCAGTCGTTCGGCTCGCAATACAACTACGACGAGAACGAGATCAAGCTGCGCCACGCGATGTTCCCGACGGATCACGCGGATCTCGAGCCCTACCGGCTGACCTTCGGCGAGGAGCGCGGTCTCGCGCAGGCGTACACGATCGACAAGCCGATCGTGATCTCGGCCATGAGCTTCGGCTCGCTCGGCAGCCAGGCGGTACGCACGCTCTCCCGCGGCGCGCGCCTGGCCGGCATCCCGATGAACACGGGCGAGGGCGGCTATCCCAAGTACCACCTGCAGGAAGGCGCGGACCTGATCTTCCAGATGGGGACCGCCAAGTTCGGCGTGCGCAACGACGACGGCTCGTTGAACGACGACAAGCTCACGGCGCTCGCCGCCCACGAGCAGATCAAGATGGTGGAGATCAAGTTCAGCCAGGGCGCGAAGCCGGGCAAGGGCGGTCTGCTCCCCAAGGAGAAGATCACCACCGAGATCTCCGAGCTGCGCGGCGTGCCCATGGGCCAGGACGTGGTCTCGCCGCCGTACCACGTCGAGTGCCGCAACCTCGTGTCCACCGTCAAGTTCATCCGGCGCGTGCAGGAGGTCGCGGGCGTGCCCGTGGGCATCAAGCTCTGCGTGGGTCGGCCGAGCGAGGTCGGGGAGCTCTTCGAGGAGATGAAGCGCCAGGAGGTCTTCCCGGACTACATCTCGATCGACGGGGGCGAAGGCGGTACCGGCGCCGCGCCCAAGGCGTACCTCGACGGCGTCGGCATGCCGCTCCTGCCCGCGCTCAAGAGCGTCGGCGACATGATGGTCGAGATGGGGGTCCGCGACCGCATGAAGCTCCTCGCGGCCGGCAAGCTCGTCACGCCGGGGCGTCAGGTCGGCGCGATGTGCCTGGGCGCGGACGCGGTCTACACCGCACGCGGGTTCATGCTCGCGATCGGCTGCATCCAGGCGCTGCAGTGCGGTAACAACACGTGCCCGGTCGGCATCACGACCCACGACCCGTCCCTGCAGCGTGGCCTCGTCATCGAGGACAAGGCGTACCGGATCGCCAACTACGTGAAGGGATCCGTGAAGGACATCGAGCACATCCTCTGCTCGATGGGCGTCCGGCGCGTGCGGGAGCTCACCTTCGACCACCTCTACGTTCCGCACGACTCGATCCTCAGCGTGCAGGGAGACGCGGAATGAAGAACGTCCCGAAGAAGAGCACCCCCGCGCTGATCGCGACCTGGGGCGCCCAGCTCGTCGCGGCCGGCATCCTCGGCTACGCGGGCTACCTGAAGCTCGCCGACCACCAGGCGGACATCGAGCTGTTCACCCAGCTCGGCATGGAGCCGGCCGGGCGCTACATCATCGGCGGCCTGGAGCTCCTGGCGGCCACGCTGATGCTGATTCCCCAGAGCGCGGTCTACGGCGCCATCCTCGGGCTGGGCGTCATGCTCGGCGCGATCATCGGCCACCTGACCGCGCTCGGCATCGACGTGAAGCTGCTCTTCGCCCTGCTCGTCGCGGCGCTCTGCGTCGTCGTCATCGTGATCCGGCGCTTCGACGCCGAGTTCCTGCGCAACCTCTGGGACCACTACCGCTACGACGTGGAGTGATCGAGCGTGACCTCGCGCTGGATCGGCGCATGCGCGAGGTCCGGCGCGGCGATCACGAGCGTCCC
>JASJAY010000112.1 GCA_030066775.1 Planctomycetota bacterium
CGCCCGATCCCACGCCGCCCCCGCCGCCGCCCACGCCCCCCACGCCGCCGATCGATCCGCCCGAGGACGACGAGGGCCCCGGCATCGAGGCGCAGCGCCAGCCGAGCGAGGCGCTGCCGATCACGCTGCTGCTGTTGATCGATCGCAGCGCGAGCATGCACGGTGCGAAGCTGGCCCTGGCGATCGAGGGCGCGCGGCGCGCGGCCGGCACGCTCTCGCGCTGGGACCGGGTCGGGGTGATCACCTTCGCCGATCAGCCCACCCTGGACTTCCCGCCGCGCGGGGCGGCGGACGCGCTCAACCTGCCGCTCTGGCTGAGCACCGTGCAGGCGGGCGGCGGCACCGACATCTTCCGCGCGCTGCGCCTCGCCTCGCAGGTGCTCGCGAAGGAGACGACGCCGATCCAGCACGTGATCCTGCTCTCCGACGGCAAGACGGGCGGCATCAAGATGTGGCCGCAGGTCGTCGGTCCGATGGGCAAGCGCGGCGTGACGGTCACGGCCGTCGGCATCGGTGCGGGGCACAGCCGGCGCGAGCTGCGCGGCATCATCCAGTGGGCCGCGCGCGGCTCGCTCATCTCGGTCGACGACGCGACCGAGCTGCCGACCGTGATGACGAAGGACACGCGCGGCATCACGAGCCGTCGCGACACGGAGGCCGAGCGCCTCGATCGTCTGAACAACCCCGACCGCACGCCGGAGCCGCAGGACCCGACGCCGCCCGAGCCCGACGAGCCGGAACCGCCGCCCCCGCCGCAGCCCGACGTCACGCCGCCCGAGCCCGACAAGCCGGAGCCGGCGGCGCCGGAGGCGCCCTCGCTCGTGCCGCTCACACTCGTGCGCGCGCATGAGGCCGTGCGCGGCTTCGACGCGTCGAACCTGCCCGAGGTCGCGCCGCCGCGCGCGGCAGAGACCGCGTTCGGCGCGGTCGTGCTGCTCGCGCGCGAGGAGGAACCCGTGCTCGCCGCGCGACGCTACGGCCTCGGCCGGGTGCTCCAGTGGGCCCTGCCGCCGGACGATCCGGGGGCGCGCGCATGGCGCGACCTCGGCCGCCTCTTCGGCCAGGGTGCGCGCGCGGTGATGTCACCCGAGGGCGCCTTCCGCTATCTGCCCCGCGTCGTCGTGACACCGACGCCCGACGGCGATCGCGTGCACGTGGAGTGGCCGAAGGGCGACGCCACGCGCGTGGCCCTGACGTGGGAGGGCGCGGACGGCACGAAGCAGGCGCTCGGCAGCTTCGATCCCGGCGACCCGCAGCCGGCGCGCATGCTGCCGCGCACCGCCGAGGCGGCGCTGTGCCGCATCGGGGCCGTGCTCGAGGACGGTCGGCCCATGCTGCCCGTCTCGTACCTGTCGTCGCCGCCGTCAGCCCCGCGGGACCGCGCGGGGGACGCGGAGGCCCTGGCCGCGCGCTTCGGCGCCGCCCCGGAGAGCGGCGCGGCGGCGGCGAGCGGGCTGCCCACGGGGGAGCGGGAGCGGCGCCGGTCGCGCGTGGCCCTCTTCCTCTGGATCGCGGCGTTCATCCTTCCGCTGGACGTGCTCCTGCACCGGCGGAGCATGGCCGCATGAGCGACGCTGCCTGGGACCCTGCCGTGGATGCCCCCGTCCTCGCCCTGAGCCTTGGCGATCCGGCCGGGATCGGTCCGGAGATCGTCCTGCGCTACGCGGAGGCCCTGGAGAAGGGCGGATCGCCGGCGTGCCGCCTGCTGGTGGTCGGCGATCCGGCCGCGCTCGAGCGCGACCGGCGCCTGATCGAGGGCGCCCCGGCGCTGCCCGTCGTCGAAGGCCCCGAGGCGCTGCGCCAGGCAGGCCTGGCGGTCGGCGTCTTTGGCGGGGCTCGGGCGCTCGAGCGCCTCCCGGCGTACGGCGCCGTCGACGCGGGGGCGGGCGCCGCGTCCCACGCCTGGGTCGTCGAGGCGGCCGATCTGGCGCTGGCCGGGCGCGTGGCCGGCGTGGTCACGGCCCCGGTGAACAAGGCCGCCTGGCACGCGGGCGGCGTGACGGTGCCCGGGCACACGGAGGTCCTGCAGCAGCGCGCCGGGGTGCCGCGGGTGCTGATGCTGCTCGTGGGCGGCCGCCTGCGCACGGCGCTCGCCACCGTGCACGTCCCCCTCGCCGACGTCCCCGCTCTCGTCACGACCGAAGAGCTCGTGGCCCGGCTGGAGCTGCTGGCGCGGACGATCGCCGACGGCTTCGGCCCCGACGTGCCGCGCCTGGCCGTCTGCGGCCTGAATCCGCACGCCGGTGAGGAGGGCCTGTTCGGCCGCGAGGACCTCGACGTGATCCGGCCTGCCGTGGAGGCGGCCCGGGAACGCGGCATCGACGCGCATGGCCCGCTCCCCGCCGACGCGTGCATCCCGGCTGCCGCCCAGGGTGCGTACGACGCGGTGCTCGCGATGTACCACGACCAGGCGCTGCCGGCCGTGAAGACGATCGCTCCCCGGGAGGCCGTCAACGTGACGCTCGGGCTGCCGTTCGTGCGCACCTCGGTGGACCACGGGACGGCGTTCGACATCGCCGGACGCGGCATCGCGAGCGACTCGTCGCTGGCCGCCGCGGTGCGGCTTGCGGGCGAGATGGTCGGGCGCCGCGCGCAGCGCGGAATCGCGGGGATTTGAGTAAAGGCCCTCGTCCCCCCTCCGACCTAACTTGAAGAGACTGCGGAAGGGTCGGCGAGCACATGGCGCGCAAAGCAAGCGATCTGCTCGATGTCTTCCGCCTGCGCCCCGAGAGTAGCGGCGGGGATTCCAGTCCGAAGCGCAAGGCGTCGGGCCGTGGGTCGAAGGCAAGCAAGCAGCCGAAGCGCAAGAAGACGACGCGTACATCGCGTCCGTCCGAGGTCGTGTTGTCGCTCACGCGCCGCCAGATGATGTACGCCGGCTGTGTCGGCGTGCTGCTGATGGCCTTGAGCTTCACGCTGGGCGTCACCCTGGGTGGCGGCAACGGCGACGACGACGGGCCGGCCCTGCGGCGCGACGCGCCGATCGAGTGGTACATCCTCGGTGAGCTGCCCATGCGCTCGGAGCCGGCGGCCCGGGAGGTCGATGTCCAGAGGGCGGCCGTCAAGCTCCGCCACGAGCTCGGGGTCGCGGTGGACAAGCTGAAGCTGAGCAAGACGCAGACCCACTACCGTCTCTGGATCGGCCCCTTCGAGAGCCGCGACGACGCGTTCCGGTACCACGAGACCTACCAGCTCGACACGTACCGGTATCTGGGCCTCGCGCCCTTCAACCCGGGCTCCATCACCAAGACGAAGCCGCCCGCCCGCCGCCAGTAGGCCTTTTTGGGGCAATCCGCCCCGCCGCGGGGATACTCCGGGACTTCGTTCGGAATGCCGACCCCGTCTGCGGAGGGGGTCTCGTCGGGAGCGCTCCCATGTCGATCCACAAGAGCCTGAAGCTGAAGAACGCGCTCGTGCGCCCGCGCAGCGTCCTCACGCGCTGGGAGCGGATCGAGAAGCTCAAGGAGCAGGAGCGCTGGGAAGACGGCGACTCGGTCACCGGTCTCCCGAAGGTGCGGACCAAGTTCAAGATCCGCTCCCGCAAGGCCATCAAGAAGGCCGAGGCCGAGGCCAAGCAGGCCGAGAAGGACGCCGAGAAGGCCGACGGCTAACTCGCCGCCCTGGTACCGGGGAAAACTGCAGCAAGTTGTGACCGAAGGGGCGGCCCACCCGTGTTCTCCGCGGAGAGCACTGCATGCCCCGACGACGGCGCCGTGACCGACCCGGTCAGTTCCACCACATCTACAACCAGGCTGCGCGCAAGGGCATCCTGTTCGCCGACCGGGCAGACTTCCGGCTCTTCAAGTCCCTCTTGGCTCGTGCTGCCCGGCGAGGTGACCTGATCGTTCACGCGTACTGCCTGATGGGTACGCATTTCCACCTTCTCGCCGGCTCGCCCAACGGCCAGCTGTCTGAAGCGCTGATGCGCATCCAGCAGACGTACGCACGACGTCGCAATCAGCGAACCGAGCACGCGGGGGCGCTCGTCCGCGGGCGCTTCGGCTCGCGGCCGGTCACGAGCCAGCTTTACTGGTTCACGCTACTGCGGTACATCGCACACAATCCCGTCCAAGCGGGCCTTTGCGACCATCCGTTCGAGTACCCGTACAGCAGCGCTCGGCACTTCCTCGAGCGCAAGGCTCCGCTCTGGTTCAGCCGAGAGGGCGTGGATCGGAAGCTCACCACGGTCTCGAACACGTTCGAAGGACTGGCGGACTCCTTCGCCCGGGTCATCAAGGCACCGTTGCTCACGCGTGAGATCGAGCTGATCAAGCAGCGAATGGCGGATCCACGCGTGGTGGAGGACGACCTGGACCGGCTCTATCGCTGTCCCCCGGCCTATCTCGCAAGGTGGATGCGAGAGAAGATCGCCGAGGCCGGCGACCGGTCGCCGTGGCTGCCGCTCGCGGCGCCCTCAGCCATCGTCGAGGCCGTGGAACAGGCGCGCGGCGACCTGGATGAGTGGTGCGTCAGGCTCGGCCGCAATCACCACGATGCGTGGCTGCTAATGGCAGCTGGGCTGCTGGCCACACTGGGAGCCTTGAATGCGACCTCGGCCGCCCTGTTCTTGGAGTGCCACGCAACCACGGCCCTGCGACGAGCGAAGCGCCACCTCGCCCTGATGGCCGGTGATGAGCGGTACGCCGAGCGCGCCGGCCACGTGGCGCGCCGGGCTCTGGACCTGACGTTCGGCGGCTAGATCCCGACCCGCCGCGGCAGCCCGGAAGCATCGAGGGCGCCTCGCCGCCGTGTCAGAACTTGCAGCAGTTTTCCCCGGTACCAGCGCGGCGAGTTTGCCTCGCCCCCACTAGCCGTTGGCGGGGACGCCGATGACCTTGCCCTTGGAGCGGCGGGGTGCGCGCTGGTTGGGCTTCTTGGGGAAGTCGGGCAGGCGCTGCTTGTTCTCGACGAACCAGTCCATGGCCTCCGCCTTGTTGCGGAGCGGACGGCCGGCGAGCTCGGAGAGCGAGTCGACGAGGATCGGCTCGATCCAGGTCTTGGTGAAGCTCGCGTCCAACACCTTCACGTCGAGGATCACGCCCTCGAGCAGGGTGGCGACGTCGGGGTTCGCGATGTTGCTGAGCTGCGCGATCTCCACGTCGTAGTCGCGCACGTAGGAGACCTGGTTCACGAACGCCACGAAGTTGCGCGACGACGAGCCGTGGCTGACGAGACGCTTCACGATGTAGCCGGCGGCGCGTTCGTCGCCGAGCGTCGCGAGGGCCTGGGCCGCGTTGGCGACGAGCCGGAGGTTTTCCGAGCCGAGCGCGCGCACGAACGGCACGGCCGTGTCGTCGTGGCCGAAGCTGGCCGCTGCGAGCACCGCGGCGCGGCGGACGTCCGGATCCACATCGCGGGCACCCGAGAAGATCAGCGCGCGCAGCGCCTCTTCGTCGCCCAGCTCGCCGAGGAACCGGGCAGCCTCGGCGCGGACCTTCGGGTTGGCGTCGACGAGCGCGCGCTTCGCGCCGGCGAGCTTGAGCCCCTCGTCACTCTTGGCGAGCGCGACGCGCGCCGCCTGCGCGACGACCTTGTCCTCGCCGGCGAGCATCGCCACGAGCTTGTGCGCGCGCGCGACGTCGGCGGCCTTCGTCAGCGTCGGCCGGGCGGGCGCGGTGGAGGCCTTCTCGACCTCGGCGGGGAGCATCCACCGACCGCGGTAGCGCACGAGTCCCTGTTTGCGGCGGACCTCGGCGGACGGCAGCCAGGCGCCGCCGTGCTGCTCGTGACCGAGCGCGCGACGCGCGGCCTTGTGCCCGGGCTCGATGGCCACGACGCGCTCGTACGCGGTGCGCGCCAGGTCGGGCTGGCCCGCGGCCTCGGCGCGGAGGGCGTAGGCAAACCAGCCACGGGCGTCGCCCTTGCTGAGCCGCGCCTGGTCGGCGATGAGGCGCGTGCGCGGGCCCTCGCCCTCCTTGACGGACACGACGCCCTCGGGCGCCAGCTCGACGATGCCGTCGGCGGTCTCGATGCGGTACCAGCCGTTCTCGGTCTTCGTGACCTTGCCCTCGATCACGAGGCCGTCGCTCGTGGTGAGGACGTCGGCGGTGGCGGCGGGCAGGCAGATCGCCAGCAAACCGAACAGGACGAAGGGCAGGGCGGTGGACGGACGCATCGCGAGGGTCTCCCATGCGGGACGTTGGAATCCACCTTACCAACGCCGCTCCGCCCTACCCGGCGCGCCAATTCCCCGCCGGGAGCGCCCGGATCCGCCCTTCGGGCCTAGCGTCCTTTTCGCCGGAGGCCCAGCAGCAGGGCCACCCCCAGACAGGGACCCAACACGTAGATGATGTAGAGGAAGAGCAGGTTGGCCTCGTCGGCGAGGCGCGAGAAGTGGATCTTCTCGTAGACCCGCGCGAGGTAGATCCGCGGCTCGATCAGCATCACGGACTCGAACTCCCGCAGGGCCAGGATCAGCACGAGCAGGCCGCCGACGAGGATGCCGCGCATCGCGAGCGGCCCCCAGATCCGGGTCGTCTGGGTCGTGCTGCCCGCCCCCAGGAGGGTCGCCGCCTCCTCGTGCCCGCGGCGCACGCCGCGGAGCGCCAGCCAGCTGGCGAGCAGCGCGAAGGGCAGGAAGCGGGCGACGAGCACGAGCACGGGTTGCAGGAGCCCGCGCCGGGCGATCTCGACGTCGAGCTCGCTCCAGAAGAGCAGCGTGCCGAGGCTCAACACGATGCCCGGAACGGCCAGTGGCAGCGCACCGGCCACCACCGCGAAGATCCGCCAGCCCCGCCCGCCGCGGACCGCCGCGCGCGCAAGCGCGGCCGCGATGAGCATCGCCAACAGGGCGGCGGCGCCGGCCATCTTGAACCAGCGCTCGCGCTGGGGGCGGATGCCGGCGGTCGCATCCAGGGCCTCGCTGAACTGGAACAGGCTGCCGCTCTCTTCGACGACCTGGCGCTCCGCGTTCGACCCGCCGGCGATCGACTCCCCGCTGCTCGTCCACGAGGCGATGCCGAGCAACGGCATGACGAGCGCCACCCCGAGGACGCAGGCGAGCACGAGGTAGCCGACGCCGAGGCGCAGCGGCGTCGGCGCGAGGCGCTCGCGCCGGCGCCCCGCATCCGCGGCTGCGAGCACGGGGCTCTTGCGCAGGAACGCGAGGGCGGTGAGCACGAGTGTCGCCGTCACGATCAGGAACGGCGCGCCGGTGGCGACGGCCCGTCCGTAGTTCCGGTGCTTCTCCCAGGCGAGCCGGATCTCCGTGGCGAACACGTGCGCCGGCTGTTCGCCCGCGGGCAGCATGAAGCCGAGCAGGTCGGGCACCGAGAAGTCCGAGATCGCCATCACGAAGCACAGCACGAACGCGCCGACGACCGACGGACGCACGGCCGGCCACACGACCCGACGCATCGCCGCACCGCGGCCGCCGAGCAAGCGCGCCGCTTCTACGGGTCCCGCCGGCACGGCCGCGAGAGCGGGACCGACGAGCACGATGACGAACGGATAGAGCACGCATCCGAAGACGATGCTGGCGTTGACGATCTGCAGCGTCCCGCCGCTGAGATCGAACGCCGCGATCAGCACCTGCTGGATGTTGCGCGCGCCCCCGAGCGCGATGAAGAACGGTGGCAGCACGGCCGGCCCGAGGGCCAGCGCCCCCAGCACCCGCCAGCCGGGCAGGCGGATCCGCGCGAGGATCCAGGCCACCGGGAGGCCGAAAAGGAGCGCGGCGAACGCGCCGCCGAACGCCATCCACAAGCTGTTCTCGAGCAGCCCGAGCGTGCGCGCGTCGCCGAGCACGGCGCGGTAGTGATCGAGGGAGACGACGCGCCGCACCTCGACGAGACGCTCGCGCAGCACGGGCACCGTGATCCGTCGACCTTCGTCGTCGGGCGGCAGCTCGAAGCGGATCTCCTCCTCGAGCTCGGTGATCTCGCCCGCCGCGACGTACGTCTTCCCGTTCGTCAGCTCGACCTCGTAGACGAAGAACGAGCGCCCGAACATCGCCGCCACGGGGAGCAGCAAGGCAACCGAGATCGCGGCGAGCGCGATCCAGGCCGTCGGGGAAGGGCTACGACGAAGGGGCATCGGGGGTCCGGTGGGCGCGACGGCGTGTGCCGCCCGGGGGACGAACCCGGCCCCGGAGGGCCCGATTCGTCGTCTCCACGAGTCGGTGGAGCGCGCGGCGTGCCGTCACGCGCTCCCGCCCGCGGCGTCGGCGGCCTCGGCATCGGCGGCGGCTTCGAACAGCTCGTAGATCCGGCGGGTGAGCGGACCGATCCGGCCCTCGCCGACCGCTTGGCCGTCGATCGCGACCACCGGCAGGATCCCGCGCACCGAGGAGGAGATGAAGATCTCGTCCGCGGCCTCCAGGTCCTTCGGCGTCACGCGCGCCTCGGTCGCCTCGATGCCGGCCTCCGCGCAGAGCGCGAGGATGCGCGTGCGCGTCGTGCCCTTGAGGATGCCGGCCTCGACGGGCGGCGTCGTGAGGCGGCCGTCCTTCAGCAGATAGACGTTCGCCGTCGTGGCTTCCGTGACCTCGCCCTTGGCGTTGAGCATGAGCGCGTCGTCCGCACCGGCGAGCCGGGCCTCCTTCAGCGCGAGCAGGTTGTTGAGGTAGTTGCCCGTCTTCGCGCCCGGGTCCAGGGCGTCCTTCGACGTGCGACGGCGCTCCACGAGCGCTGCACGGATTCCCTGCTCCACCTCTTCCAGCGGGGGCCGGTCGGCTTCCTTCACCACGACGACCACGTTCTGCTTCAGGTTCTCGTCGAACGCGAGCCCGATCGGTCCCCCCCCGCGCGTGACCACGAGACGCACATAGCCGTCATCCGTCGGAAGCAGGCCCGCGGCCGTACACGTCGCCTGGATGGCCGCGGCGAGCTCGTCGCGCGAGGCGTGGATGTCCATGTAGAGCCGCCGGCCCGACTCCTCCAGCCGATCGAAGTGATCCTCGGCCTGGATCAAGGCGCCCCGATGCCACCACAGGACCTCGTAGACCGAGTCGCCATAGAGGAAGCCCCGATCGAGGGCCGGGACGACCGCGTCCTCGGGAGCCGTTATTCGCCCATTCACGGATACGCAGGTCTTCACGGGGGGATTCTATGGCGCAGCGCTCCATCCCCCCCAAGCAAGCGTTGCGTACGCGTACACGCCCCCGGACGATCTGGCGATGAAGAGCGACCGGCGCGAGGCATTCGAGGCGACCTGCCTCCCGCTGCTGCCGGACTGCTATGCCTTCGCGCTCTCGCTGACCCGCAAGCGACACGACGCCGAGGACCTGGTCCAGGACACCTTCATCCGCGCGCAGCGCGCGTTCGACTCCTTCCAGCTGGGCACGAACGCCAAGGCGTGGTTGTTCACGATCCTGCGCCGCCTGCACATCGACCGCTACCGCCGCGCGCGCATCCGACCGACCTCGTTGCCGGACGACGAGCTCGTGGAGATGGCGGGCTCGCTCGAGACCGCCCGCCCCGCGCCGCCCGAGGACGAGCTGCCCTGGGACGCGCTGCCGCCCGATGCCGTGTCCGAGGCCGTGGAGGGCGTCCCCGATCCCTTCCGCCTGGCCGTGCGGCTGCGCGACCTGGACGGGTTCAGCTACCGCGAGATCGGCGAGATCCTGGACGTGCCCGCCGGCACCGTCATGAGCCGGCTCCACCGCGGCCGGGAATACGTCCGGAAGGCGCTCGTTCAGCGGTTGAACGAGGAACACGAAGGATGACGCCCCCCACTTCCCCTGCATGGCACGAGGATCCGCTCGAGGTCGACCGTCTGCTGGACGGTGAGCTCGAGCCGGAGCTCCAGCGCGCGCGTGAGGCCGAGATCGCCGCTGATCCGGGCTTGGCGCAGCGCGTCGGCGCACGCAGGGCCTTCCTGACCCATCTGGCGCGCTCGGGTGCCGCGGTGCGCGCGGGCCACGGAACCGCAATGCCGATCGGCCTCGAGGCCCGCGTCCAGGCCGCCCTGGGCCAGGGCGCCCGCCGGCCGGCGCGGCGCCTGATCGCCTACGCGGCGGCTGCTGTCCTGATGCTGGGCCTCGGTCTCTTCATCCTGCCGCGCGACGACGCCGGCGAGGCCGTGGCCGCACCGCCTGCCGTGCTCGTCGCACGCGACGCGCTCGAAGGCGCGAGCCCCCAGAGCGGCGGCTGCGCCGAGAACGACCCGACCAGCCCCTTCGCCTTCCCGCCGGTCCGCGCCGGCGAGCTCGACGTCGTCGGCTGCGACGAGTCGCCCACCCGGCCCGGCCTGCGGCCCGCGATCCTGCGCGGTCGCGAGGAGACGGTCGGCTTCGTCGCGGTGCCCGAGCCGGGCACCCGCTCCAGCCCCAAGGTGGGCAAGACCATCCTCGGCGACGTCGTCGTCTACGACATCCTGTACGGCGACACCCGGGCCTACCTGGCGGCCCGCGCCGACTTCGTCGCCGAGCGCGGCGACTGCGTCGCCTGTCACAACCGCTCGCGGGACGGTCAGAAGAACCCGCACTACATCGAGCTGCGTCGCTGGGTCGTGAAGTAGCGCCGCGCGCCCTCCGGCGCGATGATCCCCACGTGAGCACGGTGCAGGTCGCATACGGGGACACTCGGTTGGCCGTCGAGCTGCCGGATCAGATCACCGTGCGCGAGGTCACGCCGCACGCCGTGCCCGCAGCCGACGATCCCCTGGGCGTGGTGGCCCAGGCGATCGACACCCCCGTGGGCGCCATGCCGCTCACGGAGGCCGCCAAGGGCGCGGGCAGCGTGGCCATCGTCGTGCCCGACCGGACGCGGCCCCACGCGACGCGCTACCTGCTGCTCCCGGTGCTCGCACGCCTTGCGCATGCGGGGCTCGTCCCCCAGCAGATCCGCATCGTGATGGCGCGCGGCATCCACCCCCCCACGCCCCGCAACGAGGTGGAGACGCTCCTGGGCCGGGACGTGCTGCGCGGCCTGCGTCCGGTGCAGTCCGCCCCCGACACGCCGGAGCTCAACGAGACGATCCACGAGCACCCGCGGCTCGGCACCGTGCGCGTCCACCGCCAGGTGGCGACCGCGGACCTCGTCGTGCTCACGGGCTACGTGCGCCCCCACCACCTCTCCGGGTTCGGCGGCGGGCCCAAGGCCCTCGTGCCGGGCGTCGCCGAGCGGGACAGCGTCATCGCCGCCCATCGGCTCACGCTCGACACCCTTGTGCGCCCCGACGGCTCGATCCGGCCACAGGCGGGCCGCCTCGACCGGAACCCCTTCCGCCGCGCGCTCCTGGACGTGACCGACGCGTTCGGCAAGGCCTGGCTCGTCAACGCCGTCGTCAATGCGGAGGGCGGCATCGTGGCCGCTGCGGCGGGCGGCGTGCGCGAGGCCCACGAGGCCGCCGTCGCGGCGTGGCAGGACGCATTCGATCCCCCGACGCCGGAGCCCGCCGATCTCGTCATCGTGGGCGGCCGTCCGCCCCACGACCTCGACCTGATCCAGGCGCACAAGGCGCTGCTCGGCGCCTCGGCCTGGGCCAAGCCCGGCGCGCCGATCGTGTGGGGCGCGAGCGCGCCGAACGGCCCCGGCCACGACGCCTTCCTGCCCTGGTTCACGGCGGGCAAGCTGCCGATCCATCTGGCCTCGCTACGGGAGCGCTTCCACCCGTACGGGCTCACGGCCTACAGCCTCCGGCGCATCGCCAAGGACCACCCGGTCCACATCGTGAGCCGGATGTCGGGCGACCTCACGCGGCCCATGGGCCTCCTGCACTTCGAGGACGCGCAAGCGGCTGTGGATCACGCGCTCAAGACGCACGACGTCGCGTCGTGCGTGGTGATCCCGAACGGCGGGGTGTAAGCGCCGGCCCTACTTGGGCATCTGGGCGGCTTCCTTGACCTCGCCCTTCTTGTAGCGCCAGGGGCGGCCCTGCTCCTTCGCCCCGAACTCCTCGCCCAGGATGAGCCGCAGACGCTCGAGCATCGCCTCGCGGGACTTGTCCTCTTCGCCGTACCACTGGTCCACGTCGGCCGCGCGGCGGATCTTGCCTTCCGCGTCGATGAACACGAAGAAGGGCGCCAGGTTGCGCGGGATGCCGAGCGCATCCCGCAGCTCCGGCTGGTTGTCGGTCGACACGTCGATCTTGAGCCGCGCGACCTTGGTGAACTCGTGGCGCAGGCGGTCGTCCGACTGGAGGAACGCCTCCCACACCTTGCAGTAGGTGCACCACGTGCCCCAGACGTCGACGACCGTCCCGCGACCGTCCGCCACGTTGTCCGCGACGATCTCCTCGAGCTGCTCGACGCTCTCGAGCGTCTGGAACGCGACGAGCTCGGGGTCGACGTTCTCGGGCAGCGAGGGCGGCGCGGTGAGCCAGCCCACCAGCACGCCGGCGATGGCGAACATCGCGATCACCCGCGCGCCGCGATTCCAGGCAATCTTCGGCTGCTCGCCCTCGGCCTTCACCAGGTGCCGCTGAACGAGGTAGCCGGCCAGAAGCGACATGACCACGACCACGATCCACAAGAGCGGCGGCATCAGCAGCCCGGAGTTCGCCACGTAGTACAGCGCGCCGCCGAAGAGCAGCATGCCGAACCCATAGCGGACCCAGACCATCCACGGACCGGGACGCAGCGCGAAGTTGAGCGCGCCGAACGCGAAGAGCACGGCGCCCATGCCGAGGCCCATCGCGAAGAACATGGAGAAGCCGAGCGGTACGCTCTCCGTCGTCGCGAGGACGACGCTCATGGCGACGATGAACGGGCCCGTGCACGGGCTGGCGACGAACGCCATGACGCAGCCCAGGAGCGCGGCGCCGAGGAGCGAGCCGCCGCGCTGCTGCGCGCCGCCCTGCAGCTTGGTCATCCACTGCGGCGGCTGCAGCTCGATCACACCCAGCATGCCGAAGGCGAGCACGAGGAAGAGCCCGCCGATGCCCCAGATCACGCCGGGCAGCTGGAAGGCCGCGGACATCGTCGTGCCGGCCAGCGCCGCCACGACGCCGAAGGCGCCGAAGGTGAGCGCCATGGAGAGCACGTAGGTGCTGAGCAGGGAGACCAAGCGCTTCTTGGGCAGGTCCGATCGGCCGCCGGTGACGACCGCGACGGTGATCGGGATGATCGGGAGGACGCAAGGCGTGAACGCGAGCCCCGCCCCGAGCAGGAAGATCAGGCCGAGCACCAGCAGGCCGTGGTCGGCGTAGAAGGTGCCGATCAGGTTCTCTTCCTTGACCTTCAGGTCGTCGTCGGGAACGACGGGGAAGACAACGTCGCCCTTCGGCACGCCCTTGTCATCGGGTTGCTTCCCCGGCTCGTCCGGTTGCTTGCCCGGTTCTTCGGGCTGCTTGCCCGGCTCGTCGGGCGTCGGCGGCGGCTTCACCTTCTCGCGCACGGCGCCGAACTTCACGACCATGCGCGTATCCACGGGCGGCTTGCACTGGCCCTGGTCGTTGCAGACCTGCCAGCTCACCACCATCTCGACCATCTCGGCGGTCGTGCGCTCGAAGGGCACGGTGATCGTGAGGGGATCCGGGGTGCCGGGGCTGAACGGCACGCTCACCGTGCCCCAGGTGATGCCGTCGTCCTCGATCGGCTTCACGCCGACCGGGATGCCGTCCATGGCGCCGGTCCCGTAGATCTTGTTGCCGATGGCGGGCGTGATCGTGACCTGGAAGGCCTTGCCGTCCTTGCTCAGCGTGACCTCGACCTTGACGTCGTCGTCCTCGTAGGGCTCGGGCAGCTGCGGCTTCGCGTCCTTCGCCGGCGCGGCAGGTCCCGCCACCGGAGCCGCGCCGCTTGCCTTGAAGACCAGCCGCGTCACGACGCGGTTGTCCTTCTGGGGCATGAAGCACATCTGGTCGGTGCACGCCTGGTAGTCGACCAGCGCGCCGATCTCCGTGCCGGGCTTCACGTCCTTCGAGAGCGTCACGGGAACGCGGATCTGGAACGTGCCCTTCCACGCGTCGTACTTGTCGCCGAAGGTCGGCTCGGTGAACTCCTTGTGCTTGCTCTTCGTGACGCCCTTCGTGTCGTAGGTCACGCCGTCAACGGGGATCGGCTTCCACGACAGCGCGTTCTGGCCGCCCTTGTTCGTGGCGTAGACGTGCAGCTTGGGCCCCATCTTGCCCTCGAGCACGAGCACGCCGCTGCCACCGGGCGCGAGCTCGGCCGGCTCCGTGCGAGCCGTGAGCTCGATCTTGCCGGGGTCCTCGGCGGCCGCGGGCGCGGCCAGGACGAGGGTCGCCAGCAGGGTGGCGGCGAGCACGAGACCGAGATTGCGCATGGGTCGCTCCTCCGGCGGGCCGCCCCGGTGCCTCCTGCCCGCCAGTCAGGGGGACAGGGATTGTAGCGCCGGGGTGGGATGGCGGGGCCGCAGGTACGACGGTGCCCAGGGCCCCTGTGTTGCCCGGATCCGGGACGGACCGGCCCCTTCTGCGCCCGCCCGGGCCCGGCGCCTACCATGGCCGCCCCGTGATCGTCGTCCGCGAGTTCCCCTTCGATGCCGCCCACTTCCTCCCCAAGCACCCGGGGCGGTGCCGGAACATGCACGGCCACACCTACCGCCTGCAGGTCTGGTGCGAGGGCCCGATCGACGCTGAGAGCGGCATGGTGCTCGACTTCCAGGACATCAAGGACGTCGTGAAGGCCCGCGTGCTCGACCTCGTCGACCACACCCTCCTGAACGACCGGATCGAGAACCCCACGGCCGAGCGCATCGCGGCCTGGATCTGGGACCAGCTGGCCGACTCGGGCCTGCCCCTCAAGGAGATCCGGCTCTACGAGACGCCGACCTGCTTCGTCGTGCACCGGCCGGCCGAGGTGCCCGCGCCCGACGCTGGGAGCTAGCGGGTGCGGCGCGACGAGCGGCTCGAAGCGATCGTCGACGCCGCGGCCGCCGTGATCTCCCGCAAGGGCTACCACGGCGCGACGATGCGCGACGTGGCCGAGGCCTGCGACCTGAGCGCGGCCAACCTCTACCGCTACCTGAGCGGCAAGGAGGACATGCTCTACCAGGTCCAGCGCCGCATTCTCGAGGCGGCGGTCACCTCGGCCCAGGCCGCCCTCTTCGCACCCTCCGCGCGCGATCGCCTGCGCGCCGTCGTGACCGACCACATCCGGCGCGTGGTCCATCGGCCCGGCGAGGCCGAGATCATCCGCGGCGGCGGCGAGCTGCTGCGCGACCGGCGCCAGGCCACGATCAACAACCTGCGCCAGGAGTACATCGACCTCGTCGGCGTGGCGATCGACGACGTCGTGCGTCCCGCGCGCCGCCGACGCGCCGACACGGAACGACGCGTCCACCTCCTGCTGGGGATGGCGGACCGCCTGGCCTTCCTCGGCGCGGCGCAGGGCGGGCGCGTCCAGCCGGCACGCCTGGCCGCGAGCGTGCTCACCGTGTTCCTCGAGGGCGCCGCGAGCCGCAAGCGCGCTCGCTGACCTTACGCGCGCTTATCCGTCGCCATCGGGATGGCCGCGCGCCTTGCGCAAGAGCACGTAGCGGTCCTTCGTTTCGAGCACGAAGCCGCTGCCCTGGAGGATCGCAGGCAGCATGCCGAGGTCGCCCTCGCCCTCCGGCACGCGATCGAGGAACTCGTGCGAGAGGAACGCATCCATCTCGCCGGAACTGATGAAACGCACGGGCACGCGCTCCGAGAGTGCATCGGCGAGGAGCTGCCCCGTCACGCGTCCGCCCTTGGGCCACTTCAGCGGGCCGTGCATCCAGTCATCGGTAGAGCCGGCCTCGGCGGGCAGCGGCGTCTTGCCAACGACGCCGAGGCGCTTGCCACCCTGCGCGCGCATCGCGTCGTCGCGCTCGACGCCCGGGCCGCCGTCACGGCCTCCGCGCAGCTCCGACGGCGTGTACCCGAGGTCCGGCTCGTCCCGGAACAGGAACCAGATCCCGCCCGCTGCGACGCAGGTCAGGAGCACGGGCAGGAGCCACTTCATGGCTTCGACTGTACCGCCAAGCGAGGCGCGGGCGGCAACGGGCCTGAACAGACAACGGGCCGGCCCCCGAAGGAGCCGGCCCGCCGAAGACGGGCCCCGCCGGCAAGCCGGCGGGGCGGATGAGGATGCGGCCTAGCGGCCGGCGAAGAGAACGTCGTAGCGCTCGGAGTCGATGGCCGAGGTCGCGTAGCGCGAGACGGTGATCGACCCGTCCGCGTTGCGCGTGGCCATCACCAGGCCCTTGTCGTTCTCGTTGCCGCCGGTGCCCTGACGGTAGGCGTAGAACAGGCGACGACCCGTCGAGTCGTGCGCCATCGCCTCGCCAGCGCGGCCGTCCGAGTTCTCGATCGTCACGCTGTTGGTGGCGTTGTCGTAGTTCGGATCGATCACGCCCGTGACGGGATCGAACGAGATCCCGTAGATGTGACCGATGCGCTCGTCGTCGTAGCCGACCGTGCCGCCCGAGTTGTCGTCCCAGACGTACGAGAGCAGGTCGCCCGCGTCCGTCACCTCGAGGCTGTGGATCATGCGTCGACCGGAGTCGGCGCCCAGACCCGGGTGGGTGAGCTCCGTCGCCGGACCCGCCACGTTGGGCTCGAAGCCCCACACCTCGGCACCGTTGTCGTACGCGCTCCAGTAGGTACGGATCGACGGACCGCTCGAGAACGAGTTGATGCTCGTGCTGTTCGAGGGACCGCTGCGCGCGTACTGCGGGGCCCAGAAGACCCAGCCGGTGTCCTTGGCGACCACCTCACGGCTCATGCCCTGCGACAGGCCCGGTGCGTAGTACCGGAAGTCCAGCGCGTAGTGCGGCATGTAGTAGTACTGCGTGACGAACGGACGACGGTTCGGGTAGTTGTCCACCTCGAAGCCCTCGCCGGCCGTCTTGCCGTTGATGGTGTTGGACGTGTAGGCCGACACGTTGAAGCCAAGCAACGCCTGCGGCGCGCCCTGGCTGTTGTGCGGCGTGAAGTCCACGCAGTAGAAGAAGTTGCGGTTCTTCGAGTAGAAGCCGCCGATCGGCATGACGTAGCCGAGGGCACCGCTGTAGTTGCTCGTGCTGGTGATGTTGACCGGGGAAGCCGTGGTGTACGTGCGGATGCCGTCACCCGAGCCTCCGTCGGTCCGCGCCAGCATGCTCTTCACCTGCTTGGTCGTCGTGTTGGAGAGGTCGATGATGTAGTACGTCCCCTCCATGTGGTGCGGCTCGATGTAGGTCGAGCTCGTGCTCGTCATGTTGACGTTCGGGGAACCGGCCCAGAAGAACAGCGAGTTGTTGTCCGCGGTGAACCCGAGGCTTCCGAAGCGCCAGTTGTGGCTGCCCTGGAAGATGTTCCCGCTGACGTTGCCGTTCGTGCTGCTCGGGGGCACCGAGACGGTGCTCCACGGATCCGAGGCCGAACCCGTGGCCGAGAACGCGAACACCTCCTGGTTGTTCGCCGACCAGTTGTTCGAGCTCGTCCCGCTCACGGAGCGGCTGCCGGCGAAGCCGGTGAAGGCCGCCCGCATGCCGTCGTCCGAGATCTCGAACGCGGTCGCGGGACCGGACTGCCAGCCCCACTGACGGTACGAGGACGGACCGCGCAGGAGGGTCGGACCACGCGTACCGCCCATCGGCACGTAGTGGTACTGGCTCGCCGTCGAGGCCTGGCGCGCATCCTGCGTGTCGTACGCGACGAACAGGTGGTGGCGCATGACCTCGGTACCCGAGGTGCTGCTCGAGTTGTTCGGCCCGGCGAGGATGGCGCACGCCATGCCGTTCGCGCTGACGCGGAAGGGCATCGGGGCGTGGGACGTCTCGAGGGCGTTCCAACCGTCGTACAGGTACAGCTCGTTCTGGGTGGTCGTCACCGTGATGAAGCCCGAGGGCGGGCCCGAGGTGAACGTGCTGAAGTTCTGCACGGGACCGGAGCCGTCACCCTGGAAGGGCGTCTGCACCGGCGTGGTGCTGTTCTGGCCGGTGATCCCGGGGACCAGCTCGCCGTTGGGACCACCGCTGTCGATGTCGTAGCGGCAGACCCAGTGGTCGCGCCAGTGACCGTACGTGCCCACCTCGTTCCCGATCAGGTAGTAGAGGTGGTTGTTCGTGAGCGCCATGCTCATGGCGAACATGTAGTTGCCGCCCGTCAGGCCGCCGGCCGGAAGCGGCTCGACGATCTGGTAGGTCTCGCCACCCCACGCCGCCGGCGTCTCGCCGCAGAGCGAGAACAGCACGATCCGGCTGGTGGTGGCCGAGTTCAGGTACTGGCTCGTACCCGCGGTCGACGTCGTGATCTCGCAGGCCGCCCAACGCCCGTCCGGGCTGTAGGTGATCTGACAGGAGATCAGGTTGCTGTTGGCCTTGTTGGCGCGGGCCGTCAGCATGCTGTCGCCGAACGTCTCGTACGTGCTCTTGTCAGTGGCGAAGGGCACGTAGATCGACGCGTCACTGCGGATGATGAAGAACCCGAAGTGGCCCGCGCTGTCGAACGCGTGCAGGCGGCCGCCGTCGGTGAACACGCCGGTCGTCGGGTTGTGCGAGACGCCGGTGGCGTCCGGCAGGTGCACAGCGCCGACGTTCGTCTGCCAGCCGGGGCTCGACTGGTAGGTCGGGGCCTGCCACGAACGACCGCGGTTGTGGTCCGCGCTCTGTCCGGCGCGGGCCGCGTGCGGGTTCACCGCGTGGGCGTCGTCCCGGTACGTGGTCGGGTTGACCGCGATACGGACGAGGTCCAGGTTGGGATCACCCAGACCCGAGAGCAGCTCGCCCAGGGCGGTGTTCGACGTGACGTCGAGACCGTCCACCGCGAGGCTCGGGATCGTGGTCGTGTTCGTGAGGTCCGTGCTGTCGAGGTCGGCGAAGGTGCCGAGGCCGCCCTTCACCTCGAACCGACGGACGACCTTCGAGGCATCCATCATGTCGAAGTCGGCGGTACCCGTGATCGTCGTCTTCGTGGACGACGTCGTCGACTGGGTGATGATCCACTTGTCCGGGCCGATGCTGTAGCCGTAACGCTGCGGCACCTCGTTGGCGATCGGCAGCTGGTCATCGATCACGCGAAGGTCGACGAGGCGCCGGCTGGAGCGCACGAGCGCGGCCGGGTTCGTCGTCTCGAGCACACCCGTCGAGTACGGCGCGCCGGCCGGGCCAGGCTGCAGGTCGATGCCGACCGGAGCCGGAGCCATGCTGACCGGGTTCCACTGGTCGATCACCCACTTGTAGCCGCCAATGGGCTCCTGCGGGTTGCCGAAGCTGACCTGCGAGCTGTGCGCACCGTCGGTGTTGTTGTCGAAGGGCACGCCCGCCTGCGCCAGGAGCTGGAGACCGGCGGGGCTGTGCGACAACGCGTCCGGGTTGTAGTTGACGCCCGACTCGAACTCGGGAAGCGTGCTGTACGGGGCGTTGAGAATGAGGACGCCCTCGTCCGTGAACGAACCGTCCTGCGTGAACGGACCCTGCGGGCCCGGCACCGGCAGCTCGCTCTCCTCGATGTCGAAGTTGAACGTCGCGAAGCCGTGCTGGCCGCGCTCGTTCGGCACGAGCTGACTGTAGATGTGGTAGTAGACCGTGAAGTTGCCGTAGCGGCGGGGCGTGCCCGACATCTGGCCGGCTGCGGCGCCGACGTCGATCAGGTACATGCCCTCCGGCGGGTGGCCGAAGTAGGGGCCCATG